>JACQYT010000041.1 GCA_016208085.1 Elusimicrobiota bacterium | reverse complement strand
TTCCAATTGACAAGAACGATTCGCATGGCTTCTTTTACGGCTCGTTTTTCAGCTTCTTTATCAGTCATTGGGTTCTTTTTCATGAATATTATATAACTTACAGGCGGGGAGAGTGAAGTAACTTTGGATACGGAAGGGCGGTTATTTTGTTTTCTTGTCCTTTTGATCTGACAGACATGTTAAAGAACTTTTATCACCACGCCGGCGGTAAGGGCCACGTTCACAGGCATTTCATGGCCTTGCGCACGCTGCCGCCGGGCTACTGCTTTTGCTCTACAGTTTTCACCAGCGCTTGCATATATTCGGCGGCTTTGGGGAGACGCTCAAACACGCTTTTAGCCGCCTCTTCTCTGTATGTGTGCGAGGTTTGGTTGCGCATATCCACAAGCTCCAGCCAGAATTCGTCGTAGGCAAGCATTTTTTGTTTGTAGGCTTCCCTGAAGCATTCCTTGGGGGACTGGCAAACAACACCGCATTTTTCCTCAAGGCAGGTTTTAACCAGCTTCCATGCCATGTCTATGGTGAACTCAAAACGCTGTATTGCCGAGTCGCGCACGATATCGCTTTGGGAGGCGGCAAGGGCCTCGTTAAGGCGGGCCAGGGCTTTTTTAAATTGGTCCAACTGGGCTTCCTGTTTGGTCATTTTATAACCTTGACGCCGAGTATTTCCGCTGGAACCGGAACGGAACCGTCAACACCCACGTCTATGTCGGAATGGTCGTCGCCTTTGTTTGTTACGCGCGAGCCGAAGAAAAAAAGCCGGTATTGGGTAAGGTCAAGATGCCGGCCTACAATGGACAATATGTCCCCCTTAAGTTTTTTCACCGGGTAATGCTGTAAATTCATAATCTTACTGATGGCGGATTGTTGGCTCTCTCGTAAAAAGTTCACATTCTAGAAAATTGTAGCGGCGGGATTGCTATCCCGCCCAATAGAGGCCTGTCTGTGCGCGACCACGCACAGGCAGGCGAATAGCAATTCGCCCGCTACAAAAGTGTAAAATAACTTTTTACGAATGAATCATTGTTGACATTCGCCGCTACTTACGAACCGAGAGATTGATTCCTCTTTTGCAATTTGATGATGAATTCTTTGTGCTTCAAAATTACGATAAGGTAATCCAGAAGGTTGATTTCGTTTTCTTGGGGCTCATTTTTATTTTCTTCCATAAATAAACCTTTATCCGACGCTTTCTATTGCTCTAAGGGAAAAAAGTATTTATAAAATCCCCCTCCGTCCCCCTTTCTAAAAGGGGGGTGAGGCGGGAGAACGGCTAAAACACTTTTATCACTACGCCGGCGGTGAGGGCGACGTTCATCAGGATCTGCGTGAAATCACGGATTTCCCTCAGCCAGGCTATGTGGTCAAACCGCTCCGGGACCATCACGGTGTCGCCCGGCTCTACTTTTGCGCCAAAAAACAGGCATTTCCTGGCTTTGCGGGCGCTGCCGTCGGCCTTAAGTATGAAAGTCTTGCCGGGCTTGGAATAATCGGCATAGCCGCCGGCCATATCTATGTAATCGCCGTAGGAGGAGCTGGAGTAAATATAACTGCCCTGAGCCATGACGGCGCCGGCCACATTTACCATGCTGGACATGGCCGGGATGGTTATTGAGTCCTCCTCTTCCAGCTCTATGTCGTAATCGGAGTCTTTCAGGCTATGCAGGGAGTTGAGTTTTATATATACCCTGCCCTGCGCTTTCAGAAGCTTTAGGCTGGCGACGAATTTCTCCTTGGCTTCCATTTCGGCCTTGCCGGAGGCGGTTTCCTCAGCCGTTAAGGCCGTCTGCATCCTGGCCGAGCCTTCCACCAGCAGCTGCTTTTCAAGGCGCTGCGCTATCTCCTCCAGATTTTTCTGCTGCCGCTCCCGGGCGCTTTCGCGGATGAAAACCACGCCCCTGGGATAGGCTTTATCGGTGAAGCCGCCGGCGCGCTCAAGGATAGAGGAAAGTCTTTCCCCCTTCTTTACGGTATAGACGCCCGGATACCTTACTTCGCCGTCCACCTTGACCATTTTGTAGAGCTTCCAGTCGGCAATGGGTTTGACCATTATGTGATCGTTGGGTTGGAGCAGAAAAGGAGGCATCTGGGCGCCGGTATGCAGATAAGAAATATCCCTTATAAAGCGTTCGGTCCGGACTCCGTCCGTGGAAAGTTTTACGCGCGTGATTTCGGCCTCGTTTGAGGCGTAAGGCAGCAGCCCGCCGGCCAGTTTTATAATGTCCCTGAGGGTTGTCCTGCCCATATCTGCGCCGAACTTGCCGGGGTAAGCCACCGCCCCCGCCACGTTGACGGCGTTATCCTGCTCTGTTATCGGGAAAACTTTCACAAGGTCGCCGTCGTTCAGGCGGAGATCCTTTGACTCGTCCGCGTATGCTTCGGACAGGTCTCCGGAATAGAAATCGCGGAACTTATGGCCGAAGATCCGCTGCATGGCTACGCTGCCGCGGTAGGCGGTGACGGCGAAACCGCCGGCCATGGCGACGAGGTCCGTAAGACTGTCCCCGTCTTTCAGCTCGTAAATAGCAGGGGTCTTCACATCGCCTGAGATGCCGGCCAGGGGGCCCGCCGGCGGTATGAAGATGACGTCCTCGTTTACAAGCCTGGCGTCACTGGATTTATCGCCTTTGAGAAGGAGCTCGTATAAATCCAGTGTTGAGACCAGCTTGCCGTTTCTTTTCAACTGGATATTGCGCATACTGCCGGTTTTGGAAGGGCCGCCGGCCTCAAAAAGCGCGGTTACCATGGTAGAAAGCGAGGAAATAGTGTAGGCGCCCGGCACCCTGGCGCCGCCCACCACGTACACCCTTATGGAACGCAGCGAGCCCATGCTGATATTGAGATTTAAATCGGTGTAATATCTGGAGATTTCTCTGGTAAGCGCTCCTTTCAGTTCGCTGAAGGTCAGGCCGGAAACGTTTACAAGCCCGACTTTGGGAATGGAGATATTGCCGTCCCTGGAGACCTCAAGGGCGAACCTGGCTTCTACCTTGCCCCAGATGGATATGACGACTTCGTCTCCGGGGCCTACCACATAATCGGAGGTCACCGGCACATTGTCCGCCGGGGCGAAGGTGGACGGGGCTTTGTTGAAGAAATCATAGCCGAATTGATTTATTTTCGGGCCGTCGTCCCTGGAAACAAAGGATTCGTAAGCGGAGGTTTCCTGCGGGAGGGCCGCCCGCTCGGCCGGAAGGGCTTTTCTTGCCGATTGCACGTCGGTTTTCACGTATTGCGCGCTTTCCCTTTCAACCTGGAACGGGTTTGGCGCGTTACCAATGTCCTGTGCGAAAGCCCCGAACGGGAAGAGCCCCGGCAAAAAAGCCAGAAGCGCTGAGAGTCTGATAGTTTTCATAACAAATTCCTCAATGCAAAACCTGCGCAATCATTATAAGCGAATATTAGCGCCGGGGAGATATTACAGATTATATAAATTTTAAAAGGCGAAGTGTTGAGGAAGTTTGCTGGAACCGGCGGACAGGCTTTGCTTACTGAGCCTCGCATAAATAATGGACACACTGGAGGTTCAGCTTTGAGACGTATGCGAGGCGCGACGAGCGAGCAGGCCGGCCGGCCTGTAAGCGAGAAGCAACGAAGCAGACGGCCAAAGATGAACCTCCCCCGCGCCGTCGGCGCGGTGGCCGGCCGCTTTCGGGCTGCAACTGCGTCACACGTTCGCTCGCGTAGCGCTGCTACGCCGCGCTCCGTGTTCCTTGTTTCGCTCCGAAATCGGCCGGCCAATGTATCCATTATTTATGCGAGGCTCAGTAAAGTGGGATAAGGACTATGTCTATGCGCTGCCGGGCGAAGACGTCTTCAAAACCTTCGCCGGAAATTATGTTCTCGCCGGCCATCAGTCCGCCTTTGAGGAAGTTTTGTATAAGGCCGGCCTGTAACCGGGCCAGGTCGCCGGTCCGGGCGTACACGTTGACATGCACCGGCAGGTTGTAATATTTTCTTTTAATCAGGTCCGCCGTGGCGGAAAGCAGGGCTTCGCCCTGCGGTTTTTCTATGGTCTTTAAAGACTTGTCCGGGCCGAACAGCGACGCGGAATCCAGGCTTATAATCAGGTCGCCGCCTTTCTGATAGACTATGGCGGTGTATTTTATAAGCTCGCCCGTCGCCGTTTTGGACGCGCCTTTGCCGTCGGCGAACGCATAGACCGGCGCGTAGCTGCGCCCGGCTCTCAGCCATTCGCGCCGGTCGTTTTCTCCCGTCCAGTTTATGGTTTCAGGCGGCAGGCCCGCTCCGGAATATTTGTGGAAGAGCTTGCCTTCCTCGTCGGTGATGGAGAGGGTCCATTGCGCCTTTTTGCCGGCTTTTTCGGCGTAATCCTTAAAGACTTCCTCAAATTTTTTCAGGGGATAGAACGCGATCACGTTCTTGTCGCTGAAACCCGCGCGCCAGGGCTGGATGACTTTCGCGGAGAAAAGCTTGTCGGGGTTGCTCCGGGACAGGCTGAGGAAATCCCCGGATTCAAAAAGGAACAGCTCTCTGTCCGGCCCGAGCGATCTCCGCAGGCTTTCAAAGTTGTCCGCTTTTATGTTCAAAGGCGGCCTGGCCGTCCTCATCCTGTCCCCGCTTTCCCCTTTGATCACGACTTCTTGGGGGACTTCATGATACGCGGCAGTGGAAGTTTGAACTTTATCCTGTGCGGCAAGAAGGCCGGCAAAGGCCGGGAACAAAACCAGCGCTAAAATATATAATTTTGGCAACTGCCACCCCCACCCTAACCCTCCCCCCTCAAGGGGGAGGGTTTGAGCAGTTGCTAATTTTGACATAAATTTTTTCATAACTCATTCCAGCACGAATCTGAACGTTATTATCCCCCACTGGCGCGACGGGGCGCCGGGGAGGGGCTCAAACCGCCATTTTTTTATGGCGTCAAGGGCGCTCCGGTCCAGCTCTCCGTAGCCGGAACTGCGCTCAACGGTCGCATTGTCCAGCACCGCGCCGCTGTTGTCCACGTAGAACTTCAGCGCCACCGAGGCCTCAAGGAGCCCGCGGCTACTGGCCCAGGCCGGGAAAGGGGGCACATAATACGCGGTCACTTTTCTTTTTGAAAGCGGACCCTCGATCTCGGCTTTTTTGAGTGTTTGCGCGTCTTTTATGCCCTCACCGGCGGGGGTTTTGAAGGCCGAGGCCGTAAGCGCCGGCTGCTTTCTTAAACCGGCGGACAGGTTTACTTTTGTTTCCTCCGTTATTTTCGCCGGCATGGCGACGTTTACGCGGGCAAGCCCCATGGCCGGCTTCATGGCGCCGGTATTTTCAGCCAGTCCCTGGGGCAGAGCAGAGACTTTTTTTGCGCGCTCAACGGCGATATTCAACGCCTGCATGGTCTGGGGCCTTTCAGCGCGGGCAGTTTCGTCGAACCTGATATTGCCGGGCAGCGGCGGCGCCTTTTTCATGCCCACTTCCTCCAGCTCAATGCGGGGCGCCGGCGCGACGGCGGTCCGTTCGGCCTTGATGCCGAGGTCGGCGTTTATGGCTGCGGTCCGCCTCAGGCGGATGTCCATTTCCAGCTTTTCCTGCGCTTGGAGCCGGCCGGACCTTTCCGGCAGTTTCTGCGCAACGGCGACGGCGGTCCTCCTGACCTCAGGCGTTTTTATATCTATGGTGGGAAGCCTGAACGCCGGGGCGGCCTCTATTTTCGGGATTGCGGGGAGCGCCATTTTCAAGAATTCAAACGTCTTGTTCCGGACCGGTTTAGGCCCGGGCGCGGCTGCCGTTTTTTCCTGTAGCAGCAGGTCCACGTTGCTTATGAGTATATCCTTTGTTTCCGGCTTCAGCAGGACGAAATTGAGATACAAAAAAAACATGAACCCGTGGAACAATATAGCCACGGCCGCGGAATAGGCGAGCGTTTTATTCGAAGTTTCGCTATACATAACAGCCATGAACTGCTGAGATATCAGCTTTTCAAATCCCCCCTCCCCCCTTTACTTAAAGGGGGGAATACACCCCTCTTTTAATAAAGAGGGGAGGGAGAGATTTTTATAGTCGGCTCCATATTTTTTCCAAAACAGAATTAGTTTCTTTCAGTGCCTCGATATCTGAAAATCGCAAAACCTTTATTCCTATTGTCGCCAGATAGTCATCTCTGGTTTTGTCGTTAGCTTTTCCTTCCTCGGTATAATGTTGTCCGCCATCCAGCTCTACAACCAAACTACCCTTTGGACAGTAAAAATCAACGATGTAATTGCCTATAATCTTTTGCCGGTAGAATTGATGGTTTTTAAGTTGCCTGCCTCTTAACTTGGACCATAGCAATTTTTCCGCATCGGTCATATTTTTTCGTAGTTCCCGGGAGTATGTTTTCAAATTTTTGTTATAGTCACGCATACTTTTCAAATCCCCCCTGCCCCCCTTTACTTAAAGGGGGCGTATAAAAACCGCTATTTCTTTTTCTGTTCCGTAGCGATATTAATACTTGAGGCGCCGGCCTCTTTGGCGCGCTGCATCGTGTCCGTCAAGATCCCGTAGCCCGCCTCCCTGTCGGCCTTGATGACGACCAGTTTGGACGCGCCGGCTTTCACGGTCCGCTCAAGGGCCGAGAAGAACTTTTCCCTGTCGGTAAAGACCTGTTCGTTAACGGCGTATTTGCCGGAGCCCGCCAGCGACACGGTTATCTTTTCCTTTTCCTCGCCTTCCTGCGTGCGCGCCCTGGGCAGGTTGACTTTGAAGGCGGGGTCGGACAGCAGCGGGGCGGTGACCATAAAGATTATGACCAGTACCAGACACACATCCACCAGGGGCGCGATATTGATGCTGCTTATCATTGAATCGTCATCTTCAGCTTTAAAGGACATAAATCTATATCAAACTCCATTGCCATATGCCATAAGCCTTATGCTATATGCTTTTTAAGGAATTTTCCTTATAGCGTATGGCCTCTGGCATATGGCATCCGGCGGGCGCGGCGCCCTAGTTTTTCATCAGCGCCATTTTCAGGGCGCCGGCCTGTTTGGCTCCGTCCAGAAGTTCCACCACTTCCCCGACCTTGTTCTTTTCATCCGCCTTGACTATCACGAATTTATCCCTGCTTTTTGCAAGGGCCTGGGCTATTTTAAACGGGAAATCCCCGGCCGGGACATCCACGCCGTTGACCGAGATCCTGCCGTCTTTTGATAATTTTATCTGCACGCTTTCGGAAGCTGACACTTTTCCCACCTGCACGCCGGCCTTTGACTGAAGCACTTTAATGCCCGACTGCACGGCGAACGGGGCCACCGCCATAAAGATTATGACCAGCACCAGGCACACGTCCACCAACGGAGTGAGGTTGATGTCGGTAATCGCGTCGTCCGACTTATTTGAAGATACAGCCATATTTATTGCCATATGCCATATGCTTTAGGCCATATGCTAATAAGGAACTCCGAAGCTTATGGCATACGGCATATGGCAGCCGTTATCTTTTCAGCATTATCACCAGCCTGGCCGAGAAGATCTCCAGTTCGCTCATTATCACTTTCAGCCGGCGGGTGAAATAATTAAAAATGATGACGGCAGGTATGGCCACGGCAAGGCCGGCCGCGGTAGCCACCAGCGCTTCGGCTATGCCTTTAGCCACCACCGTCGGCCCGCCCACGCCTGAAAGGGCCAGGTCCCGGAAAGCCTTTATAATGCCCACAACCGTGCCGAACAGGCCTATGAACGGCGCAATATTGCCCATCGTGCCCAGTATCCCGAGGAATCGCTCAAACCTTAATTTTTCTTCCTGCCGTTTGGTGGCCAGGAGTTCCGCGAGATCGTTCTTTGCCGTCTCCCTGTGGCGCAGCGCGTAGTCTAACAGCCTTGAAACAGGCGAGTCCTCCGGGGCCTGCTCCAGCGCCTTATCCGCTGCGCCTTCCTTAAGCATACCGCTTACCCGGGCCAGCAGGTCGTCGCCGTTTTGGCGGCGGGATGACCTGAAAAACCACCACCTTTCAAAAGCTACGGTGAAAGATAAAAGAGAGCAGAACACGAGTATTACCAGCGTGAAGCTGTCCCTTAAAGCAGCCAGGATGTTTATGTTTTCCATTTTTTTCCTCATTACTGAACTGCGGATTTATCAAATCCCCCCTTCCCCCCTTTGCTAAAAGGGGGGTATATTTTTCCCCTCTTTTGGAAAGAGGGGTTAGGGGAGATTTTTACAGTTGGCTCCATATTTGCTGCAAAACGGCGTCGGTTTCCTTTAGCGCCATAGATAATCGTCTCTTGTTTTATCGTTAGTCTTTCCCTCTTCCGTATAATGCTGCCCGCCATCCAGCTCAACAACCAGATTCGCCTTCGGACAATAAAAATCCATAATATAATTTCCTATGACTTTTTGCCGGTAAAACTGGCAGGTCTTCAGTTGTTTGTTCCTCAATTTTAACCAGAGTAGTTTTTCCGCATCGGTCATATTTATCCGTAATTGCCTGGCGCAGACTTTCAAGCTTTTGGCGTATGCCCGCATTTTTCAAATCCCCCCTCTCCCCCCTTTGCTAAAAGGGGGATACTGCTCAAGGTTGAGAAGTTTGTCCGCCTTTGGCCGGGGCTTCTTTCTGGACCATAGCCTTGAGGCTTTTCGCCCGCCCGGCGGCGGCTTTCGCCACGTCCGGCGCCGAAGCGTTGGCGGCTATATCTTCATACACCCGGGCCGCTTCGCCGTAATTCTTTTCCCCTTCGTACAGCTCGCCAAGCTTGACCAGCCCCTGGAGGCGCCACGCGCTGCCGGCGGGTTTTTGCAGGGCCAGCTTTTCCCAGTAGCCCCTGGCCTCTTCGGTCTGCCTGTTTTCAAGGCTCACGGCGCCCAGCTGGTAAAGGGCTTCCAGGGCGTCTTCCTGCCCCCGGGTTGCGCCGTATATTTCAGTCAGGATATCTAAAGCGCCTGCGGGATCGGCTTTGTTTTTGCGCATGTTGAAGATCTCCCACAGGGCGGCGAGCCCGTCGGCGGAGCCGGCCGAGAGCGTGTAATATTTACGATAGGTTTCCTCCGCCTTGTCGGCGGCTCCTGTATTCTTGTAGGCCAGCGCCAGGTTAAAAAGCGCAGGCTTTATGTATTCGTTGTCCGGGTAAAGTTCGGCCAGTTTGGCGTAAGCCGTGGCCGCGCCCCTGTACCTTTTCAGGTTGAAAGAGGCGTTGCCGAGCCGCAGCAGCGCCAGCGGGTGTTCTTTGGCCCTGGGATAATTGGCCGTGAAGCGGTTGAATACACTGGCGGCGTTCCTCATGTCGCCGTTCTGGAACTCGGCCTCGCCCAGGTAAAACTGCGCATCCTTGACGGAGGCGTGGTCTATGTATTCCACGCTGAATTTTTTAAGGTTGGCGGCGGCGCCGGTATAATCCTTGCGCTCAAAAAGCCTCCTGCCGAGCCGGAACAGCGCCTCGCCGGAGGCTTTATTGCGGGGTTTGGCGCCGGCCAGGTTAAGCAAAAAAGATTTAAAATCCAGGGAGGAATTGCGATCAAACAGGGCTTCGGCCAGGTCCAGAGCGTCAAAGGCTTCCGCGGACCCGGGGAAATTTTTCACCACGGCCTGCGCCTGTTCAAGCGCCGGGGCGTCGGCGTTAAGGTTGTAATGTATCTGCGCCAGCCGCAGGTACGCAAGGGGGATCTGGGCGCTGCGCGGATATTTGGCGATGAGGGCGTTATACGCGCCGAGGGCCTCCGTATATTTCTGCGCCCTGAACCAGGTGTCGGCGCTCTGAAAATCAGCCGGCTCCGTCTCGGGGGCCGAGGGGTAATTTGCCGAGAGCTTCGTCCACAGCTCCACGGCCTGGCTGTAATAGCGCAGGCGGTAAAGCGCCAGTCCCGCCCGGTAAAGCGCGGCCGCGGCGCTTGCGCTTTTGGCGTTCTCGGCGGCGAATTTTTCGTACAACTGGTAGGCGGGCTCAAACTCTTTCCGGTTGAAATAGCTGTCGGCTATGGCCATGGCGCTTGCGCCTTCGGGCGGCCGGAAGCCGGGGAAGTTCGCCGCAAGCGCCTTAAGCTTTTCCGCCGTTTTTACGGCGGCCTCGGGGTCGCCAGCGAGCGCGTAGCACCACACCAGCCCTTCCCCGGCGTAAATCGCCGCGGCGTCGTTCGGATAGTTAAGAACGATGTCATTGTAAAGGTTCCGCGCTTCGGCGATGAAGTTCAGGGCCAGATAAGCTTCGGCCACGTATAAAAGGCTTAAGGCCCGCCATTTCGACACCGCCGGCGGCAGGGATTTGAATATGAACTGGTAGGAAGTGAGGATATTATTGTAATTTCCCCTTTCATATTCGGCCTTCACGCTCATAAAGAGCGCGGTTTCGGCTATCTCGCTTGACGGGGCCAGGTCCAGCGCGCTCTGGAACGCCCTGACGGCGTCTGCGGGATGCGCAAGCGCGAGCCAGGCGTTGCCGGCGAGATACAGCGCGTTCTTGGCGAGGGCGTGTCCGGGGTGGAGAGCGGGGAAATTTTCAAGCGCGCGGGCGGCCTGGAGATGATCGCCCAGGAGATACCGGCACCACGCGAGCTTATAGCGCGCGGCCGGGGCGACGGAAGAGGCGGGGTAATTATCCGCGAGCTTCGTATAGGCGAAAAGCGCGTTCTGGGTCTGCTTGTCCGCAAGATAGGATTCGGCGATGAAATACTGCGCGAGCGGGGCGAAGGGGTCCCGCGGGCTCCGGTCTATTATGTTCTGGAAATTGGCCTGGGCATCGGCGTATTCTTTTTTATTGAACAGCGCGGCCCCGATGCGGAAGACGGCCGCGTTCTTTAGCTTGGAAGACGGGTGGTCTTTGATAAAATCCTGGTACTTCACGATGGCCCCATCGTAATCTCTGGCGTAAAAGAAAGAGTCGGCGCCGAGGAATTTCACCTCTTCCTTGAGTTCGGTGGCGGGATAGTCTTTAAGCAGCGCCTCAAAGACGCCGGCCGCTATGTAGGTTTTGCCCTCGTAGATATAGGCCTTGCCCAGGAAGAACCTGGCCTCGGGGGTGTCAAGTCGGGAGAACAGTTCCTGGCCGGCCGGATAATTTTTATCGTCCAGCTCCAGGACGGCTTTGGCGAACACCGCCGCCGGGTCATCGGCGTAGGGCGGATAAGTTCCCTTAAGGCGGGCCATGACGGTCCGGGCGGCCGGGAAATCGTTCAGGGCGATATCGGAGTAGATTATCCCGAGCAGGCTTTCAGGGACCGCGTAGCTTTTGGGATATTTTTTCCCCACCCTGGCGAATTCTTTTATGGCGCGCCGCCAGTCGCCCATGTTGTAAAAGGCTTCCCCTATGCGGTACTGGGCGCTGGCCTCAAGGCCCGATTGATTATAATCGTCTATCAGGTCAAGGTAGGCCTTGACGGCGTTATTTAGTTCCACCGCGGCCGGGGAGCTGGCGCCGGGAGATGTTTTTGCGGGTTTCGCTGCTCGCGCTTTAAGTTCCAGCCCTTTTGCCATATAGGCCTCGCCCTTCATAAACTGGGCGTCCGGCGCGCGCGGGCTTTGGGGATAAGTTTTGATGAATTCATCAAAGGCGTCTATTACGGCTGTCCGGTCGGCGGCGTCGCGGTAAAACCGGGAAAGGCTCTGAAAAAGGGCCTCGTCTTCGCTCAGGGCGGACTGCTGGGCTATGGCGAACGCGGAAAACAGCAGAAGAGGTATAACCAGAGAATGTCTTTTAAAAAGCCTGAAAATCTTCGGAATAAAATGTTGAAGCAACATTTTATACCATCCGGCACGGGGTTTTCTCTCGTCCCGCGCCGCCTGCCTGCCGGCAGGCAGGGAGATGAGGGGGAAATTTCTTTCCCCCTCAAACTCCCCCTTGCCCCAAGGTTTCCCCGCCCTGAAGGGCGGGGAATAGCAAAAATTTTTGCGGCAAAAATTTTTATTTAAGCTCATTTTGTCAACTATAAAAACCAGTCAACCGCCTTTCGGCCGCCTCTTGTTTCAGGTTCGCTATGACTTCATCCAGGTTCAGGCCGGACAGGTTTTTGCCGCCTTTCAGGCGCAGGGAGACGGTGGAACTTTCCTTTTCTTTATGCCCGAGTATAACCAGATAGGGGATCTTCTCCAGGGAGGCATCCCGGACCTTGGCGGAGATGGTGTCGGAGCGGAAATCGGCGGCAACCCTTAAGCCGGCGCTTTTAAGCCTGGCGCAGACCTGGGCGGCGTAGTCCTCCTCAAGCATGGTGATGTTCAAAACCTTCGCCTGCACCGGGGCGAGCCACAGCGGGAAATGACCCGCAAAATGCTCTATCAGTATGCCGAAGAAGCGCTCAAGCGAGCCCAACAGCGCCCTGTGCACCATATAGGGCCGGTGTTTGCGTCCGTCGGCGCCGGTGTATTCCATCTTAAAGCGCTCGGGCAGATTGAAGTCAAACTGTATGGTGGTCGTCTGCCATTGGCGGCCCAGCGTGTCTTTAACCTTCAGGTCTATCTTGGGGCCGTAGAAGACGCCTCCGCCCTCGTCTATTTCCACCTTAATACCTTCCTTATTTACAGCGGCAAGCAGGCTATCCTGGGCTTCTTCCCAGCGGGCCGCTTCGCCCACGGCTCCCTCGGGCCGGGTGGCCAGGTAAGCCTTGATCTCGGTGAAGCCGAAAGTTTTCCAGATGTTCAGGCTGAAGCGCAGCGCCTCTATGGTCTCCGCCTCTATCTGTTCGGGCGTGCAGATTATATGGGCGTCGTCCTGCGTGAAGCCGCGCACGCGCATAAGGCCGTGCAGCACGCCGGCCTTCTCGAAGCGGTATACCGTGCCCAGCTCCGCCCAGCGCAGCGGCAGCTCGCGGTAGGAGTGGCTGGAGCTCTGGTAAATCTGTATGTGGAACGGGCAGTTCATCGGCTTTGCGTAATAGTTGATGCCGTCTATGTCCATCGGGGCGTACATGGACTCCTTGTAAAAATCCAGGTGGCCGGAGGTAGCCCAGAGGTTCTCGCGGCCGAGGTGCGGCGTGTTGATCAGGTCATAGCCGCCCTTGAAATGCTCTTCCTTCCAGTAGGTTTCGATAGCGTGCCGTATGCGCGCCCCGTTGGGGTGCCAGAGCACGAGGCCCGGGCCGACGGTTTCATTTATACTGTAAAGCTCAAGCTGTTTCCCCAGTTTGCGGTGGTCGCGCCTGGCTGCCTCTTCCTGCTGTTTCAAATAAGCGTCAAGCTCCTCTTTGGTCTCAAAAGCCGCCGCGTAGATGCGCTGGAGCATCTGCCTTTTCTCGTCGCCGCGCCAGTAAGCGCCGGCTATTGAAACCAGCTTATAAGCCTTGAGCCGGCCGGTATGCTCCACGTGGGGGCCCTTGCAGAGGTCTTCGAACGGGCCGTTGCGGTAAACGCTGATGACGCTGCCTTCGCTCAGATCGGTGATAAGCTCCACTTTATATTTCTCCCCCTTCTCTCCGAAGTGTTTAAGGGCGGCTTCGCGGGGCATTTCAAACCGTTCAAACTTCTGGGCCTGCGCGATGATATGCTTCATTTTCTTTTCAATTACGGGCAGGTCCTCCGGGACAAAATGGTGCTCCGAATCGAAATCGTAATAGAAGCCGTTGTCTATGGCCGGGCCGATGGCGAGTTTCGCGCCCGGGAAAAGCTCTACCCTCTACCCTATCCCCTCTACCCTCTACCCTATCCCCTCTACCCTCTACCCTACTGTAAAATGGTGCCCAGTATAGGATTTGAACCTATGACCTTTCCCATGTCAAGGGAACGCGCTAGCCAGCTGCGCCAACTGGGCGAAATTGCCAGGAATATTATAGCAAGAAAGCGAGAGAGCGAGAAAGCAAGAAAGCGAGAGAGCGAGAGGGTGAGAAAGTAAGAAGGAGATTAGCTCTTGCCGCGAATTGCTTTTGCCAGGCCGGCCGTCATCCGGTGGATGGACATCAGCTCTGCCAGAAGCGCTTCTACTGAAGCGGCAGGCAGATATGTCAAGTCTGAAGATATCTTTAACAGCGTTGAACATTCTGCGATGCTGCCTTCGGCGATACACAAGAAATGCAGAAAATCTTTATTCGTGCTTCTGGCAGAACCTTCCGCTATATTCAGCGGGATCGAAAGCGCCGCACGTCGCAACTGGGAGGTAATTCCGTAAATCTCTTCCCGAGGAAAGTCCTTTGTCACCTTGTAGACAGTTAAAGCAAAGGCATAGCCCCGCTTCCAGACTTCGAGGTCATCATGCCGCATCGCTCCCCCTTTTACTCTCCTGCTGTCTCGCTCTCTTGCTTTCTCGCTGTTATTTTTTCTTATACTCCGCAATTATCACCGACCGGATTCCGCCGCGGGCGGTGAACTCGCCGGTCACCGCGCATTTTTTGGGCTTTATGGCCCTTACAACGTCGTCCAGGATGCGGTTGACCGAATTTTCCATAAAAATGCCGAGGTTCCGGTACTGGAGGAAATAATGTTTTATGGATTTAAGCTCAAGGCAAAGTTTCGCCGGGACGTATTCCACCGTTATAGTCCCGAAATCAGGCAGGCCGGTCTTGGGACAGACCGAGGTGAACTCGGAATGAATGATCTTTATGGCGTAATCTCTTTTATACTGGTTCTCCCAGGCCTCGATGGGCGGCAGTTTTATTTTTCCGGCAGACTGCGCATGGGTGCCGGTATAACCGAATTTTGTCTTTTGAACTTTCATATTACCAGTTCCCTCCCGAACCTAATAGACGCTTCTTATCTCTGAACAATTACTATTCGCCTCTATTGGGCCTGTAGCGGGCGATGTGAATCGCCCTTTAGGCGGATTTACCTCCGCCGCTACAATTTCCCGGAATGTGGACTTTTTACGAGAGACTCTTACTCCCGACCTCTACAGCTTCATCCTCCTGAGCCTTAAAGAGTTAAAAACCACGGAAACCGAACTGAGCGCCATGGCCCCGCCGGCAAAATACGGCGGGATGAGCAGCCCGAAGGCCGGATAAAGAGCCCCGGCGGCAAGCGGTATAAGGATCAGGTTATAACCGAAAGCCCAGAGCAGGTTCTCGACGATCACGCGCCTTATGGCTTTTGAAATCTTGATGGCCGCGGCCACGCCGGCTATGCCGCTGTGCATAAGCGTAATATCGCTCGCCCTCACGGCAATATCGGCGCCGGATCTTAAAGCTATGCCTATATCCGCCTCGGTCATCGCCCCGGCGTCGTTAAAACCGTCGCCCACCATCGCGACTTTCCTGCCCAGAGCCTTATGGCGCAGCACGATCCGGCGTTTTTCGTCCGGGAACACCTCGGCGTAGAAATTTTTAACGCCCAACGCCGCCGCGGCTTCCCGCACCACCGGAGTCCGGTCGCCCGAGGCGATGACGGATTCTATGCCCTGCGCCGCAAGTTCGGCGACGAGGCCGCGGGCCTCCGGCCGCAGGTAATCGGCGAGCGCGGCGTACCCTTTAAAGACCCCGTCTTCGGCCAGGAGCAGCAGCGAGCCGCTGGAGCTTTTTATCTCATCCTGGATCTCCCCCGGTAAAACGACGCCCTGCTCTGCGAACCATTTGGCGCTGCCGGCCGCGACCCGCCGGCCGTTGAGCATGGCGATAATGCCTTTTCCCGGCGCCGCCTCGATAGCGGACGGGAATTTACAGACCGTATTTTTCTGCTGCGCGTAAAGCCTGACCGCCTCGGCAAACGGATGCTCGGACCTGGCTTCGGCGCTTAACAGGAGCTCCAGGAAATTTTTCTCGGTTATCTTCCAGGGACGAAGCCTGGAAACTTTAAGCCGGCCCTCGGTTATGGTGCCGGTCTTGTCGAATATAACCGCGTCTATCTTTGAAATGCGCTCAAGCACATCCGCGTTATTTATAAGCAGGCCGAACCCGGCCGCGCGGGCGAACCCCACCGCCACGGCCATCGGAACCGCCAGGCCCATGGCGCAGGGACAGGCCACGGCCAGCACCGCCGCGAATACATTTACCGCGCGCGACAGCTCGGTATAATGCAGCCAGACGCCGAAAGACGCTACGGCGATAAATATAACCGCGGGCACAAACCACGCCGAGATCCTGTCCACGAGATGCTGGACCCGGCTTTTAGAGGCCTGGGACTCTTCAACGGCCCTGATGATCTTCATCAGCGCCATATCTTCGCCCACGCCGGTGGCCGTGAACTCAAGGGTACCGGTCTTATTGATGGCGCCGGCATAGATTTTTGAGCCTGCGGCTTTATCCAGCGGAACGGCCTCGCCGGTCAACAAAGATTCGTCCAGGGTTGAAAATCCGTTTATAACCTCCCCGTCCACCGGAACCTGCTCGCCGGGCCTTAAAATGACGACATCGCCGGGGATGACTTCTTCCACGCGCAGCATCTCCTCTTTGCCGTTTTTCAGGCGGCGGGCGAACTTGGGGGCTATTTTAAAAAGGTTCGAGATCGCGCCGGCGGCCCGGCTTTTGGACCGGGCTTCAAGCCAGCGGCCCAGATTGATGAAAGCGATCAGCATCGCGACCTCATGCCACTGCGCGTGAAAATGAGACGACATGGCTGACGGGAAAAGCGTGACGAAAGTCCCGTAGAAAAAAGTGACGCTGGCGCTGATAGAGACCAGCGTGTTCATATCGGCGGTTTTGGCCGTAAGCGAACGGAGGAGCCCGAAGTGGAAGTGTGACCCGCACCAGCCCCACGCGAAAGCGGCCGCCAGCATCATGGTGTAAGGCGAAAAATCGGAAAAATGGCCCAGCAGCAGAAAGCCGGAGGCCGCAAGCGAGCCGACGAATTTTTTAAGGAACATGTCTTTTTCGCGTTCCAGTTGGGCCGCGGCGATATTATCCGCCTGGGCCTGCGACTCCGAGACCGCGAGCGCTTTATAACCCAGTTCTTTTATCCTGGCGGTTATTTTATCCGCGCCCAGGAGCGCGGAGTCATAAACAAGAAAAGCGGTCTTTGAAGGCAGATAGACGCTTGCTCGCCTGACGCCGGGCAGGGCGGTAAGGCCGGACTCAAGGCGCTCCACGCAGCCGGCGCAATGCACGCCTTCCAGCGGAATCACCGCTTTTTTGAATTGTTTCGACTCAACGGATTCGTCCATAAAATCGGCTGGACAGCTGGGCGGCTGGACAGCTTTTTAAGGTCAGGTTACTTATGACTCACTACGCTAGCGTAGTGTAACCAACGCTTCTTTACATTTGGAGACACGCTTGTTTCCTAAATCCCCCTTCCTCCCCCTTTACAAAAGGGGGAAAGAGGGGGATTTGTTAAATAAAGCTCCTGATTTTTGCCGGATAGATGCATAGAAAGCAAGTATTCAAATGTCAAGCTATTTACGGGACACTACGCTAGCTCTTTATATACAACAGCCAGGCCTTCTCTATCTCGGCCAGATTTTTTCCCAGGACCGTAAAAGCCTCGGCCGCCGCGGCGTCTACGGTCGCGCCGTCTCTGATGCGGGAGAGGAAAATGGAAAAGCCGAGCGTTCCCCCCTCCTTTATCAGGAACGCGGCCACGGAGCCGCATTGCGCGTACCAGCGCTCCACTACGGCGTCCCGCTCGCCCTGCGGCGCCAAGTTTATCATCTGCAAAAAAGGTATCGGATTGCCGACGACCAGAGAAGACAGACGCCGGCTGTAATCGGCCTTTGACTGCCAGTACCCCTGGGTTTCCTCATAAACAGCCAGGCCCTCGTTGAGCCATTTCAAACTGTTGCTGTTGGCAAGGCCCAGGAACTCATTAAAGATTAGGTGGGTCATTTCATGCGACAGAACGGCCGCGGAGCCTTCGGACTCGTAAATCAGGATGGCGTTGCCGTAAGCCACGCCGCCGGACCATTTAGGCTGGCCGGTTTTGCCCATAAATTCCTCAAGGTCCTTATATACGACGACGTTATAAGGCTTTGCCGGGGCGAAAGAATAAAGCCCTAAGTCGTTCATGAGGCGGCGGTAGTCTCCCTCGCAGATAACGGAATAGGAAACGGCTGTTTCGGTAGAGTAGGCTTTTATCAGAAAATGCGCCGTTTCATAGGTCTTATACCCCGGTTCAAGCCCCTTATAGGGCGCCTCCACCGCCTGCGCGGGGGGCGCCATGCCCTTAAGCATTTCCTGCGAAACTGGAACGCAGGAGCATAGAGAAAGGCCCATGAACAGTAAAATTGCCGGATAAAAATAGTTTTTTTGCATAGCGGGGAAAATCCGGCAATCCAATAAAATGTTGAAGCAACATTTTATAAAAATTTTTGCGGCAAAAATTTTTAATAACTTTTAGGGGTCTTGCGGCCCGCGCCTTTGCGCGGCTTAATAGAAGAGTTCCGGGTCCGCTTTTTCCGTCCGTTCAGGGTGGGCGGCCTGGACCAGCCGGCTGCTCTTGCTGTATATCTCCAGCATCTGTTTTTTCTGCTTTGTCCTGTCAAAAGTTATGTAATAGGGCCACTGGGAAATATCGTAGCTGAAATTGAAGAACCTCAGAAAAAAATTCGGCACGCCCAGCAGCCCGTTGATAAAGCCCCTGCCTTTCAGGTCAATGACCGGCGGATACGCGGCCAGGGCTATGTTCCAGTTAAACCAGCGGTGCATTGGCACGACGCCCACGTTCCTGAGAGGAATGACCGGCGGATGTTCGTTCAGCGAGGCCAGCCAGGAGAACCCCTTGCCGTCGTAATTCCCGTTGAGTTCCAGGTCGCCGTCAAACGCCACTTTTAGGCCCTGAAGCCTGGGGGACCAGGAGGACAGGTACCGCTCAAAAGCGCGGATATTGGTCTTCAGCCTGGTTATCCTGACCTTGCTCATCTTAAGCGGCCTCAGTCTGGACAGATCATCTGTATCCGAAAAAGGCAGGAAATCCTCTATTTCCAGCTCAAGGCTGTAGACGGCAAGGCCGTCCCCGAAAACAGCCTCCGGCGCGGAAAAAGCGGCCAGGGCGTAAACATTTTTCGCGGGGTCGAAACCGAAAAGCTCAAGCGTCCCGTCTTCTATCGTAAAGCCGCCTATCCGGCAGTTCTTTATCTTATGAACGCCTTCGGCGAACGGCTTTTTCTCCGGCTTGTTCTTTTCATAGACTACGAGCTTAGAGGTGTCCTGCAGTTCAAACTCCGCGAGCCGGGTGAACGCTTTCCCAAACCACGGTTCGGACATTTCCTTCTCCAGAGCGCGGCTGTCCGGGGCGTTGCGGCGCTCGCCGAAGGCCCCGGTCCTGTGGACGACGAAGTCGGCAAGGCCCAGCATCTGCGCCTGGTAATGGACGAAATTCAGATCCGCCCTGAAGCCTTCGGTCTTCCTCGCGGCGGACCGGGCCGCCAGGTAATTAAAGCTCGTATTGTTGATATTTCCGTCCTCCCCGGCCAGGAGCACATCGGGAAACCGGAAGCCGGTCACGCGCGCGCGTATCGCGTCAAGGACTTCTTCTATCCGGTAAGCGCCTTTTTCAGGCGCCCTGGGCAGGCCGAAGAGCACGGGGGCGCTCCGGATGAAGACCGGGGCGATGCCGGAATGATTCACCAGCAGCAGCGCGGCCGCGATGCCCATTATATATTTCCTGGCCAGGTTGGGCGTCATTACGGCGACGGCCAGGGGCAACGGCAGCAACGCCGGGTACATCAGCTCCGGCCGGCCGCTAAAGAAAAAATAGCAGACCAGGGAGGGTACCCAGAACCAGGCGGCCGCTATTTTCCGGGGCGAGTAAGGCATGAAGACCGAGTAGTACATCCAGAGAAGCGCCGCCGCGCCCAGTATGAACATCGGCAGGCCGGCGGCTGTGGCCAGCGCGTACAGGTAATTCCAGAGCCCCGGGCGCCAGACCTGCTCCCGGGCGGGCCCTGCATAATGGGTTAAAGCCTGGAAAGCAAAAGTATAGGCGTACCACGGCAGGTTGATGATCATGCCCGGCAACAGTCCCTTCAGCAGCGAATTCAGCGCGAGTCCGCCCGCGCAGGCTGTCGTCAGGAACGGCAAAAGCGGGAGAACACAGATCCAGAACATCCTGTCCGTGAAAAAACCGAGGCTCAGCGCCACGCCGAACCACGTATTCCAGGTCGGGTGGTCGAAGTCGTTGGAGTTGATGTAGCAACAGTAAAGCCCTGCCGTAAGCGCCATTGAAGCCAGCCCGGAATCGGGGTGGCGGGCGGTCTCGATCACGAAAGGGAGCGACGCTGCCGCCGCCGCGCCCAGCCAGCCCGAAAAGTTGTTCCTGTTCTTTTTGACGGCCATGAACGCCGAGAAGGTCAGCAGCGTAAGGAAAAAGGAATTTACGAGCGCGAGCGCCAGGTAGATATCGGAGGTTATATACTTGAGCACGGGCACATAGGCGAGATAATAAAACGGAAGCGCGGCGGGGTGCGCGGCCCCCAGGGAAAAAGGCTTGAGGATACTCCAGACGCCGTCCATCTTGTACCGCGCCAGGACTGTCCTCGTTGCTTCCTTACTTCCCCACTTCTTGCTTTCTCACTTTCTCGCTTTCTTGCTTCTGCTTGCGCGGCTTCTTAACCGGTTTCACCGCGGGTTTTAAAACAGCGGCCAGCCTGGCCTCGTAAACCCCCAAACGGGCAGGGTCAAGCTCTTTGGCTTTCAGATAGCTCTCCGCTGCCCCGGCGGCGTCTTTCATATAGAAGCGGCTATCGCCCTTCAAAAGCCAGGCCCGGGCATAATCCGGGGACAGCGCAAGCGCCGCGTCCGCCCCGGCCATGGCCCCCTCGTAATATCCGGCCTTAAGCGCCGCCAGCCCAGCCCAGTAATAATACGCGGCGGCCTGGGTTTTGATCTCCGCCGCTTTCATAAAATCGTCCCTGGCCCCCGCGTAGTCTTTGGCGTAAAATTTGATCTTTCCCCGTTCAAACCAGGCCGGGGCCACGTCCGGCTTCATGGCGATAAGGGCGTTGAGGTCCGTGAGCGCGGCGAAGGCATCGCCCAGCCTGGATGCGCATAAAGCCCTTTGATAATAAGCCAGCTCAAGTTTCGGGTCCGACTCAATCGCAGCGTTGAGATCCGCCAGGGCCGCTCTATAATCGGCCAGCTTATACCTGGCCACGCCCCTGTTCAACCAGGCATAGGCATAGGAAGGGTCGTTTTCCAGAGTCTGGGAGAGATACTTGACGGCCGTCCTGTACTCCCCGGCGTCCATGTAGAGGGCGGCAAGAGCTTTTCATACACCATGCCTCTTGAGGTAAGGGCCTGTGGATATCTTTTTTTCAGCAGAAGGGCCCTGTTGTACATCTGTATTGCGTCCATGCCGCGGCCGTTAAGGGCCAGCCTGTTGCCTTGTTTAAAATAATACTCAGGCGACCTGTTGCAGGCGGACAGAAGAAAGAGGACAGCGAATAGCGAATAGCGAATAGCGAATAGCGATGGAAACTTCGGCAAAATTCCTGATTTTCTTATGCTCCTGGTTTTTGTCATAATTCTCCACTCTCTCCATTCGCTGTTCTCTATTTGCTATTCGCTCCTCTATTAATCCCTATGGCCAAGAGGACCGCGCCGCCGGTTATGGCGCTGTCCGCCGTGTTGAACACCGCCGGGAAAAACGAAAGATCGAAAAAATCCACCACGAAACCGCAGGCCAGCCGGTCATAGAGATTGCCCAGCGCCCCGCCCAGCACCAGCGCTATGCCGGCGCGGGCGGCCGGGCCGGACCCGGAAAATTTTCTTCTGAATATCAAAAGCATGGCCACCAGCGCTATGGAAAACACGATAAAAAAAGCGTTATTGTCCCGGAACATGCCGAAAGCCACCCCCGTATTTTCCACATACGTCAGGCTGAAGAACGGCAGGACTTCAACCGGCCCGTGGATCAAATGCCGCAAAGCCAGAATTTTTGCGATCCGGTCCAGCGCAAAAACCGCAAGCACCAGAGCGGGTTCAAGGCATTTATGTTTCATTATTTTATTTACAACTTTCTATTCAGCAAAACTCGCTTCGTCCCCCTTTACTAAAAGGGGAATGGCCGCTTCTTCTACCCTCTACCCTCTACCCTCTACCCTCTACCCTACTGTCTTTGCCAGCGCGTCGGCGCAGCGGCCGCAGATTTCGGCGTACCGGGCATCGGCGCCTATATCTGTCGTCCACCGCCAGCAGCGCGGACACTTGCCGCCTTCCGCGCGCTCCACTGTGACGTCAAATTCACCGGCGCCCGGGTCGAACTCAAGGGCGCAGGCCGAGACTATAAGGAACGGCGGCCAGAGCCCAAGCGTGGCGGAAAGGAACTCCTTCATCTCGGCGCCGGAGGTCCTGAAGATGACCCTGGCCTCCAGCGAGGAGCCGACGGAACCGGCTTTCCGCACTTCTTCTATGGCTTTGAGGGCGCGTTCTCTGAGTCCCATCATGCGGGTCCACTTTTCATTCAGGGGCGCGTCCAGCCAGGCGGCCGGGAACCTGGGAAAATCGCTCAGGAACACGCTTTCTTCCAAAGCCGGGTCTATCTCGGCTTTCGCGGTCTGCCAGCCCTCTTCCGCGGTGAACGACAGCACCGGGCTTATCATTTTAAGGACGGCGATCAGAATGTCATATAACACCGTTTGGGCGGACCTGCGCTCCGGGGAATCGGCGCTGAAAGTATACAGGCGGTCCTTGAGCGAGTCCAGGTAGAAAGCCGACAGATCAAGTATGCAAAAATCGGCGACGGCGCGCATGGCCTGGCGGTACTCAAACGCCGAATAATGCATCTCCACCCCGGCGGCCAGTTCAACCAGCCGGTGGCGCATATAGCGGTCCGGCTCCAGCAGGGCGGCGTCTCCGAGACGGTGGGCGCCGGGCCTGAAATCATTGAGGCTGCCTAAAAGATACCTGACTGTGTTCCTTATTTTCCTGTAAGTGTCTATAGGCCCGCTCAGGAGTTTTTCGGAGATGCGGATGTCTTCGCAGTAATCGCTCAGGGCCACCCAGAGCCGCAGGACCTCGGCCCCGTATTTGCCGGTCACTTCCTGCGGCGAGACGACGTTGCCCGACGATTTATGCATGGCCCGGCCAACCTCGTCCAGCACAAAGCCGTGGGTCAGCACGGCCTTGTAGGGCGGCCGGCCGTTCAGCGCCACCGAGGGGATCAGCGAGGTCTGAAACCACCCGCGGTGCTGGTCGGAGCCTTCAAGGTACAGGTCGGCCGGGTAGGAACCGGCCGGGAGCCCTGGGTGGCTGGACTGGCGGCTGGTTACCGGCGACTGGTGACTATCCTTAAGCACCGCGTACCAGGAAACGCCCGAGTCCAGCCAGACGTCCATTATGTCTTTTTCCTTGCGGAATTGCGTCCCGCCGCAGGAGCACTTATACCCTTCCGGCAGGAGCTTTTTCGCGTCCTCGGAAAACCAAAAGTCGCTGCCGCAGGCGTTAACCCTTTCCTCAAAGCTTTTTAAAAGCCCGGCGCCGGTCTGGACGCTTCCGCAGACCTTGCAGTAAAGGGCCGGTATCGGCGTGCCCCAGTAACGCTGCCGGGAAAGGCACCAGTCCGGGCGCTGTTTAAGCATCGACGTCATCCGCTCATGCCCGGCTTTGGGCAGCCAGGCGACCTTGTCCGCCTCTCTGATAAGGGTATCGCGCAGACCGTGCAGATCCACTTTCAGAAACCACTGCTCGGTGGCCCTGAAGACGACCGGAGTCTTGCAGCGCCAGCAATGCGGGTAACTGTGGGCTATGGTTTTTGAGGAAATCAAAAGCCCGCCGTCCTTAAGGGCGTCCATTACTTTTTCATTGGCTTCAAAAACTTTAAGACCTTCAAAGCTCCCGGCGTCTTTCGTAAACCGCCCCTCTTCGTTGACGGGGCAGAAGATCTCCAGGCCATGCGCCTTCCCGGCGTGGAAATCCTCCTCGCCGTGGCCCGGGGCGACGTGGACTATGCCGGAACCGGTGGAGATCTCCACGAAATCGGTTGCGATGACTGACCGCGGGAAACGCAGGTTTTCAGGCATGTGCGCCCGGAGGCAATGCTCATACTCCAGCCCAAGAAGCTTTCCTCCTTTAAACGTCCCTCCGGTTCTTTTAGCGGCAATCCCGGTCTCAGATATGAACGTGTCGGCAAGTTTATCAGCGACAATATAATATTCCCGCGTCTGCTCGTCTTCAAGAACGGCGTACAATTCTTCTTCAGCGACAGCCGCCGCCATATTGGCCGGCAGTGTCCAGGGGGTTGTTGTCCAAATGATCAAAGAGGCGGGGCTTAAGGCGGGCATAAAATCCGCAAGTTTAAATTTCGCCCCGTCAGTCAGGCGAAATTTAACGAATATCGCCGGCGAGTTCTTGTCCTTATATTCCACTTCCGCGTCGGCCAGGGCCGTTTCGCATGAAACGCACCAGTAGATGGTTTTCTTATCCCTGTGGATATAGCCTTTTTCAAGAAGCTCCCTGAAAGCC
>JACQYT010000006.1 GCA_016208085.1 Elusimicrobiota bacterium | reverse complement strand
ACTGCCGGGAACACGGAGCAGGGGCTTTGCGACATGGCGGGCAATGTCTGGGAGTGGACGCAGGACTGGTATCATGATTCGTACGGCGGCGCGCCGACTGACGGCAGCGCGTGGGAAAATCCTACGGGCTCCTACCGGGTTAATCGCGGCGGGTCCTGGCACTACGGCGGCGCCGGGCTCTTCCGCGCCGCGTATCGCAACGACCTCGCCCCGGGCGCCCACGACGCCGGCCTCGGGGTGCGGCTCGCCCGCTGAGGTCATTACACTTTGCGCTTTAACACTTTTACACTTTGGCCGCTTGATGAGCATAGCTCCTGATGCGGCACGCCCATAGGTCAGCCTAAATTCAGCGCACAGGGAGCGGCCCGGCGCGCGCGCAGCCGCGCCGGGCAAGCGGCCGAAGCCGTCAGGGAATCCATAAGCATGAAACTTAAGATTTTTACTTTTCGCATGAACCCGGAAACGGGTAAGTTTGACGACAATGAGCTCGCCAGATTTCAAACGGACAAGGACGTGATTGAAGTCTCCGAACATTTTCTTGTCCATGAGAAAACACCGACGCTGACATTGGTCCTCAGTTACCGGGACCAGCCAGGCGGCGCGCGCGGCTCGCCCGACGCCGCCCGCAGGGACTGGCGCGCGGAGCTGGACGAGAGCTGCAAGCGCGTTTACGACGAGCTGCGCCTCTGGCGCAGCCGCAAGGCTAAACGCGAAGGAATGCCTCCGTATCTCATCCTGAACAACCGCGAGCTGGCGGAGCTGGCGATGAAACGCCCGGCGGGTTTTGCCGAACTGCGCGAGATCGAAGGCATCGGCGAAGCCAAGTCCGGCCGCTGGGGAGAAGAGATTCTCGCCGTGCTGGCCGGGCTTGCCGCAGGCGCACGGGATGCGGTAAAACCGGCGGCCGGGCCCGTTGCGTCCGGCGCGGTTCCTGATGTGTGCCGTGACGGGAGCGCCCCCGCCCCGCCGGAAAACGCGGGGGAGGGTTAGGTTGTGCCCTCCGAACTTCCTCTTTTCGTCCACTGGGAGAAGACTCTTAAGGATATTCTTTTGCGCACCGGAAAATTCCCCAAGCGGGTCCGCTTTACTCTTTCCTCACGTATAGACAACCTGGCGCTGGACGTTCTGGAAGGGATCATTGAAGCGCGCTACGCCAAAGACAAATCAGCCGTCCTGGCCCGGGCGAACCTTCACCTGGAAAAGCTCAGGGTGCTTCTGAGGATCAGCCATGAGGAACGCCATCTGGATCATAAGGGCTTTGAGTTTATGGCGTGCAACATCGATGAAGCCGGACGCATGATCGGCGGCTGGCTGCGCAGCCGGAGCTCCCCATGAGGCGCTCCGGTTATCTTTTTGAGAAGGTTGCGGATTTTCATGCCCTGGCCGCGGCGGCCAAGCGCGCGGCCCGGGGCAAAGGAAAGAGCGATTGCGCCGCGTCATTTCTCTTCCTTCTGGAGACTGAGGCCCTCAGGCTCCAGCGCGAGCTGTCGGATGGCAGCTATCAGCCCGGGCCTTACCGGACGTTTTCCGTCTCGGACCCCAAACCCAGAACGATTTCGGCCGCCGACTTCAGGGACCGGGTCGTCCATCACGCCCTATGCGCGGTCATGGAACCGCTCCTGGAGCGCGCCGCGATCCCTGACAGCTACGCCTGCCGGCCGGGCAAGGGCTCGCATGCAGCGGTGAAAAGGGCGCAATCCTTCACACGGCGCTTCCGGTTTTTTCTTAAGCTTGATGTCCGCAAGTTCTTTGAGACCGTGGACCATGAAGTCCTGAAAGCATCCCTCCGGCGCCTGGTCAAGGATGAGAAGCTCCTGGCCCTGGCAGACCGGATCATCGATTATGGCGCGCCGGGCTCTCCGCCAGGCAAGGGGCTGCCCATCGGCAATCTCACAAGCCAGCATTTCGCCAACCGCTACCTCTCCGCGCTCGACCGTTTCATCAAGGAAAAGCTCCGCGTCCGCGGCTATGTGCGTTACATGGACGACATGCTGCTTTTTGCCGACTCAAAAAACGCCCTGCGCGAGGCGGGCCGCAGAGCGGGGCGGTTTCTAGAGCGGGAATTGAAGCTTGAGGTCAAGGCCGGGGCTACGGTTTTGGCTCCGGTTTCCGAGGGTGTTGCGTTCCTGGGCCTGCGCCTATGGCCGCGAGTCATGCGCCTGGACGCTTCGGGCAAGCGCAGGCTTCTGCGCGCCCTACGGCTCGCGGCGCGGGACATGGAAACCGGTCTGCGGGGAGAAGATGAGCTTGCCTCCTCCTTGAGAAACCGACTCGCCCACGCCGAACACGCAGACACCCTCGGCCTGCGACGGTCGCTGGGCGATTTAATGGATTTTGGTCCGGGAGCGTTACGGGCTCCAACCGGGTTAATCGCGGCGGGTCCTGGAACAACGACGACGCCGGGAACTTCCGCGCCGCGTATCGCAACAACAACGACCCGGGCAACCGCAACGACAACCTCGGAGTGCGGCTCGCCCGCTTGAGCTCACGCCCATCGGCCGGATGCCCTGCGTCCACGGACGCAGGGCCGGTGCCCAGGTCATGACCAAAGCTTCCGGACCTGCGCCTTGCGGCATAATGCCGCAGGGACGAAGAGCTGAAACGCGCCGCGCCTGCTGGTAGGGCCCCGGGTGGAAGGAGAACATCTCCGCCTGAGGTCTTGAACGCCGGCGCGGCGCGACTGTTTTTAGAATAAACGGTTAAGCGAGCGGGGGACAACCGGTCTGCAAGCGGTGCGCAAACGGTTAAATAAGCGGCAGGGAAGCGGATAATGCGCACGGTGTTCTCCGAGCGGATATACAAGAAAGGATGGAGCGGGGAAACTTATTAGAGGTTTTCGCCCTTTCTTTATTTTCTTGCAAGGCCGCGGTTGTTTGCGCGGGCCTGGCCGCGTTAGCGGCCAGGGGGGCGCGCGGCCACGCAGGGGTGGGGGATAATCGGCGGCCTAGAGAGCCCCACGAACCGGCCCGCCTATGGCGGGCGGGCGCCACGGCTGTTAGGCCGAGGCGGTGGGGCGAACGGCCAAAGAGCGCGGCCTTTTCCGTCAACGGAAAAGGCCGGGCTACTGGCCGCGTAGGGCCATTTCATTGTCGTGAGAAGCGGACCGCGCCGTTGGTAGTCAGGGGAATATGCAATTGCGCGGGGACGGTCGTTATAAGGAAGCCGGCCTGGCCTGCGCGTATGCGCAGGTCTGGCCGGCCACCGCTTCGTGAAGAGCGGCCCAAGGCGGTAGTGCCGGCTTTGCCGGAGGCAAAGACGGAGCTGCCGCCGCCAGGGCCGTTTCCTTATATGTCGGGGCGAGTGAGCAGAGCGCTTGCCCGCCGCTAACGCGGCGGGCAAAGGGCGACGCCGCGAGCGTAAGACGCGGCATACCTCGTCATGGCGCTCGTCGTAAAACGGGGGGTAGAATGATACCGACCCGTCGAGAAAACGCGGTCCTGGGGCATTCTTGCGCGAATTTAAAAGGCCGTTTTGTCAGAAATGGCTGCAAACGCGCTTTCAGGGCTTATAGGGAGAAAGGGTTATTTCAATCGGGAAAGCGGTGCCAAGAGCTGCCAGCGGCAATTAAACCGGCGCACCGCTTCAAAGCTAAACGACTATTATCCCTGACTGTGCTTGGGTGTTTTACTTGTGAGGTAAAGCAAGAGTTTATCAATCAAAATGCCTACTGGATAGCAAACAAGCATGATAAATAAGAATAGAATCAAGCCTATTATCGTACGCCCAATAAGGCACTGAGGTAGTCCCAAAAAGAACTCTTTAAGAAATCCTATATAATCGTGCTCATGAAAATAGACGTCTATATGCGCTTCTAATAGTCATGAAAATAGTCAAGCTTAACGATCCATGAAACAGGCGCACCCCGCATCCAGCTAAAACTCATGCTCTTGATGATATTATGAACACTAAGAATAAGCATCCCCGATGAGATGGCTGAAACAAAGACTATTACATGTTTTAATTTCATAATTATTTCAATATCACGGGACTTGTTCCACTAACGCTTGACTCTGTAAATGTGAGAATACTTGTTCCTTTATAACCTGGAACTCTAATTCCTTTATAACCATTTGCCGTTATCCCTTGGCGTACTATAAATGTATAGCTTGAGGGCAGGAGAATAAGTGGAATTGCATATGTATCAGTAATTTGACCATCCTTAGTCGTTGTTTGGTAGTTCCATGGGTTGGAATGCCCAAGGGGTGGGTATGCTTTGAAACACAAATTTAGAGTATTATCCTTTGGGTCACACCAAACAGCCTCACTTACCTCGACATCTTTTAAAGGCTCAGAAAACTGATCTTTCAAAGTCCATAAAAATCCATCTTTTGTCCCTCCGAATGGTATAGGATTGGGAATGAGTTTAAGAAATTTGCCCTTTTTAAACCTACTGTATGTTAGCGGGCCATGCTCGATGGTCGCCGGGCGTCTCACGGTGAGGGGAAGTGAAGCTGGAAGGCAATTATCCACAGTGGCAGTAATGGTTACATCGCCTTTAGCGGGGCCACTCTCCGATACTGGAATAACCTTTACAGATAGGTTGTTGTCGGGCCACCAACTTGTAATTTTTACCTTTTCGTTGGATACCGACCACTTTATTTTGGTAGGGGCCTTACCGGTGGTTATTACTTTATACGGTACTTCTTTTGATTTTGTAGAAGGCTTGGATAAAAGCAAGTCTTTGGGGCCGTCAATTGTAACTTTGCCGGCGGAACATTCCTGCTGACCCGGGCACCCTTCACCCGCACAATACTTCGCGCTCATACACATTCCGGCCACACCCGGTCCTGCGTCGCACAGGTTTGCGGTTGGACAAGAACAGGGTTTTCCCGGAACCACTGACATGCACAGCGTCGCGCTTTCGGTACATTTTAGCAGGGCAGTTGCTGCCCCCTGGGCTTTCTGCGGAGAAAGGGTGGTCTTCGCGGATGTGATGGGGGCATCAACCGGCGTTTTTGCCGACGACGCGGACGCCAGCAGGATGGGGGACTGCTTTGTTGGCGCCTGACCCGGCGTTTTTCCGGACAGTTTTGTGCCGCTGAGGCTGAACTCAGTGGCGGAGTTTAACTTTGGGATAACCGGTTCCGAGGTTTTTAAGTCGGCTACCTGGCCGCCTTTACCGACGGTTAAACCGGGCGATTGATTTGATTTTGTGGTTAAGCCGAAGTCCTTATCCGGAAGATCCGCCTTGCCGTCATACATCTTGCTGTGCTGGTTATACTGCTTGCGGAGTTTTGCCTGGACGTTTTTATCAAGGCCGGCGCTTACCTTTGTTATATCGGGCGTAATTCCTTTTGCGCACGAATCATCCACTTTTTTCTGAGCGGCCTTTATTAAGTCGAGCTTCTTTTGGATTATTGCACAGTTTTTCTTGCAGTTCTTTAACGCGGCGGCGGTTTTGGTCTCTTCGTCGTCAAGGACATTGGCAAATGACGAGCAGAGCCGACTCATGATAGATGCTTCGCATATGGAACAAACCACAAATAAAAGCGCGGACATTATAACAATCGGAATAGCTTTTTTCATAAAAACACAAAAAAAGGGAAAACGATTTTTATTTTTGTCTTCCCTGGATACACCGGATTACGGTCCGGTCGTGGATACTCCGGGGTCAATCCCCGGATTACAAAGAATGGCGTTTATAGTATACCTCTGGCGGATTGACTAAGGAAAGGCCTTTTGGGGAAGTACAGCATGGGTCGAAGGGCCTACCTGGGAATTATTGTCGTCGGAAAGACGGGGGGTCTCGCTGTGCCTCCGGGCGCGAAAGGATCGTTCCTGACGTATCCTGTTGCGTTTTAAAATGACTGTTTCGCTGAAAATGGCCGTAAACGCGCTTTTAAGGCGTTTAGGGGAAAGGGGGGTCGCTTGGGCTGGGAAAGCGGCGCCAGGAGCCGCCGGCGGCGGTTGTATAGGGACTTAAATCCGGGGAGCTGATTCTTTAAGCGGGTTTTATGTGCCTTTGCTCACGGATATCCAAAAAGCGCGGAAGCCGGGTTATTTGCGTTTGCGGCGGCCGGCGGGGCGCGGGGTGGTCTTCGTTACGCCAAGGGTTTTAAGGAAGGCCGGCGAGACCGTGAAATCTATGTACGGCCTGGGCGGGAGCTGGATGATTTCTCCTGTTTTGGGGTGGCGGTATTTGCGGCCAGGGCGGATCTTTTTGACGAAAGAGGCGAAGCCTCTGAAGTAAGTCCGGCGG
>JACQYT010000013.1:10478-47447 GCA_016208085.1 Elusimicrobiota bacterium | reverse complement strand
TACATAATCTAATCTGTAAATCTGGCGTTCTGGAGGATTTTTGGTGGCCCCGACGGGGAAAAGAGCACGTCCGCCGACGGCCAAACCGCCAATGGCTGGTTTTGTTAGGCTAATTTCGCGCCGTGGAAATCCAGGCTAGTCGCCTCCGTCCGCCTCAGGCGGACGGGATTAAGGAACCAAGATGAGTATTCATAAGAACCAGCCTAAAGGCCTTTTTCTATTGTTTTTTGTTGAAATGTGGGAGCGTTTCTCTTATTACGGCATGAGAGCGCTGCTTGTGCTTTACATGATCAAGTTCCTGCAGTTTTCCACGGAAAAGTCTGGCCAGATCTACGGCTGGTACACCGGGATGGTCTACCTGACGCCGCTCTTAGGCGGCTACATAGCCGACCGCTACCTGGGACAGCGCAATTCGATAATAGTCGGCGGCACGCTTATGGCGCTGGGGCATTTTGCCATGGCCTTCCCGCCGCTGCCCTTTTTTTTCTCCGCGCTGATACTGCTTATAATGGGCAACGGCTTCTTTAAACCGAACATCTCCACCGTGGTGGGCTCCCTTTACGAGACTAACGACCCCCGCCGCGACGCCGGCTTCACCATTTTCTACATGGGCATAAACCTCGGCGCCTTCTTCTCGCCGCTGGTGTGCGGAACCCTGGGAGAAAAGGTGGGCTGGCATTTCGGTTTCGGCGCAGCCGGCGTGGGCATGGTGATCGGCCTTGCGATGTACCTGTGGGGGCAGCATGCTCTTCTCGGGGACAAAGGAATGAAACCCGCAAACCCGAACGACAAGCTGTATGTCCCCGTTGTCCTCATCGCGGTCGTGCTCGTCTTCCTGGTAGCCAGCGCCTTCCAATTCAGCGGCTATGACATAAAGGGGATGGTACCCGGCTATATATACAAGCTGCTGGCGCTGGCTGTTGCGGGCGGCCTGGTCTATTCCTACGCGTCCAAATCCGAGAAATCAACGCTGACGCATGTGGAAAAACAGCGCATGGCAGTTATCTTTATAATGGTGTTCTTCTCCGTCTTCTTCTGGTCGGCTTTCGAGCAGGCGGGTAGTTCGCTGACGCTGTTCGCCGACCGCGAGACCGACAGGGTTATAAGCCTGTTCGGCTGGAGCTGGGAAATGCCGGCCAGCTATTTCCAGTCCATCAACCCGCTGCTGATCTTCATCCTGGCCCCGTTCTTTTCAAAGATGTGGGTAAGCCTGGGAGAGACCGGCAGGGAACCCTCAAGCCCGGTGAAGTTTGCCGCGGGCCTAGGCCTGCTGGCCGTCGGCTTCGTGGTGATGATAGCGGCGGCCGCCATGTACCAGCAGTCCGGCCCGGTAAGCGTTATGTGGCTTATCGGCGCGTATTTCTTCCACACGCTGGGAGAACTGTGTCTGTCGCCGGTCGGCCTTTCGCTGGTGACCAAGCTGGCCCCGATACAGTTCGGCTCGCTGATGATGGGCGTCTGGCTGTTATCCAGTTTTGCGGCCAATTTCGTAGGCGGATTTTTCGCGGGCAACTACGACGCGATGAACCACACTTTGTTCTACATGATCCCGACCGGGACGGCGGCGGGGGCGGGCCTGCTGCTGCTCGTCATCACCCCAAAGCTCCGAAAATGGATGCACGGAATCCACTAAAGGAACCTCCCCCTTTCTGAAAGGGGGATTGAGGGGGATTTTCACAATCTGCAAGTACGCGAAGTCTGCCTCCGCTCCATTAAGCCTGCCGTTTCCCCTCTGTAGTTCCTTTCTTGTTTTAGCCCCGACATGATGGTGTCGCAGCGCTCCTTTATAATATTTATTTTCAAGCCCTCCTCATTCCCGGCCGGGCGCCCGGTCCGGGGGCCCGGCCATGAGAGCACATTGTAGGATATAACTCCGCCGCGGGGCATTTACATCCCGCACAGTTCCCCCTGGATATTAATAATCCGGAAGGCGGACAAGCCACGGGACCGGCTGTCGGCGGCGGGGGCGGCGGTATTATTTGCGCTTTTTAGACGGAGCGTTAAGTTTTTTAGGCGGACCGTTAATAACCATTTTTGCCGGCGGGTTAGCCGGCAACACCGTTTCATTGACCGTGTTTACTTCAAAAATATACTCCGATTGCATCGGGCGGCCGTCAAAATCCGAACCGATATGCCCCGCATAGTTTATCTGCCATCTGTCATTACCCAGGGGATAAGCGGCCCAGGAATTCACCAGCCGCGAACTATTGGAGCCTAAGGCCATGTTGCTTTCTTCAACTGCGGTTTTTGCCGATTCTTCCAAATAACCGCCAAGCTTGTGACCATCGTAAGAAAGTTTGTTCTTAACGATGCCCAAGGCCTTCATCGCAGCCTGCTTCTCATGTTCGGTTTTCCATTGGTCGTACGTTGGTTTCATTCCAATCAGTTTCGCCGCCGCCGCTTTGCCGTTCTCTGAGCTTGGGTCGGCGCTGATAGCGGCATTGCAGGCAGCCCATGCCCCGCCGATGTCCCCTTTGATATCCAGTTGTACGCATTGCGCATAGCCGGGAGTGGCTTTATCTTGGCACCCGGAAAAACACATTCCGATGACAGCAACCAGTCCTAATCGAACACACACTGCATACGCCCGGCTATTAAGCATAAATCCTTCCCTAAAAACCGCGGGGGGTAATAGTTTTCAGCTACAGTAGTATATCAAAATTGATTCACTCGTAAAAAGTCATTTTGCGGTTCTGTAGCGGGCGAATTACTATTCGCCTCCATTGGGCGGGATAGTAATCCCGCCGCTACAATTTTCCGGAATGTGGACTTTTTACGGGAGAATCAAAATTATCCCCGGCTGGGCTAATCTGCCGGGCACGGAGGACGATTTTGCCGTCCTTTCGGGCCTCGAAGAAAGGCTAAAGGATAAAGGCTGAAGGATGAAGGAAAAACAAAGAGATTATTCCGGCCTTTAGCCTTTATCCCTGATCCTTTATCCTTTCTTTAGGGCGGGGTATGGTAAAAATTTTTGCCGCAAAAATTTTTAATCAACGTCTTTGACGGCTACAATATTTTCATATTCGCGCCTGAGCCCGAGAGTGCGCACTATGTCGTCTTTATTCGTCTCGGGTATTATACGCCAAATTCGGCGTTGGGCGCAAATTTTTTAGGCGCTATCCCGCATTTGCGGCGAATTCGCGCAATAGTGTAAGATATTGATAATGAAAAATTTTAGGGCATTATTCTTCTCTTCGCTGCTCTTAAGCCCGCTCGCTCCCGCGCGGGCGCAGACCCTGCCCGACATGAAAGACCAGGCCTCCTGGGGAGAAAAAGACAAGCAGGAGTTCCTCAAATATCTCAGGTCCAACCAGCAGATGCCCGTCACGGGCCAGGTTAAGGACGTGCCGGCCGGAAAAAAGGGGCGCGCCGTGCCGCGGAAAGCGCGCTATCTCAACCTGAACCTGGTCACCGACTCGCTGACCTCCGTGGCCGGCGCCGGGAAGACAAAAACCGGGAAACCGGCATTCGGCGCCAAAGCGCTGGCCGGGGGGCATCTTTTTTCCTGGATCCGCTACTACGGCGGCTTGAAGTACACCGGTATAAAGCGGGACAAGCTGGACGGGACAGCCGCAAAACTCTCCCATCTTGAAATTCCCGCCGGGATAGAATTTGCGCTTATACCGCTTGGAACCCCCCACACGCGCTACGTACTGATGAGATTCGGCCTTGCCGGGCATTACATCTCCGGCGCCGCGAAAAGCTCCGATTTCCACACCTCCATCAAGGGCTGGCATCCCTCGTGGAACGCGGGGCTTGGCTACGAATGGCAGATACCCGACACAAACTGGAGGGTTAATCTTCTGGCTGAGGGCTACAGGTCCTTCAGCGGCGGCAAAACCCCAAAATTTTACGGCATAGGCTTGACGACCGGCCTGGCCTATACATTTTAACCCGAAAATTGCTCCGCAATTTTCGTAAGGATAAGGGATAAAGGAAAATGCGCAGAAAAATAAAACAAAAAGCTTTCGGCTTCACTTTCAGGCTGATCCGCGTTGGATGTCTCGCCCTGGCCGGACTGCTTGCCGTCCTGCCGCTCTCGGCTGCGGCGGCGCAGGCCAAGTCCATAGCGGACGCCAGAAACGAGGTTGTTCAGGAAACGCTGAAATACCTGAGCATCCCCTATCTCTGGGGCGGCACGCATCCCGGGACCGGGCTGGACTGCTCCGGGTTCGTGCAACTGGTCTACAGCAAGGCCGGCCTGAACCTGCCCCGCGTAGCCCGGGAGCAATTCGCCGCAAGCCTGTATCTGAAGCCGGCCGCCATACTGCCCGGAGATATGATCTTCTTCTCAATGAAGCGTCCCGGCTCTTCAAAGGTGGACCATATCGGCATTTATGTCGGGAAAGGATTTTTTGTGCACGCCTCCGTCTCCAACGGCATACACATAGACTCCGTCTCAAACCCTTATTATTTCCAGCGTATCGTCAGCGTCAGAAAATACCGCGGATTCTGACGTTATAAAATGTTGCAAGGCAACATTTTATCCTATCCGGCACGGGGTTTTCTTGCGTACCGTGCCGGATCAGACAGCAGCTGTCTATGAATCATGCTGTGTAGCGGTCGCATTGCCATGCGATAAATCGCGGGATGGTCATGCCTGAGGCAGATCCGCCTAAGGCGGACAGGCGGCATTGAATCATTTCGCTTACACTTGAGACAACAAAACGCCTTGCTCTACTGTCTCCAATCGCAATATAATATAAGGAATGGGAAGCCGGTTTCTATGTATCCAAAGTTACACTGAAATTTGTTGACAGACGTTAACACTATTTAATATTTTTGTTAGGTGGGTTGTTTGAATTTACAATAGCCACGGCCACAGCGGACACTTTTGCTATAAACTAACCCGGGTTAGTTCCGTTTGACCGGCTTGTAGTTTTTAGCCTGGTCCACCGGGCCGGCATACGGGCCGTTCCAGGCCCGTTCAAAGATATCTTCAAGAACGGCGGCGCCCGCCGCGCCCTCGACGATGAGCGCCGCGCCCCTGGAATCCGTAAAGTAGTCGGGTGACCAGTTGGACGTGCTCAGCATCGCCTTTTCCCCGTCGAATACCAGGTATTTGCCGTGCTCCACCCGCGCGAACGGTATAAAACCGCCGCTGTGAGGCGGAAGCGCGGAAATTTTCACGCTGACATTCTTCGCCCGGGAAAGGGCCTTTATATCCTTGTCGGATTTGCCGCCCATCGCCCAGTCCGCGAAGATCAGTTCCACCTTTACCCCTCTTTTGCCGGCGGCGCGAAACGAGCGGTCCAGCTCTTCCCAGCGGGTTTTTTTTCCGTGCGGGAAAAGGGAATAGGTCATGACCTGGGCGTGGATGCTCTTCTTCGCGCCTTTTATCAGTTTGAGCAGTTCGCCGAGCTCGGCGTTAAAGCCGGCCGGTATAAGGCCGGAGGGACTGAACGCCAAGCGGCAGTTTATCCCGGCCCCGCGCACCAGGGCGGCTTCGGGATTTTTTGAATTAAGCGGTTTTTCCGGTTTTACGGAAAAGACATTTTTCGGTTCCGCGCCGCCGGCCAGCGCCCAGTCGCCCTCAAAGATCAAACCAAAATCCCGCGCCGCGCGTTCGCTCTTTATGCGCGCGCCGGTTTCGTGGATCTGGCTTAACGAGCGCCAGTCAAAATTCTGGCTGCCGAGATAAACTTCCCGCCCGTCCACTATAAAGAATTTCGCGTGCTGTATACCGCCGGCGGCCTTTTTAAAGTTGATCACGCGCGCTTCGATGTTTTTTTCAGCCGTCAGGCCGGGCAGGGCTTTTGAAGTCTCTTTCATCATCGCTTTTTCCACTATAAATCTCACCTTTACGCCCCTGGCCGCCGCCGCCTTGACCGCCGCTATAACCGGCCCCAGCGCCTCGCCCGGCTTGTCGGCGATATAAAATTCCTCGAAATCCAGGGTATGCACCGCCCCGTTTATCATGTCTATCCACATTTGGGCCGCTCGCGCGGCCAGTGTGGAGCCGTAAACCGTCTCCTCGGGCACGCTTTCGGCAAATTCTATTTCAGCCGCTTTCAGGGCCGGAGCGAAAAATAACATCAGGACCAATATAATTTTGCCAAGCATATTATCTCCTCACTAAAATATACGCTGCCGAAGGTTTCGGAAAAAGGAGTTTCTTGCTTTCTGTCGCTTCCTTTTGCATTCCCTTGCCTTCCGTTGCTATCATAGATCATTCAAATTTATGCACGAATCTGACGGTCACCACGCCGCCCGACGCGGTCTTGCGGACGTCTTCGATCTTAAGCAGCATATCGGCGCAGTTCGCGTGCTTGGACCCGGTAAAAGAAGGCATGGCCTGGTGATTCTTCACGAACAGCCTCCTGCTCAGATCGCCTTTATAGAAAGCCGCGCCTTCCGAACCGGTCTGGACGCACCAGAGCGCGGATTTATCCCTGTATTTATCCCCTCCAGTCAGCGCCGTGTCATAATCCAGCCCCAGGTTTTTGGCTTCCCTGAGCGCCGGCTCTATCTGTTTAATGGTCTCGCGGTTTTTCATGAAGGACGGATACAGGCCGACCAGCCAGCCGCTTACGAGCGTGACGCCCGCCGCCGCGGCAAAAAACCTGACCCCAATAGCAATAACCTTTTTATCTTCTATAAAATCCCCCGGAAAGCTTTGCTCTTTATTAGTAACTGCTTTGAATTATACCTTTTCAACGCCTGCGAAGGTAAGCTATACTTGAAGTTATGAAAGCTGTCTGCGTTTACGCCGGTTCAAGCGCCGGCAGGCTGGCGCAATACGCGCGCCAGGCCGGGGAGCTGGGCGGACTGCTTGCCGGGCACAGGATAAAACTGGTCTACGGCGGCGGCCGCACGGGGCTGATGGGCGCGGTGGCCGACGGCGTCTTAAAAGCCGGCGGAAAGGTTATAGGCGTAATCCCCGCTGCGCTGACCGGCCTAGAGCTGGAGCATAAAGGGCTCACCGAACTGATAGTGACGCGCACCATGCACCAGCGCAAGGCCAAAATGCACGAACTCTCCGACGGCTTCATCGCGCTGCCCGGCGGCATAGGCACTTTTGACGAATTGTTCGAGGCGCTCTGCTGGGCCCAGCTCGGCTTTCACCGCAAGCCCTGCGGACTTTTGAACATCAAGGGCTATTACGATCCGCTGCTTAAGCTGATAAAGAACGCCCTGGACGAAGGTTTTGTGACGGGACAAGATTCAAAATTGCTGCTTGAGGGCGCCACACCGCGCCGATTGCTGGACGCTTTTCTCGCATATAATAAGTAAAGCTAAGTATACTTGGATAATCAGCGGAAACAATACGCATTTCATAAAAAGCCTGTTCATCCCAAGGAGCCCGCAATGAAAGAAAAGATCCTGAAAAAAATAGAATCTTACGAAGCTTACGCCATAGAACTGCAGAGAAGCCTTACCGCTATACCGGCCCTGGCGCCCGCAAGCGGCGGAACGGGCGAATACGACAAGGCCGTCTACCTTGAAACGGAGTTGAAAAAACTCAAGTTTGATTCCATAGAATGGATAAATGCTCCGCAGAAAGAAGCAAAGAACGGCGTGCGCCCGAACATCATAGCCCGCTATAAAGGCAAAACCCCGGGTAAAACGATCTGGTTTATGTCACACCTGGACATAGTGCCGCCGGGCGAAACGAAGCTGTGGACCTCCGACCCCTACACGCTTAAGATAGAGGGCCGCAACCTTATCGGCAGGGGAGTGGAAGACAACCAGCAGGCCATAGTGTCCAGCATACTCGTCGTGAAGGCCATGATGGAACTGAACTACCGCCCCGAATACGACATAGCCCTGCTGTTCTGCGCAGACGAGGAGACCGGCTCGGGCTTCGGCGCCGACCATCTCTGCGAAAAGCGCCCGGATATCTTCGGCAAGGATGATATATTCTTCGTGCCGGACTCCGGCGTGGAGGACGGCTCGAAAATTGAGGTGGCGGAGAAGTCCATACTCTGGATGAAAATAACCACCAAGGGCAAGCAATGCCACGCCAGCCGCCCGGCGCTCGGCATAAACGCTTTCAAAGCCGCAAGCGAACTGATCACCAAATACCAGAAACTCTACAAGAAATTCCCGAAGAAGGACAGGCTCTACGAACCGCCGACAAGCACCTTTGAGCCCACAAAAAAAGAGAACAACGTGCCGAACGTCAATACGCTGCCCGGTTCGGACGTGTTCTACATGGACTGCCGCGTAATGCCGGTTTACGGCCTGGGCGAAGTGAAAGCCGAAATGCGCCGTCTCGCCGACGAGGTGGAGGCGAAGTTCGGCGTGAAGATATCTTTCGAACCGCAGCAGGAGGCCCAGGCCGCCCCTCCCACGGACCCGAACGCCCCGATAGTGAAAGCCCTCAAGAAAGCCATCAGAAAAGTACTGGGCGTAAAACCGAAAGCCTACGGTATAGGCGGCGGCACCGTGGCGGCATTCTTCAGGCGCCTGCGCCTGCCGGCGGTGGTTTACTCCCGCCTGAACGAGACCGCGCACCAGCCCAATGAATACTGCATCCTTGACAATCTTATCGGCGACGCCAAAGTCTTCGCGCTTTCAGCCTTGATACTGGGCAAACAGAAATAATTACCAATGACCTACAGCCGCAGAGACAATAAATTCGCGGGCAGGTATAATTTCCTTGGCTCCGCCCCGGGGGAGGATGCGCCGGCCTGCGCAGAGCTTCTGCGCGTTTCCCAGGGGGACAGGCTCATAGAATTCGGCTGCGGCAACGGGGATTTCCTGGCCGCGGCGCTCGGGACCGTCGACAGCGCCGTGGGCGTGGACATTTCCGCCAACCGGCTGGCGCAGGCGGCGTTGCGCTTCAAAGGCGACGCCCGCGTGGAGCTGATAAAATCGGCGCTTCTTGATTTTGACCCCGGCCAGCGGACCTTCACTAAAGGTCTTTCAAGAAAGACCCTGCGCCTGCTTACGGATAAGGAAAAGAACAGGTTCTTCGGGAAGATAGGCGCAAGCTTCTCTCCCGGGGCGCTGTTCCTTATTGAAGACCTGGTACTGGATTTTGAGCGCGCGGAACTGGACATCAACCGGCCCGGCCTGATGAAGGACTGCGCCGCCTATTACGGCGCCTCCTGGGAGCGCAGGAAAAAAGAAGTGACGGCCTGGTTCAAGCAGGAATATCCCGAAGGCATAAAAGCCTGGACCGCCGCGCTCCAGGCCGGCGGCTTTGGGATCATCCGCCGTATCCGCAAAACCCCCTTCTACGGCTCCCTGCTCGCAGAAAGGCAGTAATTTAATATAATAAACCAGTCGCCGGTTTGCGCTTTATGGAGGAAATGATGAAATCACTGGCAATGCTGCCATGCCTTTTATTGCTTTGCGCGCCGCTTCGCGCGGCCGCGGGCGCTGGAGACGATATGACCAAACTGAAAACACTCGGCGCAACTGTGGAAAAAGACGCCAAATTCCCGCCCGTCATCTCATACACGCTGAAGAACGGCCTGCGCCTGCTTATCCTTGAAAAGAAATTCGTCCCGACCGTCTCGTTCACGATGATTTTTAAAGTCGGGAACGTGGACGGCCGGCCCGGCAAGACCGGCCTGGCGCACCTTTTCGAACACATGGCCTTTAAAGGCACCAGGACCATCAACTCCGCCGGCTTTGAGAAAGAAAAACTTCTGCTTGAAAAAGTGGAAACCGCCGCCAAAGCGCTGATAGCCGAAGAATCAAAGGCCTCCCCGGAACCGGCGAAACTCCAAGAGCTGCGCAAAAACCTGGCCGACGCCGAAAAAGCGGCCGATGCCTTGATAGTCAAGGATGAATACTGGAAAATATACAACGAGCTGGGGGAATCGGGCATGAATGCCATGACCTCCACGGATTACACCGGCTACGTGGTCTCTCTGCCCGCCAACCGGCTCCAGGCCTGGATGATAATAGAGTCCGACCGGTTCAAGAACGCCGTCTTGAGGGAGTTCTACCGCGAGCGCAGCGTGGTCATGGAAGAACGGCGCATGGGCGAATCGGACCCGAACCGCCTGCTGTGGGAGACGCTGTTCACCAACGCTTTCGCGGCGCACCCCTATCATAATCCCACTATCGGCTGGATGGACGATCTGAAGCGCCTGACCCGCACCGACGCGGACCAGTTCTTCAAAACCTTCTACGCCCCGAACAACGCCACGCTGGCTGTGGTCGGGGACGTAAAGCCCGAAGAGGTCATAAAGCTGGCGGAGAAACACTTCGCCTCCTGGGAAAAGCGAACGCTGCCGGAACGGAACTATACCAAGGAACCGCCCCAGAAGTCGGAAAAGCGCATAAGCGTGTTTTTTAAAGCCAAGCCCGCCCTGCGCATGGGTTTCCATAACCCGGGCTACTGGAATCCCGACATCTACGGCCTGCTGATGCTCAGCGAAATACTGTCCAACGGCAAGACCTCGCGCTTCTACCGGAACCTCGTGGAAGGCAAACAACTGGCCCTTTACGCCAACTCCGGCCACTCAACTCCCGGAGACCGCTATCCGTCGCTGTTCGTCATCCTGGCGGCCCCGAAAGCCCCTCATACCGTAGAGGAAGTGGAAAATGCCGTTATGGAAGAAATAGACAAGCTCAAGAAAGAGCCGCCCACGCCGTGGGAAATGGAAAAGGTCATAAATAATTACGAAGCCGCCCTCGTAAGACAGTTGGAATCCAATTCCGGGCTGGGCATGAGCCTGGCGCAAAACCAGCAGATACTCGGCGACTGGAAATTCGATTGGAAGGTTACGGACGAACTCCGCAAGCTGAAGCCTGAAGACATCTCCAGGGCCGCGGGCAAGTATTTCACCAGGGACAATAAGACCATCGTGTTCCTGCGCGAACCTGAAACACAAGTTGAAGGTAAATAGTTTAGAGTTTAGAGTTTCTGAAATAAAAAGCGCTCTCTAAACTTTCGGCTCTAAACTGAATATTCGGAGAAAATCATGAAAAAACCAATCTTAAAATCATTCACTCTAGGAGCCATCATGACCTTAAGCATCACCTCATCGTGGGCGGTGCCGCCGGCCCTGCCCGAAATAGGCGGCATAGATTTCAAGCCGCCGAAAGGTTCGCGCTACACGTTGGAGAACGGCCTGGTCGTCTACCTGCTGAAAGACAACACCCTGCCCGTGATGCATATGACGGCCATAATCAAAACGGGCAAGATCTACGACTCGAAGGAAAAGATAGGTTTGGGCGAGCTTACCGCGGGCCTTCTCAAGGACGGCGGCACGCTGAAATACAAATCGGACGAGATAGATAAGACCCTGGAATTTCTGGGCGCTGCCGTGGAGTCCTCCATCGCCAATGAGGAAGCCAGGGTGGACCTGTTCGCCCTGAAAAAAGACCTGGACAAGGTGCTGGATATTTACGCGTCGGCGCTTATGGAACCGGCCTTTGAAGACGATAAAACGGCCCTCAAGAAAGCCGAGGCGCTGGAAATTATACGGCGCAGGAACGACAACCCCGACCGCGCGGCCCAGCGGGAAGCCGTCCGCCATTTCTACGGGGCAGACCACCCTTACGGTTGGCGCTCGGAACTCTCCACTGTTGAACCGCTAACAAAAGAAGACCTCAAAACCTATCACGCCAATTATTACCGGCCCAACAACATCATCATAGCTGCCGCCGGGGATTTCGACAGCGAAAGCGTCTTCCTCGCCAAACTTAAGGATAAATTCGGCGGCTGGGCCAGCGGAGAAGTCAAATTCCCGGAAATACCGCCGGTAAAAATAAACGAGACCCGCCGGCTCTATTTTGTGGAAAAGGATATTTCACAGACATTCATCGTGACGCTGCAGAAGGGCGTAAAGCGGCACGACCCCGTCGAATTTCCGCTTGCCGTCACCAACGAGATGCTGGGCGGCGGCCTCTCCGCGCGGCTGGCGGCCGAGATACGGTCCCGCAAAGGCCTGGCCTACAGCGTGTACAGCTATTTCGCCAAAAGGCCGGATTACGGCTTTATCAACGCCTCCTGCGGCACCAAGCCTGAAACCTATTCCCAGGCGCTTTCGGAGCTGCTCCGCCAGTTCGAACTGATAAAGACCGAGCTCGCGCCGGACGCGGAAGTGAAAAGGGCGAAGGACTCCATTATCAACTCTTTCGTGTTCCGCTTCCCCACGCCGTTCGACCTTATAAGCGAGCGGGCGCTTTACGAGTATTACGCCTACCCCGCCGATTACCTGGACACCTACGTGGACAATATGGCGAAGGTAGACCCCAAAGCCGTGCTTGAAACCTCGCAAAAGCTCTTTAAGCCGGAAAGCTCGTTTATTTTTGCGATCGGCAACGCCAAAAAATTCGACAAGCCCCTCTCAGACTTCGGCCCGGTGACGGAAGTAAAAGAAGACTGAAGGCTGAGGGCTGTCGTCGGATAAAAGCGATCCTGTAAACGCGAAGCGATAATCACCACGCCGCTACCGGGTGCGAAGCAGGAAATTTCTGACATTCATCTGCTCAATGCCTTTAAACCCGTTTCCCGCCGCCTCATCCATGGAAACCACGATTTTAGGGTAGTTGTCTTTTATCGCAAGCAGGTTCCCGAATTCCCTGGAACGCGCGGCTTCATCCTTCAGCAGGTAGGCCACCTGCACATACAGGCGTTCGCCTGATTTTTCACAGACAAAATCAATTTCACGATCGCCCAATTTCCCCACATTTACTTTATATCCTGACATCTTAAGATGGACAAAAACAAGATTTTCAAGTATCTTGTTTATGTCGGTATGCCTGTAGCCGATTATGGCGTGCCGGATGCCCAGGTCTTCAAAATAATACTTTTCGCCGATTTCAAAGATCTTTTTGCCGGACACATCGGCGCGGGGAACTTTGAAAATAAGGAACGCCGAGGTAAGAAATGAAAGATAGTTCAGCACGACATTCGGGGAGATATTGGTTTTTTGGGATTTAAGAAAATCGCTGATGCGTTTAGCGGACACCAGGCTTCCGGTGTTGTCGGCCAGGAACTCCGCCAAGCGCTCCAGAAAATTGACGTTTCTGGCCCCGTGTCTCATCACGATATCCTTGAGAAGGATGGTCCCGTATATTGTGCGGAGATATTCGTATACGACGTCGTCTTCCAGTTTAAGGTTTATGAGATACGGCAGGCCGCCGTACTTGATATACTTAAGAAACGCGTCCCCACCGTCCTCAAGCTTGTGGAACCGCAGAAATTCAGCGTAAGATAAGCCGAAAACTTTTATTTCCATATACCGCCCGCTCAGGCGGCCGGCAAGTTCGCCGGATAATAACTCCGCGTTGCTTCCGGTGCAGTAGATGTCAAAACCGCCTTCAGCCTGCAGGCTGCGCAATGCTTTTTCAAATTGTCCGATTTCCTGGATTTCGTCAATAAACACGAAAGATCGCTTTGCGCCGGACGATTTGCCGGCTATATATTTCAAAAGGTTCCGATAATCGCCGATAGCGTCAAATTCGTGTAATTCCTTGTTTATGTAGATAATGCTCGCGTCTTTCGGGCCGAAGCGCTTAACCATATCCATTATCTGGAACAGCAGATAGCTTTTGCCTACCCTCCGCTGACCTGTAATAACCTTGATAACCTCTTTGCCGAAAAAAGGCTTAATCTTTGAAAGGTATTGTCCACGCTCAATATAGGTTCTAATCATGATTAAAACTATACCATATTATAACAAAAGTTTTAAATATAATGTAAAAAATAGCCGGTCAATTACATGATTGGCGTCAGTTTTTCTTTCAGGGACTGCGGCATTTCCCTTAATTTAAGGGCCTTGTCCACGCAGACCATATCGGTCACGGCTTTGGACAGCAGCCGCCCGTCCTGGTTCTTTATCTCGTAGGCAAACTGTATCCGTACGGCGCTATGCTCTTTAACCGAAGTTTTTATCTCCAGCGTATCGCCGTAGACCGCCGGATATTTGTAATCCACCTCCTGGCGCCTGACCACGAATAAGACGCCCTGGTCCATCAGTCCCTTGACCGAGAAGCCCAGTTCCTCCAGGTATTCGCTCCTGGCTTCCTCCAGGAATTTAAGATAATTCCCGTAATAGACCACGCCGCCGCAGTCGGTGTCATGGTAATATATCCTTTTTTTCATTAAGGCCTCTCACTCCCCGATGATTTTGACCAGGACCCTTTTATCCCTGCGGCCGTCGAATTCGCCGTAGAAGAGCTGTTCCCAGGGGCCGAAGTCCAGCTTCCCCTTGGTCACGGCCACCACCGCCTCCCGGCCCATGACGGTCCTTTTTAAATGCGCGTCGCCGTTATCTTCGCCGGTCAGGTTATGCTTATAGCCGGCCCTGGAATAAGGCGCCAGCTTTTCCACCCAGTCCAGGAAATCCTTATGCAGGCCTTTTTCATTGTCGTTTATGAAGACGCTGGCGGTGATATGCATGGCGTTGACCAGGCAAAACCCCTCCCTGATGCCGCTTTTTTGGAGTTCCGCTTCCACTTTTGAGGTTATATTGACTATCTCACAGCGGGCCGGCGTATTCATCCAGAGATAGGCGGTGTGAGAACGCATAAGGCGCCTCCTATTTCTCCTGTTCCAGAATCTTCACTTCGCAGGCGCCGCAGAGGTTTTTGAACCTTATGGCGTCTTCCCTTGAACCCACTACCGAGCCATAATGCATGGGCACCGCCACTTTGGGTTTTATGGCCTGGGCCGCCCCGCAGGCGTCGCGGGCGTCCATCGTGTAGGTCCCGCCGACGGGAAGAAGCGCCACGTCGGCCTTAACGGTTTTCATCTCCTCTATCAGATCGGTATCGCCCGCGTGATAAACGCTCAGTTCGCCCACGTTCACCACATAGCCGAGATAACCCGAAGTCCTGGGATGAAAATTCTTGTCCGTGTTATAGGCGCTCACGGCTTCCACGGCCACCCCGGCCGCTTCAGCCTTATCACCGGGTTTCAGCGCGGTGAAATCGCCCTGGATTTTTCCGGCCAGCGCCTCGGGGCCGAAGATCTTCGTGTCTGCTTTAACCACTTTACTTATGTCAGCCGGCGAGAAATGGTCAAAGTGCGCGTGTGTAATCAGCACAAGATCGGCTTTTTTTGACTGCTCTTTAAGATTGTAGGGGTCTATGTAGACCGCCGCTCCTGCCGGGCTTTCAAGCCGGAAAGAGGCGTGCCCCAGCCAATGCACCGTTTTTTCCATGTTTTCCATTATTATATTTTACAAAATTTGCTATAATAAAAATCATGGCATACAAATGCAAAATCTGCGGAAAAGGATCCGTCGCCGGAAATTCTTACAGCCACTCGAACAGGGCGACCAAACGGATCTTCAAACCGAACCTGCAAAAGCAGAAAGTGGTTCTTAACGACGCGGTGCGCTCTGTTTATGTCTGCACCGGCTGCATCAAAAGCGGCAAAGCGCAAAGACCGGTGAAATAATCCGCCTGGGGGACAACAACGTTGATACGTTTATATGTAGATACGTGAAGCGCCGTACGTATCAACTTATTCACATATTTACGCCGTTTTCCTGCCTCTAAGCCGCATACTTTCCTGTTACAATAATTTAATATTTCCTAAACAAGCCTTATTGTATAATTCTCTTGTATGACTTAAACTGTTTCGTTCGTTTTTAAACTCTATTCCGGAGGCGCTTAAATGGACTTCAACAATCAACTTGACCCTTCCACCATCACCGATGTGGAAACAGCAAAACTCGCTTTACGCTGGGCTATAGAGAAGATCCACGCCCTGTCCGACGACAACGCCCGCCTGAAAGAGGACAACCGCAACAAGGTCAATATCGCCCGCCAGCTCACCCAGCAGGGAGAGCAGAAAGACGAGATCTTGAAGAAATGGCAGGCCACCATCAAAACCTGGGAGGAAAATTGGAAGACCCAGACCGCCATGGAGGCGGACCTTAAAGGCAAACTGCGCGAACAGATCCTGAACGAAGAAACCGCCAACTGGCGCCAGGCCAGGGCACAGCTGGAGACCGAGATAAAAGCCCTCAAACACGAACTGGCGTATAAGGAAGCCGAGATAGGCAAACTCAAGCTTTATGCCATAGACGAGATCAGGAAAGCCGCCGAGCTCAAGGATGAGGAAACCCAGGCGATCATCCTGAACAGCCGGGATTCGCTCGTGGAAAGAGAAAACGCCGTGCGCGCCAAATATGAGCGGTTCGAGAAAGAACTTATAGAAACCCTTCGGGTAAAGACCGAGCAGGAAGAACTGGCCCTTCAGGAGCGCTACGAGGTGAAAATGCGCGAGTTCTCCCGTCTTTACCAGGCCAAGGAAGCCCAGCTGGAGGACTTCCGCAGGAACCTGGAAGACGATTACATAAAAAAAGCCGAAGCCCTGACAGCGGAGAGGACAGCAAAGCTCAAAGAAGAAAAACTGGAACTGACCGCCAAGGCCGAAGCCGCCATGGCCGAAACGGACAAAGAAGCGTCGCAGCGCGTCAAGACCATCGAGACGGAATTCGACAAGAGACGCGCAGACATGCGCGCCGAATTTGAAGAAAGGGAGCGCGCCCTTACCGCGGAAAAAGACGGCGAACTGGCCGCTTTAAAAGAGACCGACCAGAAAGAGCTGACCGAGCTCAGGGGCCGCCTCCGGCAGTATATCCTGGAGCGCGAGCAGGACTACGTGGACCTGCGCCTGACGATGGAAGCCCAGCTGGTAGAACTGGTCAAAAAGCACGATGAAGCCAGCGCCGCCGCCTACCGGGAGGCCGCCAGAGCTACCAAGGAACAATGGAGCCGCCTGGCCATTGAAAACCAGAAAAAACTGGACGCTATAATCGCCGAGACCAACGCCCGCTGGGAAGCCGACTGGACCAAAAGGGAAGACGAGATGACGGCGCAAAGGGAGCCGCTGCTGAGCGCGGAAAAAGGCCGCCTGGCTGCCGAGTTCAAGCTCCGGGAGGAAGCGCTGCGCAAAACCCTGCTAAGGGAGCAGAACGAATGGGCCGCCGGGCAGGCCGGCGAGCTTGAAAAAGCCAAAATGGACCTTGAAAAAGCCCACGAAGAAAAGCTTGAGCTGGTCAAGATCTCCGTTACCAGGGCCTACGCGGCAAAGGAACGCGCGCTTGAAGACCGCCTGGCCGCCGCGCAGAATAAAATGCGCAACGAATGGCTGGTAAAAGAGGAGGAATGGGCCATTGAAAAGGACCATCACCTCATTGAGGAAAAAGAAAAACTCAGGGAGGAATTCTCCAAATGCCAGGAAGAAACATTGAAATTGAAAACGGCCGAACTTGAAAAGCAGTTCCCCGCCCGCCTCCAGGCCGAAAAACAGCGCCTGGCCGCCGACTTCGAACTGAAAAAGAGAGAGCTGGCCGAGGAAACGCGCCGGCATCTCTGCGACAAAGAAACCGCCCTGAGCGAAAAACTGGAGCGCAAAGGGTTGGAACTCTTAAAGAACCATGAAGCCAGAACAGCCCGCCTCGCGGAAGAGACCGCCGCCCTTGAGCGCGCGGCGGCCCATAAAGAGGCGGCTTTAGCGGCGAAGGAAGAGGATTTGCGCGCGGATTTTATTAACCAGCTTAAAACGGAGAAGTTAAAGATAGAGGAAAGCTATAACAGCCGCGAGCTCCATCTTAAAGCCGGGGAAGACGATCTGGAAAACCTCAAAAACGCCCTCCACCAGCAGCACAACGAACTTAAAATAAAGCTTTACCAGGAACTCCAGGCGAAAGAAAGCGAACAATCCAGGCGCCTGGCCCAGGCTAAAGAAGGCCTGTTCCGCGACATGAACGGGCGCCGGGACGCGCTGGAGAAGGAATACGAAACCCGCCTGGCCGGCATCCGGACAAAGGAAGCTTCCCTCCAGGAGGAATCCGACAGGAAAACGGCGGAGCTTGAAAAAAACCTCGCGAACAGAGAAAAAATGCTTAACGACGTCTACGCCGATAAGCTTGCCAAAGTCGAGGCGGAGTGCGCCATGAAGATGAAAGGACTTCTCGCAGGCCAGGAGAGCGAACTCCAGAGGCGCAGGGAGGAACTCGAGACCCTGCATAATCAGCAGGCCGTGGAACTGGAAAAGAAATACTCCGAAATGATCCGCGTATTCAACTCTGATTTTGAGCGGCAGCGCGCGGACTGGGAGGTCCAGAGGGCGGAGCTAGCGGAAAAGGAAAGGCAGGCATTAAGGACGGAAACTGAAAAACGCGCCGCGGCTCTGAACCGGAAACTTGAAGAAGAGATCGAAAAGAATAAGAACTCTAAAGCAAAGTTTGAGGAGGAATTCGGGCGGCGCACGCTGGAACTTGAGCGGGAGCACAACAAAAAGTCGGAAGAAGAGCTCTCAAGGAATAAGGACTATAAGATAAAGCTTGAGGAAGAATTTGATAAACGCAGGCAGGAACTTGAACAGAAACATTACAAAAAGCTCGAAGAATCCCGCTCCACGCTTGAAAAAATGAGAAAAGAGCATGAGGCCCGCCTGCGAGTCAAGTTCAACGATATGGAGGCCGAGCAGAACAGGCTTACCATGTGGGTATTCCAGAAAGAGGACGAATATACCAGAAAATACGCAAACAAAGAAACGGAACTCCTTCAGCAGTGGGGGCTGCGGGAAAGGGCTCTCAGGGAGTCTTACGAAAAAAAGATAAAAGAGCTGGAAGCGAAGTTAGCGGACGGCAAGCGCTCTTAATGGCGGCGGAGCCGCCTAGCGGACTACTGTAAATGGCCAACGACTTTGAAGACATCCTGAGGGAATCCGAAATAGATTCCGCTAAAATGATCTTCCGTCTCACTTCCGAACTAAAGGAAAAAGAGCTGGAGCTGGGCTCTTTGCGGTCCAGGAGTTTTGAAGAACTGCAGCGCAATAACAAGGCCAAAGAAGCGGAATTCGAGGCGCTGATCAACGCCCAGGAAGAACGCATCAAGAAGCGCGAGCAGGAAATAGGCCATCTGCTGGTGGAGAAAGAGGCCCACCTCTGGCAAAAATACCAGACCATGCTCGAGGACGCCATAGCCGCCCACCGCCGGGAACTTGAAGGGGAGCGCGCCAAGCTGAATTCCGAAGTCTCCCGCAAGGAAAAAGAAATAATAGAGCAGAAAAAGGCGCTCCGGCTTGACATGGAGACCCTGTTCAAAAAATGGGAGGCCGAGCGCGAGGCGGATTTCAAGAACGAACGCGAGACCTTTATCGCGGAACTGAAACTCGGGCGGGAAACGGCCCGCAAAGAAGCGGACGAGCGCGCCAGGCAGCTTGACGAACTCTGGAAGGAGAAGCTGGACCAGACCCGTTCGGAGCTGTCCGCCCGCCACGAACTGGCGCTTGAAGAGCTCAAAGGCAAGCTGCGCCAGGAGCACACGGCCGAAATAAACCGGCTGACCGAGAAGCTGAACGGCGAATTCGCCCGCAAAGAGCTGGCGCTGAACGATACCTACGCCAAGTGGCTGGCGGACAATAAAAAGCTGGCGGAGGACAATTATTCAAAACGCCTGTCCCAGCTCGAAGCCGATTTCCTGGGCCGCCTGGCCGGGCTTGAAGACGCCCTGAAAAAGACCGAGGAAGAGCTGGTCCGCAGGCAGGCGCTCTGGGAAGACAAGCACGCCGAACTTAAAAGATTTTACACCCAGAAAGAAGCCGCGCTTGAAACCGCCGTGAAAGAGACCGAAGGGTCGCTTTTGAACTCCGAAAAGGAGCTGAACGCAAAGCACGAGCGTTTTGAAAAAGACCTGCTGGCAAAGGCTGAAAAACAAAAACTTGAATCCTTAAAAAAAGAAAAAGCCCTGGAGCGCGAACTCGCCGATAAAACGGCGGAGCTCCAGGCCCGGTTCGCGGTCAGGGAAAAACCGCTGGCTGAGCGCGAAGCCAGGCTTGCCGCGGAACGGGAAGAGCTGAACCGTTTCAGGAACCAGGTGACGGATATCATACATCAGCGCGAGGCGGAACTTGCCAGGGCCTTTGAGGAGAGATACAGCCTTTTAAAGCATTCGCTTGAGGAATCCGCCCGCATAAAGGCGATGGGGCTGGCCAGAAAACACGAGGAGATACAGAAGCAATATTCCATACTTTCAGGCCAGAAAGACGACGCGCTTGCGCGCGCGAGCGTCTTTGCCAAAGAAACCGAAGAGCTTAAAAAAGCCCTGGAGGAAAAGGACGCCCGCTTAAGCGCCCTGGGGGAAAAAGCGGCGGTCGAGGCGGCCCAACTGCGCAAGAAGCTTGAAAACGAGTTCGCAATGAGGAGCCAGGCGGCGAAAGACCAGCTTGCCGGGACCGAAGAGACCTTAAGAAAAAATCACGAAGAAAAGTTTGCAGCCGAAGTCGCCCGGGTGACGGAACATTTAAAAATAACGGAAACCGGCCTAGCCGCCCAGCGGGAACTTTTGAATAAGCAGGCGGCGGAACTCGAGAACAGGTTCATGGAAAGCCTTAGAAACAAAGAGACCGAAGTCGCGGAAAATTTCAAAAGCACCCTGGCCAATATGAACACCCAGCTTGACTCGGCAAGGCGCTCCCACGCAGCCGAACTTGCGGAACTGGCGCGCGCCAAAGAGGAAGAGCTCCTGGCCTTGAAAGCGGAACATGAAGGACATTTGAGAGCCAAAGAAGGCGAGTTCTCCCGCGCGCTTGCGGCGGCCCACAAGCAGGCCGTTGAAACCGCGCTCCGGCAGACGGAACTTGAAAAAAAGAGCGCCGAAGACGCCTTCCAGATTAAACTGCGGGACATGGAAAGCCGCCGGACCATGCTGGAGGCCGGCCTCGCGTTCGCCGTACAGGACAAAGAAGCCGCCCAGGCCCTGACGCTTAAGCTCAAGGAAGATATAGAAGGCGCCAACCTTAAACTTTCGGAGTTCCAGGCTGAAAAACAGAAGCTTATCCAGGAAAACCTCTCCAAGGCGCGGGACCTCAGGCAGACCATAGAAAAAGAATTCACGGAAAAGCTTGAGCATATAGAGAAAAACTATTTAAACCAGCTGGCGGACGCCATCCGCAGAAGCGAGGACAAGGAACATGCCCAGGCCGGCGAATATTTCAAGAAGCTGGAGTTCATAAAGGCTGAGTACAGCGCAAAAATGACCGCGCAGGTCAAGGAAATGGAGGATGCCTTCCTTGAGCGCGAATCAAAGGTCCGCTCCGCCCTTGAGGAGAACTACAGGCTGAAAGAAAAAGCCCTTACCACCCGCTACGAGCAGATGGAGCGCAATTATGCCTCCGTCCTTTCCGATAAGACCATGCAGCTGGACACCGACAGGGCCATGGCCGGCAGCATAGACCACCTTAAGGAAGAGCTTGAAAACCGGAACCGCGAATTAAACGCCAAGATCGTGGCCTACGATTCCAAACTTGAGGAATCCAAAAAAGCGTTTGAAGCGGCCTACTCCGCCAGGATGAAGGAAATCCAGGATTCCACCCGCATGAAAACGGCCCAGCTTGAGAACGAACGCGCCAAGCTCAAAGGGGTGCTCGCGCAGGAAACCCAGTTGGTCGCGGATCTTCAGAAACGCGAAACGGCGCTGACTGAGCACTACGCCAAAAAAGAAGCCGAGCTGATCAAAGAATTCAAAGAGACGCGCGAACGCCTTGAAAACGATTACCAGGCAAAGTTCAAAGCCCTTAAACCGGACGACGATAAACCGTAACTGCTCAGGCAGCGGGATGGGCGGCAAAATATTTATTATAATAGTATTCATGTCAATATTTGTTCCCAAAGAAGTGTTCCTCACAAAGGGTATAGGGCGCCACCAGGAGAAACTCGCGAGTTTTGAGGAAGCCCTCAGAGATGCCAAGATCGCGAAATACAATCTTGTGCATGTCTCCAGCATTTTCCCCCCCCATTGCAAAGTCATACCGCGGCAGAAAGGCGTTGAGACGCTTAAGCCCGGACAGATAGTGCACTGTGTGCTGAGCCGCAACGCGGTCTGTGAAAATCACCGGCTCCTCGCCGCTTCCGTGGGCCTGGCCATACCCAAGGATAAGTCCCAGTACGGCTACATTTCAGAGCACCATACTTTCGGCGAAACCGACGAGAAGACCGGCGAATACTCCGAAGACCTGGCCGCGCTGATGCTTTCCACCATCCAGGGCGTGGAATTCGGCAGCGAAACCACCTGGGACCAGAAAGAAGAAATCTGGAAGCTCAGCGGCAAAATAGTAAAATCCACCAACGTCACGCAGTCCGCCATAGGCTCCGAAAACTTATGGACGACCGTGGTCGCCGCAGCCGTCTTCGTATTTTAAAAATGCAGATGCGCACAGATTAGAGACAGATTCCCGCAGATATCCGTGTTAATTTGTGTGTCGTTATATGAAATTTAAACCCGGTAAAACACAGTTTTTAACGGACGGCCCCGCGGATGCGCATGACGCAAAGTTCGTCATTCTGCCGGTGCCCTATGAGCGCACCGCCTCCTACGGCAAGGGGACAAAGAACGGCCCGAAAGCCATACTGAACGCCTCACAGCAGCTGGAGCTCTGGGACGAGGAGACAAAAAAAGAGGTCTGGAAAGAGGGGATAATCACGCTGGCGCCGGTTGATTGCGCCCGGAGCGAAAAGTCGTTTTTCAAGAGCCTGGAGCAGGAAGTCGCGAAGCTGCTGGCCGGGATACGCGCAATACCGGTATTTCTGGGTGGGGAACACAGCATCACGCAGGGCATCCTGCCCCCCTTCCAGAAAAAATACAAAGACCTCTCCATCCTGCATTTTGACGCGCACGCCGACCTCTATCCGGAATATAACGGCACCCCGCGCAGCCATGCCTCGGCCCTGTACCCGGCCTCAAGGAAAACCAGAACGGTGCAGATAGGCGTCAGGAACGCGGGCGCGGCGGAAAGGAACTTTATAAATTCCGGCAAGGTGAAGACCCGCCTGATGCACGAAAATCTTGACTTCGCCGAACTTGAAAAAAATATTTTAAAGGACCTGACCGGTACGGTCTACCTTACCATAGACGTGGACGGCTTTGACCCGTCGGTCATGCCGGGCACCGGCACTCCCCAGCCCGGCGGTTTCATGTGGTACGACGCTTTAAAGCTGTTTAAGGCGGTCTGCAAAAAGAAAAACGTGGTCGGGCTGGATGTGGTGGAAGTAAGCCCCGTCAAAGGTTCCCGCATCACCGAATTCAACGCCGCCAAGCTCATCTATCGCCTGATGGGGTATATCAGCGCTTACCGAAAGGATTAAGGCTAAAGGATAAAGGCTAAGGGCGGATAAACCGAAAGGCACAAGGAATAAAAAATCGCGGCTGTATGCCGCGATTTTTTTACCGTTTTTTCCTTTATCCTTAAGCCTTCATCCTTTATCCTTCCGTCCGCCTCAAGGCGTGGACGGATTACTGGTTGATGTGCACCACTTTCGCGGGCGGGAAGCCGTTGAACCAGGTGGAGGAGGCGTGGCTGTAGGCCCCGATGTTCGGGCTGTAAAGAAATTCCCCGAGTTCCAGGTCCGTGGGCAGGTTCTCCGACATCGAGATAACGTCCAGCGCGTCGCAGGTCGGGCCGAAAACGCCGCAGATCCGCACGGGCCCCTTCCGGAACGATTTTAGGTGGTAATGGCAGTGGTCGAAGATGATGCCGGAGTAGGTGTGGTAGACCCCGTCGTCCACGTAATAGCAGGTCTTGCCGTCGCGCACCGCCTTGCCGTTGATCTTGACGACGGAGGCGCCGGCGGTCGCTATCATGAACCGCCCCGGTTCGGCCAGGATTTCTATCTCCCTGGGGAAAAGCCGGTCTAGCTCGGTATTGATCTTTTTGGCCAGGATGCGGAAGGATTTGACGGATTTATCGTACGGCGCGGGGAAGCCGCCGCCTATATCCAGCAGGTTCATCTTCGTGTAACCGCGGGATCGCGCGTCTTTAAAAACATTCGCGGCGAGATTGATAGCCTGAACATAGTTTTCGAAGTTGGTCGTCTGGCTGCCGACATGGAAGCTCAAGCCCTCAACGGTGAAACCGGCCTTATCCGCGGCCAGAATCAGGTCCACCGCCTCTCCCGGGTCCGCGCCGAATTTTGAGGAAAGCTCCACCATCGCGCCGGTATTGGGCACCTTCAGGCGAAGCGCCAGGCCCGCGTTGGGGGCGTATTTTTCCAGTTTTTTTATTTCCTCCGGGTTATCATAGGTCACCAGCGGTTTATAGGGGTCAAGCTGCGTCAGGGCCTCGATGGCCTTGATGGGGTTGGCGTAGATGATCTTGTCCCAGATCCATTGCTGACGCTGTTTGGGCGGCATATGCTGGATGTTTTCGTGAACGATTTCAAACTCCGGCATGGAAGCGACGTCAAAGCTTGCGCCCGCTTTGTAGAGGGTTTTGACTATCTCCGGCAGGGGCTCGGCCTTTACCGCGTAATAGGCCTGCACCCGCGGCAGGTATTTTTTGAACGTGGCATAATTGCGCCGGATCTCGTCGTGGTCCACCACGAAAAGCGGCGTCCCGTGCCGCACCGCCAGTTTATGCAGTTGTTTTGGTGTTATCACAAGGCCCTCCGGCAGGCAGTTGATTTTATTCCGTGATCAGGAAATTCTTGAACTGCCAGGGATCGCTTTTGTCTATGGCAGCTTTATTGTAACCTTTAAAGGCGTTGGAGTAATGTTTCAGCGGAGTCCAGTCGCAGGCTCTGGAAATGAACTTCCCGAGATAGGGCTTTGAGACTTTCAGGATATATTCGTGCGGCAGGTCGTCCGGAACGAGGATGCCCCTAGAGGGATTGTCCGTCATCCACATGGCGGCGGCCACGACCGATATCGCCACCTGCATGGTCGTGGCGTTCTGGTGCGGCACCAGGCGGCGCGACTCTTCGATGCTCAAGGAACTGCCGGTCCACCAGGAATTATAGGCGTGCCCCATCAGCAGCGCGCCGAGAATGTCGGAGCCCCCGGTTATCTCATCGTTCATGATGCGCAGCTCCGGCTGCAGCTTGTAGTCCAGAGCCCGCAGCTCGATCAGCGAAAGCAGGGCCGCGTCGCTGGGGCAGTAGGCGTAGTGCACGGTCGGGCGATAAACGACTTTCCCGTTCTCCCGCACGGTCAGTTTGTCGGAGATCGTGAACGCCTCGCCGTGGCGGACTACCATCCCGCGGATGCAGTAATCCGGCACCCAGGAGGCCACCCAGGTGTTCATCCCCATGCGGGCCAGGCAGATCTGATTGCGCGGCCCCTTCGTGTGAGCGTAAGCAAGCTCCGGCAGTTCTTTTTCGTGCGTGCCCCAGCCCATTTCAGCGGTGGTGGCACCCTCCTCGCGGAAACCTTCTATGCTCCAGGTGTTGACAAACTCGTTCACCTTTTTGGGCTTGTCGGATACCTGGGTGTCGCGTTCGCTGCAATGAATAACCTTCACGCCCAGGGTCATCGCAAGCAGATTGAATCTCTGATCGCGGATGAGCTGCCGGAGCGTCTCGGCTTTTTTGCCGTTAACCTTCCTGTCGGAGAGCAGGCGCAGCCCGATATCTATCAGCCCCTGCTTGGTGAAATGCGAGATAAGCCCCGGGTTTGCGCCGTGCTCAAGGACCGCCGTAGGCCCCGGTTGGGGCCACTTGGCGATAAGGCGGCGGACGTCCATGTGCCGCCAATAGAGCGTGCGCGCGGCCGGGGACTTATTCGCCGCGCCGGCATACGGGTCCCACTCCTCGGTGGAGGTGTTGACATAAAGCACGCCGCGGTCATGGCACCACTCGAGCAGTTCGCAGCAGTCGATGTTCCAGGCCAGATCGACCAGCAGGTCGCCGGCGGAAAGGTATTTGCCGAGCAGCGCCCCGAGATTTTTCCGCGTGACCCGGTCGCGCACGAACCGCACGCCCCTGGCCGTCCAGGTTTTGAGCGCCGCGCTGCGGTCCTCAAAATCCATGACCGTGACCTTTTTGGCGGGGATCTTCATCAGCTTCATCAGAATGGGCAGCGCGCACTGCGCCACCGCGCCATAGCCTACGAAGAGCGCCCTGTTATTGAATTCTTTCATAAGATTATGATACAAAAAGTCGCTAGAAAATATCCAGCTTGTCGAATTCGGAGACCCGTTTTTTTACGAACAGATGCTCCAGATCCCGGCTGTAGGCGAACAGGCCCTTGGGCCAGCCCATACCCAGCTTCACGGCGGTCTCTATATCGTACTCCGAGGCCATTATTTCCGCGGCCAGGAGCTTCGCCTCTTCTATCATCGGCCTCAGGAGCTCGGCGAATATTTCCTCTTTAGACGCTTTTCTAAGGCCCAGGTATTTGATGATATTGGAGAGTATCGGGTTCTCGCCCACTATCCGGCCGTCTTCGTAAACATAAAAACCCAGGGTGGATTTTTTGCCCACCTGGCCGTACTGCACCAGGCGCAGCTCCACGGCCGAGGGCGTCAGACGTTCGGGTTTGCCCAGTGATTCGTAGATGTCGCGCGCGGCCTTGTAATCCACGTCCAGACCGATAAAATCCGCCATTTCGAACGGTCCGCAGCTTACGCTTCCCACTTCCCTGAAAGCGGCGTCTATCTCGTGCGGAGAGCCCTTGCCGTCGGCAAGCAGCTTGAGGGCGCTTAACAGGAACGGCCGGGTAAGACGCTCCACTATCTGGCCGGGATTGTCTTTGACCAGGATCGGGGTCTTTCCTATGTTCCTGAGCAGCTTCATGGCGGCGTCCATGTACCCGGCGCCGGTATGGTCAAGCCGCACCAGCTCCACCAGAGGATTGACGCGCACCGGCCTGACGAAATGCAGACCCACCGTCCGGTCTCTGGGCAGTTCGGTGTTTTCAAACAGCGTTTTAAGCGGTACAACGGCGCAGAAGGGCGCCACGACGCAATCAGGCTCTATAAACTCCTTGAGCTTTGAAAAGGCGTGTCTTCTCTCGTCCATATCTTTGGCCTGGGTCTCTATAATGATGTCCGCGCCCTTGAATTTGGACAGGTCCTGTATGCCCTCCAGATTGGCCAGCAGGTTTTCTTTGCCTTCCTGATGCAGGGACCAGCTGATCTTGGCCAGCGCGATGTTCAGGCTGTCCTTAAAATCGTCGTAAAGGCGCACCTGATAACCGTTCTTAACGAAGATCTCGGCTATGCCGGCGCCGACGGTGGCGGCGCCCATGATGCCTATAGCGGTAATTTCCATATATTAAACTCCGTTATTGATATAGTTAGTGTAGTCTATTGCCATAGGCCATAAGCCGGAGGCCATATGCTTTTTAAGGAAATTCCTTATAGCTTACGGCATATGGCATATGGCGGGTTATTGCGGCAGCAATAACCCTACCCCACCTTGACTTCTTCAAGCCGCACCAGGCCTTCTTTGTTCAGGATCACCCTTATACGGTCATAATGTATCTTTACCTGCCCGGCGGCGTCGGCGTATATGTATTTGATTATCAGGTTCATGTGATAGACCCGGGCGCAGGCCGCCGTCTTCACGGTCCCGGTGTCCTGCTCCACATAAGAATAGGACATCTGCGAATCATCGGCCTGGCTTATAAAATCCTTTATATTGAAGCGCATGATGTCGTGCAGATCCTTGCGCCGGCTGTGGACCCTGAGTATTTTCCCGGGGTAGAGAACTATCTCTTTTTTATACTTAAACACCCGCTCCGGCTTGCCGTCCTCGTCTATCGAGGTCAGATTGTCAATGTTCCGTATCCTTGAGATATCCGGCGGCACGGCGCGCCCGGAGATGAAAGTGAAAGCTTCTTTTAAAACGCCTATTTTTCCTCCAGTTGCGGGGTCCAGGATCTTTATCTCCCGGTCGGAGGTCCACCTGGTCAGGTTTTTTGAAAACAGCAGCTTAAGCCAGTCCTTTATGCGGTCCTTGAAGATATAGCTTGCCACTATGACCAGCACGAACGGCACGCTGTTCATGGTATAGCGGTTCTGGGCGTAGCCGGCGGCCAGCACGGCGAACAGCATGGCCAGGCCCGCCGCCGCGCCGAGCAGGACCTGCGTCAGGGTCTGGCCCTCGTCCAGCTCGGTCTTCAGGTAGAGAGCGCTCGAGATAAATTTTTTAAGCACGCCCCTGCGATAGATTATGATCTCGTTGCCGTAGGTTTCTTTAAGGACGGAAGGATAGTTCATGGCGGCGCGGTGGCGGTTCTGCGAAATTATCAGCGCCGTAAGCTCGCCTTCAAGCTCCTTCAACCGGGCTAGCGCGGAGGTGTTGTTCCTCAGGGCCTCCAGGAGCCCCGTGAGGTATTCCTCCATGATAAGGCTGAAATACTCGTCAAAGAAAGCGAAGGCATCCCGCAACTTCACCGGCACGGCCGGATCAAGCATGGAAGTCTTAAGGAGATTTATCCGGCTTATCAAGAGCTTAAGGTCGCGGAGAAAATTCTGAAGGCCCATGCCCTCCGGGCTGTCCTCCCCGGCTGTCCAGCCGAGCGGCAGCCCGGCCTCCGATGAGGGCTTATAGGCCGCGAGACCCGCCATGAACAGCTTGACGTAATCCCGTATCTCGCCCCTTATAACGCAGCCCAGCAGCTTAAACTCATCGTAAGCGGTGGCGACCAGCTTCGGGTCCTTTGAACCGGAAAGTATCTTGTCCAGGCTCGCTTTAATCTTGTTCAGGGGCGAAATGGCAAGCCCGGGATCGCAGAGCTTGGCCAGATTTATAGCCGGCGTCTTGAACCTGATATAGCGCTGGTTGCTGTTGTAAAAATCCTCTTTGGCATAGGTTTGCGGCCCGATGTTCAGCGCGCGCGGCACGAAGAAATAACTTTCCACCTCGTACACGCTTTTTGAAGAAGGCGGCAGGTCTATGTCCAGTTTTATCTCAAAGCGGTGCCTGTCGTGCAGGGTTATTTTGGAATCAAAAATATCGTTCCGTTCTTCAATCATACTTGGCAATTCTTCACCGCTGCGGCGGCGGCGAATTCTCTATTCCTTCTTTAATTTTATTTTTGTAAAATCAATATCCTTCATGCTTTCAGGAATTTCAAAATGGGTTGATAAATCCGCCCAATCTTTATCTCTTAGTGTTCTAACTTCCCCTAAATGAAAACTTACCCAAGACTTGCCAATCTTGGAATCCGGTTTAACTTTCTTTAGATTACTTTCACTAATTTTTTTATATTCTTCATCTAAATCAAATCCGATATATTTTCTGCCTAATTTTTTTGCTGCTACTGCAGTCGTCCCTGTCCCCACAAAAGGATCCAATACGACATCTTTTTCACCTGTTGTCATTAAAATCAACCTTTCCAATAAAGGAACAGGCAATTGACAGGGGTGTTCATCTCTATATTTGTTATGTTTAATTCTGTGGATATCAGTCCAGACATCCGATAATAATGGCCCAAACGGATGCAATCCCGCCTTTTTACCTCCATAATCCTTTCGTAAATAGTCTGATTTCCTTTCTCTCTCGTGAGGCATTCTAATTTCATAAATTTTGGTCTTTTTAGGATCTTTTACATAAAATAGAACGCCATAGTGTGCAGGTTGCAAGCTTTTGCCCATTGGAGATGTTGGTGCATGCCATGCAATCCAATGTTTAAAACTTGCATGTTCATTTAATAGCTTCACATAGTACGAAAGCCATTTCGGTATATTATGAATAAATATCGATCCTGTTGGTTTGGTTATTCTAACCATTTCTCCAATCCATTCATCGCACCAGGCAAGATAGTCCTTAAATTCCAAACTATCTCTGTAGCCGTTATATTTTTTCTTTAAATTAAAGGGCGGGTCGGCAAAAGCCATATCCACAGAATTATCCGGGATTTTTTTTAATAAACCTAAACAGTCGCCCTTTACGATTTTATTTAAACATTTGGCGAGCATAATCGTTATTTCTTAAGAAATGCTTCTATTAGAAGTTTTTTAAATTTTTTCAATTTTTATCAACTACCCCGGTCCGGGTGGAATTTTTCGTGCGCTGCTTTTACGCCCGACTTTTCCACATGGGAGTATATCTGGGTGGTGTTGAGGCTTGAGTGGCCCAGCATCTCCTGCACGGCCCGCAGGTCCGCCCCGCCCTGCACCAGGTGCGAGGCGAAAGTATGTCTGAAGAGGTGCGGATGGATCTCTATGGCCGCCTCCGCCTCTTTTCCCAGCTTTGCGATATCCTTCCACAGCTGCACCCGGCTCAGGCTTCGGCCGTCCCTGTTGACGAAGATTTCGGCGGCCGCGGCCCTGCCGCCGAATTTGGCCTGCCGCAGGTCCAGATATTTCTTCAAAGTCTCAAGCGCGGCCTTATGCACCGGTACTATGCGCTCTTTGGCCCCCTTGCCGAATACCCGCAGCCAGCCCTGCTGGGCGTTTACGGCCTCAAGGCGCAAAGCCAGCAGTTCCGAGATGCGCAGCCCCGCGGCGTAAAGCAGCTCTATAGCGGCTACGGTGCGCATCCGCGCGAACTTATCCCGCGCCGGGAAGCTCAGCAGCTTCTCCATGTCCCGCCCCGAAATGAACTTCGGCACCCGCTGCGCCAGCCTGGGCGCCTTAAAATTACGCGTCGGGTCCGCCGAGAGCTTCCCCTCAAGCATCATGAACCTGTAAAAAGAACGCAGGGCCTCCGTCTTCCTGAAGATAGAGGAGGCTTTCAGCTTTTTACCGGACCTCAGCGCCCACAGGTATTCCTCTATAAAATGCGCGTCGGTTTTAAGCGGGTCGCTTTTTAAAGCGGCGCAATGGTCCAGAAAAGCCTTAAGATCCCCGGCGTAAGCCAGGCAGGTGTTCCTGCTCAAGCCCCGTTCCAGCGTCAGGTACCTGTAAAACGCCTCGGCAAGTCCTGTCACTTCTTCAATGCCTTTTCCTTCTTCTCGGCCGGCCGCTCGACGGGTTTTTCAGCCGCCGTCGCCGCCGCGCCGGGCGGCAGAAAACGGGCGCGCAGTTCCGTCTCTATCTCTTTGAGCCTGTCCGGGTTCTGCTTCAGGTAAGCCTTGGCGTTCTCCCTGCCCTGCCCTATGCGCTCGGTCTTGTAGATGAACCAGGTGCCGGTTTTCTCTATCAGGCCGGTCTCAACGCCCATATCCAGAGCGCAGCCCTCGGCGGAGATGCCTTCGCCGTTAACCATTTCAAATTCCGCCTGGCGATAAGGCGGGGCGACTTTATTTTTGACCACTTTCACGCGTATCCGGGCGCCGGTCACCACATCGCCCTGCTTGATAGTCTCTATCTTCCTGATGTCCATACGCACCGAGGAATAGAACTTAAGCGCCAGGCCGCCGGGCGTGGTCTCGGGGCTGCCGAACATCACGCCTATCTTGTGCCTGAGTTGGTTGATGAAAATAACCGTGGTTTTTGTGGTGGCCATGATGGAGGTGAGCTTCCTTAAAGCCTGGCTCATAAGCCGCGCCTGCAGTCCCATGTGCTGGTCGCCCATCTCGCCTTCTATCTCGGCCCGGGGGACCAGCGCAGCCACGGAATCTATGACTATGAGGTCCACGGCGCCGGAGCGCACCAGCTTCTCGGTTATTTCAAGCGCCTGCTCGCCAGAGTCCGGCTGGGAGATAAGGAGATTGTCTATATCCACGCCGAGGCGTTTGGCGTACATCGGGTCCAGCGCGTGCTCGGCGTCTATAAAAGCCGCCATGCCGCCGCGCTTCTGGACTTCGGCCAGGATATGCAAAGTAAGGGTGGTCTTGCCTCCCGCCTCGGGCCCGTAGACCTCTATAACGCGTCCGCGGGGCAGGCCGCCTATGCCCAGCGCCAGGTCAAGCGACAGCGCGCCCGTTGAGATAGCCTCCACCTTTATCTTGGCCGATTTCTCGCCCAGCTTCATTATGGCTTCTTTGCCGAAGCTCTTCTCTATCTGCGCCAGCGCCATTTCAAGCGCCTTGTCTTTTTCTTCTTTGCCCATGATGTTTCCTCCTGTCATTATGCCAAATTTATTGATTTGGCTGCCGGGGCTGCGGTAATATTATAACACCGGCACGCGACAGCGTCATGTCGCGGTGTTTTTTCCGTTTTAATAGTATTACCTTATATTATAGCCCTAATTGCGCCGGTTGGCAAAATTGATTCTCCCGTAGAAAGTCCTATTTTGATGAATTGTAGCGGGCGACGTCAGTCGCCTTTTAGCGGATTTACATCCGCCGCTGCGACGACAACACACAAAATCGTATGGGCTCTTTTCCGGCTTTTCCGTGGGTTTGGCGCTGTAGATTAACCACAAAAGCCGCAAAGTTGTCATTCCTGCATGTTTTTGGCCGGGCAGCGCCGTTACAAGCAGCCCGGCTGAAATGGACAGCGGCAACGGGGGAGTCAAGGCAATTAAATCGTTTAATTGGCCTATAAATATTTAGTTTAATCGGCTATCCAGACGAGGTCTAAAGGTATAAAATAGATGAGGTATGAGATTCAGAAGGAGCTCACACGCGATATACAAAACCGAATATCACCTCGTCTGGATACCCCGATATCGGCGCAAGATTTTTGTCAAAGGGGTAAAATTCTGTTAGGTGTTTGGGAGGACTAATGCGAACATTATCCAGACAGCGCAAAGCTATGCCGAAGACGTCGGGGTCAGTTGTTTATCGTTTCGTGCGAGCATGTAATTCTTTATCTAGCTCTAACAAGAAAATAGATCCAAAACAACTTGGTGTCTCCCGAGATTTAGGCTGCTGCCAGAATGATGGGTGTTGCTCAGACAAGGGGTGCTGTGGCGACCACGGTTGTTGTGGTCGATAAATCCATCCATAAATTTCATAAAATGGTTCCCTCCCAGAGTCGGGCCATGTCAAAGGTAAGTAGCCGAGGATATTCTGCAAGCTGAAGGCATTGCCGCCATTCTTTATGGGGCCGCCTCAGGAAACGGAAAAAATCGTACGCTAAGCCATATTGTTAACGGCCTCAATTCTCAAAACTCCTAAGTTATGCGACACCCGGCCGAATGGGCGCCCGCCAAGCAGGACCCTGAGAAAGCCCGCGCGCGCTGAGCTCCCCGGTTTTACGTGCTGTACAACCGCCACCGGCGGCTCCTGGCGCCGCTTTCCCGGCCTAAATGACCTGAATTCAGGGTGGGTTTTATACACTATGATCCATAGAGTTCAACTTCTCGTCGGTAGATCGTTCCAGCACTCACTTTTGATACCAGTGAGGCTAGTGTATAATATATACACTATGGATGTTTCTTCTTGAGAATCCCAAAAGTGCATTTTACGACGAGAAATCAGCATCGCTACATCCTAGTGTATATATCTGACACGGAATTTAGGTAAATGACCCTTTCCCCCTGAAAGCCTTAAAAGCGCGGTTACGGCCATTTCTGACAAAATGGCCGTTTAAATTCGCGCGAGGATGCGCCAGGACAGCCTTTTCTCGACGGGCCGGTGTCATTTTGCACCCCCCGTTTTACGACGAGCGCCATGACGAGGTATGCCGCATCTTATGCTCGCGGCATCGCCCTTTGCCCGCCGCTGACGCGGTGGGCAAGCGCTCCGCTCGCTCGCCCCATTCCTGCGCGGCCGCGCTGCCCTGGCCGTTTGGCAGCGGCCAGGCCCGCACCAACAACCAGAAGCAACCATTGCTTTCCCACCGCAATATAAGTATCATTTTCCCATAGGGCCCCGGGTATGAAAATCAAACTTTCAATATTGGCGATTCTCGTCGCAGCCGGACTGCTTTCATCCCAGCCCATCAAGTGCGCGGGTGCCGGCCTGGGCAGCGCCTTTACAGCAGCTGCGGTCGTGCTCCAACCGACCGTCTGTCAGGCCTCCGTCATGGAGCAACTCTGCTCCTCGGTCACCAGTTTCCTCGACGACGAAGCCGTTAAGGCCGGCACCGATTTGAAGAACTGTAAAGCCAACTGTGGTTGGAAAAAAAGAAAAAACGACCTCATAACAGCCGCGAAGAAAAAAGCTAAGAACTCCTGCGCCAAAGGCGAAGTCCCGGACGTCAATGAATTAAGCAAGGGGCTGGATCGGAACACAAAAGACAAGCTTAAGGATTTGTACGATCGGAACAGCCGGATGTTCGACGGCACAGCCAAACTTAAAGCTGTTGATTTTAACGCGGTTTCTTCAAAAAATGCGGCCATAACAGGCAAAACGGCCTTATTGGGCAAGGGCGGCCAGGTAGCCGACTTAAAAACTTCTGAGCCGGCTACTCCCAAGTTAAACACCGCATCAGAATTCAGCCTTAGCGACACAAAATTGTCCGGGGAGACGCCGAGTCAGGCGGCAACAAAGCAGCCCCCCGCTCTGTTGGCGTTGGCGTCGTCGGCAAAAGCCCCGGTTGCTACCGCTGCGCTTGCATCGTCGGCAAAATCTTCGGCAGACACTACCGCGTCCGCCGCAGAAAATCAATCGCCGGCTAAATCCCAATTAGCATCTTCCGCTGACGAAAATTATAATCAAGCTTGCTTGCAAGCGCTTAAACTTAAGTGTGGATGTTCGTGGGAGGGTGTTTGCTCCGGTACGGCTCTGGTGTGTTACGAAAAGGAAAAAGAAACATGCCGGATAAGTGGTTGTTCTGCCGGTTATATCATGACCACTTCTTCTGGGTGCTGTCTCGCCAGTCAAGTGACCACAACAGGAATATGCTGTCCCCCAGGACGAACCCCGGCAGCAGACGGGACATGCGGCTGTCTCAAAGATCAAGTATTTACTATAGCGGAAAAATGCGAATCTGAGTCTGGGCCACGCTCATTGACACTGAAAGAAAAAGAAGTATTGAGTAAAATATTTAAGGAGCCGAATTCAATAAATTATGCAAAAGTCGTTATTGTGCACAAAAAGGGAAAGGGTATTCCTAAAACCAATGGCAGTACTATCACGATTTATGATACATACATAGAACCGGATGGACGTGAGACGTTGCTTTTTGAGAACAATGCGTGGAATAATTTTGGTAAGGCGATATTAGTTCATGAAGCGACCCATGTATGGCAGAACCAGCATGGTTCCATGTTGCTGAAAAAGTTGAAATTTTGGTGGAACTACACAACCAAAGCATTAATAGCGGACAATGATTTTAATCCTAACACCAATGGCAAAACAGTTTTAGCATATTTGTATGATTGGAAAAGGGACATCAACCAGGACAACCCAGTTCCATTTGACAAGCTTAACTACGAACAACAAGCTCAATTACTTAAGGATTACTTTCTAGGTCGAGGTCCAAGCGACGAATATATGAAAAAAGTATTTGAAATACTTAGCGCGAAATAGAATTGTAAAAACCACCACTAAAACAAAAACCACTTATGAATACACCCGAGCAATCTGCAGAAACAAACCCATCAACTACCGTAGACAAGCAACAGCCTGCGGGTTTTTGGATACGTTGTGGGGCGTTTACGCTTGATTCGCTATTAACCTTATTGGGATCAGTAATAATAGGTTTCCTCTTAACGGGCTCATATTGGTTTGAATACCCATCTCTTCTTTCCATTGTCACTGTTTTCGTGTTATTTATTATCATCCATATTTTTTCACCGGGAAAGTTTATTGCCGGGATAGCCGTTGTACGCATTGATGGATCGCTGTTGACATATTTCCGGCGTATTGCAAGAGGCATGGGACCCGGAATGTTAATATCATTATTGGCGATGCAGTTTTCTTCTATGGGACATCATGCATTCCCCGAAGTTTTTGTGTCCTTTGGGGTATTAATAATGGGGATTTTAGTTGCGATCGCAGCTTTACCTCGTAAACGTGCAATGCATGATTATCTAACCGGAACATGTGTTGTTTATATTAAAAATATTAGCCTATGGCGGAAAGCGGTGGTTGTCTGTATGGGAGTGTCCATATTAGTATTCACTGCCATAAGCACACAAACAATTTTATTGGAATGGGTTAATACATTATATGACGACAAACTAGAACCTAATAATACCCCAGAGACAGCAACACCGCTAACCCTTGGCAAATCGGTGGATGGACGTGTTATTTCAGGTAACCCGGATTATTTTTCGGTTGAGGCTAAATCAGGACAAACAATTGTGTTTCAGTTGATAAACCTTGGCGGAACAAAGGATTGGGCTAGATTTAAAGTGCTCGATTCGCACACAAAAATCCTTTACGAAGACAATATTCGTCCACTAACTTATAACGAAAGGGAACACCCTTCACCAGAAATATATCCTGACGTGAAGCTGTCTGAAAATTTAGGTTATGAATTGTCTGTGTCTATAAAGTTGCAAGGAGTGTATTATTTAGTAATTGATGAGTCAAAATTTCATGATAAACCAATTTTTTGGAAATATCGCTTAACCGCCAATATTGACTCAAAAGAGTAAGGGGACACTTATTCTTTATTGTTATCAGACTGAAATAATCGCCTATCCCTAATTCTTAAAAGCGCGTTTATAGCCATTTCTGACAAAATGGCCTTTTAAATTCGCGCGCGAATGCCCCAGGACAGCCTTTTCTCGACGGGGCGGTGTGATTATACCCCCCGTTTTACGACGAGCGCCATGACGAGGTATACCGCGTCTTATGCTCGCGGCGTCGCCCTTTGCCCGCCGCTGACGCGGCGGGCAAGCGCTCCGCTCGCTCGCCCCGACATATAAGGAAACGGCCCTACGCGGCCAGTAGCCCGGCCTTTTCCGTTGACGGAAAAGGCCGCGCTCTTTGGCCGGTCGCCCCACCGCCCCGGCCTGGCGGCCGTGGTGCCCGCCCGCCTGGCGGGCCGGTTCGTGGGGCCTGCGGGCCGCTCCTTATGCCCCGCCTCTGCGCGGCCGCGCGCCCCCCTGGCCGCTGGCGCGGCCAGGCCCGCGCAAACGACCGCGGCCTTGCAAGAAGTGAGGCTCCCCCGGCAGGAGCCGGGAGCTTCTCCCGATTACAAAAAATATGGCGTCCTTCGGACGAGCCGCCTCCATCCCCAGCCGGGAGGCTGGTGTTGTTTGCAGGATAAGCGGTTTAGGCCGGGAAGCGGCGGCAAACCTGTTGTCCTGGAAGAACTCAGGGTTTTCAATACACGAAGATGTGAATATTAAAGCCTGGGACAGGAACGGTCTTGAGCGCCTGGTCGGGTATTGCGCGCGCCCGGCGCTTTCGCAGCAGCGGCTGGTTTACTCGGAAAAAACCAATACTGTTCTCTACCACACCGCGCCGAAGGATGGGAAATCAGAAATCTTAGTAATGCCGCCGGTTGAATTCCTGCGGCGCTGGACGCTGCTGATGCCGCCGCCGAAGAAGAATTTGATCCGCTATTACGGCGCTCTCGCGCCAAGATCTCCGCTGCGCCCGGCGGTAGTGGCGAAAGTGGAAAAAGAAGCGGCGCTGCTGGCACGGCGG
>JACQYT010000013.1:0-10431 GCA_016208085.1 Elusimicrobiota bacterium | reverse complement strand
GGACAACGGCTGCCAACAGCAGGGGATAGGGTGGAGGGGAGAGGGTAGAGTTATAAGGAGCTCCTTACCCTCTACCCTGATTTAGCCCCTCCACAGGCTCCGCCCGGTAACAGCCGGGCGCGGCGGAGCCTTTTCAAATTTCAGAAAATTCCCCCGATTTTTTGTATCATATAAAAATAGACAAAAGGGAAGCGCTTTCCGGAAAATTTTCAGGCAGCGCAAAGAGCGAAATTAAGGAAGAGCTTGCGAAAACAGGCCTTATGCGGACTACAATTAAACGACCTGATATATTGAATTTTTGGGGCGTTTTGAAAAATAAAATGGCGTTAACAGTTTTTGCCATTCTCTTTTTTTTCTTAATGCCGGGGAGTATTTTTGCGGCTAACCAGAGTAAAACCCCTTCAAACGCTTCTGGCACAAATTGGACAACTCCTGCTAATATTACAGATGGAAGCAACGATACTTGGGCTACATATAATACCACAACCCAGGATTGGTTAAAAGTAACAAATTTTGGATTCAGCATTCCGGATGGAGCCACCATTAAGGGCGTTACGGTTAAGCGTGAAGGACATGGCCATAGCGCCTATGACGCGGCCGCGCGGGAGTACCAAATGGCCCTGACAAAAGACGGCTCAACCGTGACAGGCACTTCAAAAACAGCTCTGGCCCTTCCAGACGCCACAGATAATGTTGTTAATGTGGGGGGAGCAACTGATATGTGGGGCGCAACTTTGTCTACAACCGAGGTTAATAGCTCAAATTTTGGCATTTTAATTCGCGACGATGACACAACTGCCACGGAACTAGCCTTTGATGCAATGACTGTTACGATTACTTATAGTTTAACTACAGATTATGAAATAACTTCCTCGGATATTGCCTTCAGTCCGACTGATCCAGGACTGAACGAGGTTTTCACAATATCCGCCACAGTGAAACGCACAGGCGATGGAGGCATATTGGTCTATTCAGATCTGGCCCCAAAATACGAAGAGACAGCATTGGGTAATTTAGGGTATTCATACACCACATACGACACTGTGGCGCCTTTTCGTTCTGCTTTAACCGGCGATGTCTGGGACATTGCAATCGTCAACTGCTACAACCTTGATTTGACGGCTGATGGCAGGACAGACATTGATAACTATATTAATAATAAGAAAGGAAGAGTTGTCATCAATGACTGGGGCGCATATAACAATGGTGATGCTGCCGCTCTATGGGTGACTCTGAAAGCCGACATGCTTTCTGATTATACAGCGCCAGTACCTATTTACAAATGGAAAGACCATCTGATAATGACGACTCCAAACGCTATACCTAGTAAGATGACAAACACCCATGATCCTACTAACAGGGACGGTCAAAAGGTTAATGCATTATCTAATGGAACCACTATTCAAGGACTTACAAGCAGTGAAAGCACAGGTGAAGGGTCAGTCATTGTGAGCACTCATCCCAGCATATTTCTTGGTTTTGCAACTCAGTGCTTCCAGGGTGACGATGACAGTGATGGAAAAAAAGATTCAGTTGAATGGTATGAAAACGCCATTCAATATCTGTTTCCAGGCGTGACGGTACAGTTTTTTATTGGTGACCCTGATGACGGAGGAGTGCAAATCGGAACGAATCAATATATCAAAATTGTGCCGGGAACCTCTGGGACTGTATCAATTACCTGGAGCACTGATGTTGAAAAATATCACGATATTTATGTTCATGTTGACAGGCCAGAGCTGGTTACAGAACTTTCCGAGACAAACAACAAAGCTTTTAAGACAATACTGGTAAGTTCTGCTCCTGAAGCAGTTACAACCCTTGCCGCCTCAATGAAGAGCGTGTCCGAGATAAATTTAGACTGGAATGCTACTGGCGATGACGGTTTTAGCAAAGATTTGAATAATTCCACTTTTACAATTCAATACACTTCGGTTACTGCCTGGGCTGAAGGAAATTCCTGGAGCACTAATACTGCCTCTGTCCCGGCTTATGTTTACACTGTTGAAATAGCCACAACAGGTGTGACAGCTGGCAGTAAGCGTTTTTGGACCAAGGATTCTCTTTTGTCCAATACAACTTATTTTTTCAGGCTCTGGACTAAAGACGATATAGGAAGATACAGCGCGCTTTCAAACGGGGCCACTGCGTGTACTCTTGCTGAGCCTGTAACCAATCCGCAAATTTACAAGGTTTTTTATACAAGTGTAACTGTTAATTGGCTGCCGCATCCTGCCTCACCTCAAAGTTCTACATGCGAAGGTTATAGGATGCAGGCTTCAACTGCTTCTGATTTTACCGGGGTTATTTATTCTTCAGTAACTTCATCTGTCAATGTCAGCACTTTAACGATAAAAAGCCTTGGCACTAATACGACTTATTATTTCAGGGTTGCAAGTTTGAACTGGCCCGGGCAGACGAATTATATTTTAGCAGGAAGCACATGCACACTGAAACCTGCGGCGGGCTCATCTCCCATGGATCCTGAAATTTCAGCTGTATTTATGTCAAGCATGACCATGATATGGACTCAGGTGAGTTCAGATGATGGCTATCTGGTGCAGGCTTCCACAGATATTGATTTTACAGGAACCATATCTTCGTCCAAAACAGCTGACGGCAAGTTAGAAATCCTGACAGTAAGCGAGCCTTCATTATATACAAACACAACTTATTATTTGAGAGTAGGCGCTTTATGGGGAACAACAACTTCTTATGCAGCTACCCAGGTTGCGTCAACCCTGGCAGATAGTATAAAATGGGGAAAATTTAATGAAGTATTTCTTACAAGCGCATCTGTCACATGGCAGGCATTGCCAACAAGTCCTCCGGACGCGTCAAGCAAAACCTGCGAGGGTTATAGACTTCAGGCTTCAACTGCTTCTGATTGGACAGGTACTCTATACTCATCTTCAACTCCTTCTGTTGAATTAACAACACTAACTGTCTCCGGACTTTCTGTGAATACTACTTATTATTTCCGCATTGGTTCCCTTAACTGGGAATCAGTCGCGAATTATCTTTTTGTCGGCTCAACGCCTACACTTGCATCTAAACCCTTAGATACATCTGTAATTGCTGCTTCAAGTTATTCAATCACTGCCAAATGGACAGCAGGGGACCCTGCAAATCCTAGCGGCACTAAATATATTCTTGAAGCATCTTCAACAAATTTTTCTGGCGGAGATATTTTTTCTACTACGACTTTTACCCCTCAAGGAGAAGTTTTTGACTTAATGTCTAATACTACTTATTACTTAAGGCCAAAGGCAGTAAACTGGGCAGGCAGGGAAGCTTTTGGAATAACTGTTGCCACTTCCACTCTTACGCGATTGATTGAAGGTGCTCAATATTATTACGTTGCTATTACAAGCGTTACTACAAACTGGCTTGAATTTCCTATTGAACCTTCTTCATCTTCCTGCAAAGGGTATATTGTTCAGGCTTCAACAGCAAGCAATTTTACAGGAGAAATATTTTCTTCATCCACAATTAGCGGAGTTGTGCCGTCAACACTTACTGTGAAAGATTTTTATTCCGACACTATATATTATTTTCGCGTGGGCGCTTATAACTGGAATTATGTTCCAAATTATGTTTCATTGGGTTCAACAAGAACTAAAGTAGCGGTTCCTCCTCCTGATTTAATGATTGCAAATTCTGACATAAAATTAGATCCGACAGAAGCAGATTTCGGCTGGGTAGTAAAAACTTCAGCCACTGTCAGGAACTTAAGTTATAATTTTGAGGAAGAATTGAGGGAAAAACAAGAAGTAACATATGGAGATTACCAGATACACAATGGATTGTGGCAAGCGAATGGTTTTGTAGTTTCAAAAGATATGAGCCTTATGTCTATAGAAATATATGCTAAGGATTATGGAACAACAGGGGACAAAACCACGCTTTTTATTACAACAGGCAATGTTGCACAACCAAGCAAAGGCGCGGTGGTCATAGCATCTACTGACACCACTGCGCCAACTGCCAACGCCTGGGTTAAATTTACATTCAATGAGCCTGTTCGTTTGCAACCCTTACTTGGGAACACCACCTACTGGATGATTGCAAAAAATTCTTCTTCAGCAGACAATGGATGGACCTGGAATCAAGAGGACTCTGATGTCATTACGGGCGCTAATCAAGCTGAAAGTACTAATCAAGGTGATACATGGACTACATACACCGGTTATGAGTGTACTTTTAGAATTTATGAAAGCAGCAATGTTGTGAGTTCTTTTTATAATGGAGACCCTGATGACAGTGGAACATTGATAGATGTCTCAACTGTAGCCGCAATCAATACAAATAAAACCAGGCTTTCAACAATGAGCTGGACAGCCGCTTCCCCTGAAGAGTACCACAAGATTTATGTTCATGTTGACAGGGCCAATGACATAGGCGAAAGCGATGAAACGAATAATAAGGCATTTAATACTATTGCAGTAAGTTCAGCGCCTGACAAGGTCACAGACTTTACTGCTTCAACAAACAGCGCAACATCTATAAATTTAAAATGGAGCGCCACCGGCGATGATGGCGCAAGCGGGGATTTAAACAATTCAACTTTCACAATTCAATACACTTCAGTAACGGCCTGGGCTGAAGGAAATTCCTGGAACCAGACAGGGTCGCAAGTTCCTGATTATGTCTATACAGTGCACAAAGCAACCAATATGGTAGCCGGCTCAAAGCAGTTTTACATACAAACCAATCTTATTCCAAACACAACTCATTATTTCAGAATCTGGCTAAAAGACGATTTCGGACGAGTCAGTTCTCTTTCAAACGGCGCCACTGTCTGCACTCTGGCAGCCATTCCTGAAACGCCCGCCAACCCCTTTGTAGTTTATTTCTCCTCTGTTTCTGTTTTATGGCTTGCCAATGGAAACCCTGATGATACTGAATACCGTTTGCAAGCATCCACTGCTTCTAATTTTACGGGCGATTTATACGGGCCCTATGTGGGGCCGAACAACTGGTTTATTGCTACTTCTACAGATGTTATTTCTTTATTGGGTTGCACTACATATTATTTCAGGGTTCAGGCAAGAAACCATGTTTTAATAGAAACAGATTTTAAAGTTTTAGGAAGCACCAAAACCCTTGTTTATTTTGATTGTGGTTTACGCGTATATGATGGAACAGGAATTGTCCCCATTTCTTGTATGCCGCTCTATTGCACAGGCGACCCTATTTCTCCAATTAGAATTCGCAAAGACAATAATTATGCCATAGGCGTTGTAGATGCCGCTGACCCCAAAGCCTCAAAACTCAAGGTCCAGACCCCATCCGGCCTCAAATCCCTCCGTAAATATTAATTCGGGGACATAACACCTATTTCCCTGTTCCGCTAAATGGGACGGTTCTATTAAATCGGAATATTAGGGACATAACAGTCACCAGAAGAATTTCGTTCTGTGTAGCGACCCATTTCATATGAGTCGTAGAATTCGTCCCGCGATTCCGCGGTACCCTTCCTTAAATATCGGAATTTCAGTCACCTTAAAATTAAACCTTAAAATTAAACTGTGTCCTTCCGGTAAGCGCCCCTAACTTTCCCTGCGGCTACATGATATCATCCCTGAGCTGCCCCTGAAGGGCGGCAGGGAGGAATCATGAAAAGCACGACGCCGGGAATCTGGTCTGCGCAAGCGCGCAGGGTGCAGAAGCAATTCGAACGCTGGCGCACCGACAAGCAGGGGCAGGGAGGAATTCCATCGAAGCTCTGGGAGGCCGCTGCCAAACTGTGCGCAAGCTACAGCATCCACCAAGTGTCTCGGTTGCTACGGTTGAACCACACGGCTCTGCAAAAGTGGGCGGGTAGACGCTTAAACCCTCATTCTTGCCGTTCCAAACCGGGCTTCGTCGAGTGGAGGCTTCCCACGGGAATCATCCCTGGGGCTTCGTCGGCGGAGTATGTTGTGGAAGCGGCGGGCCGGGGTGGTGGGGCGCAGCGTATCCACGTGCGCGGGGCAGGCGTTTCGGAGGTGGCGGCGCTGGTGCGGGCGCTACGCGCAGACGGGAGCGAGGGCTGATCCCATGATCCAGCTCACACCTCACCTGCGGATTCTGGCAGCCGTGGAGCCGACGGACTTTCGTCGAGGTATTGACGGGTTGTGCCGGGTCTGCCGGCAGGAGCTGGAGGCGGATCCGATGAGCGGGGCCGTGTTCGTGTTTCGCAACCGGCGCGCCAGGGCGCTGAAGATCCTCGTCTACGACGGCCAGGGCTTCTGGCTTTGTCAGAAGCGACTCTCGGCGGGGCGCTTCCGGTTCTGGCCGGCCTCTGAGCGGGGAGGCCGAACGCGGCGACTGGAGGCGCACGAGCTTCAAGTGCTCTTGGCCTGCGGCGATCCATCGGCCGCCAAGGTGGCGCCGCCCTGGCGCCGGGTCGGTGAAGGATTCCCCGGCCCGGCGCGGCTTACGTTCCGGCCCTTCCTTTAAGTATACTCTCTCTCATGCCATTGGAGCGGAAGGTCCTGCTGAAATATCGCGGACGCGAGATGAGCGAGGAAGATGCCTCGTTTATCCGCGAATTGATTGCGCGCCATCCCTGCGCCAGCCGCCGCCGGCTCTCTACGCTTCTGTGCCAGGCATGGGGATGGAGACAGCCCAACGGGACGCTGTCCGATATCCTCGCCCGCGGGCTCATGCTGGCACTGCACCGCGCCGGCCATATCACGCTCCCGCCCCCTCGCTGCATGGCGGCGAATAACATCGTTCGCCGCCGGCAGCCCGCCCTGGTCGCGCTGGACACCTCCCCGATCAATATCCCGCTTGCCGAGCTCCAGCCGCTTGAATTCATCCAGGTGCGCCGCACGCATTACGAGGCGCTCTTCGACAGCTTGATCCACCGCTACCATTACCTGGGCTACACACGCCCCGTGGGGGAGCATCTGAAGTACCTGGTCATAGGCCGCGCCGGCCGCCCCCTGGCTGCCCTGGCCTTATCTTCCGCGCCGCGCCACCTTGGGCCGCGGGATCGTTTCATCGGCTGGTCCGCCCAGGCTCGGCGCGCCAACATACGCTTGGTGGCCTACAACCCGCGCTTTTTAATCCTGCCGTGGGTGCGCGTTCCCCACCTGGCCTCCCATGTGCTCTCGCGCATCACGCGCGGGTTGGCCGCCGACTGGCAGCGGGTCTACGGCCATCCCGTGCATTTCGTAGAGACTTTTGTTGATTCGATGCGCTTTAAAGGCATATGTTACCGGGCCGCCAACTGGGTCCACCTGGGCCGCACGACGGGCAGGGGCAAGGACGACCAGACCCATAAGCAGAACCGTCCGATTAAAGACGTTCTGGGATATCCGCTGGTTAGGCAATTCAGGGAGCTTCTGTGCCGGATGCCATGAAGATCAATGTGATTGATCTGTCGCAGCAGGAGATCGATGAGGCTTTGGCGCAGGCCAAAGCCGTCCTGCCGGCGGCGGTCTATCATCTCCAGAAGTTGCGGTGCAATCTATGCGAAAAGGTCTTCCCGGCACGCCCGCCCAAGGGCGTGGGCAGCCGCAAGTATGATGAGACCGCGGCGAGTATGATCGCGTTATTCAAGTATGGCGGCGGGTTTCCCTGGAACCGCCTCCATAAGCTGCAAAGCGCTGTGGGGGTTCCGCTTCCGCCCTCGACGCAATGGGAGATCGTGCACGACGCGGCTCAAAGCCTAAGGCCGTGTTGCGAGGAGATCGAGCGCCAGGCGGCGCAGGGGAAGGTCATCTACAACGACGACACGACAATGAAAATCCTGGCGTGGATGGGCAAGCGCCGGGAGGCGTCTGTGCGGGACCGCGCGAAGGGCGACGCAGACGGGCGCGATGGAGATAACCCTAAAGCCAACCGTACCGGCATCTTCACTTCGGGCATCGTCAGCAGTCTTCAGGGGCGGCAGATCGCGCTGTTTTTCACGGGCATCAGGCACGCGGGGGAAAATCTTAAGGCGTTGCTCAACCAGCGTGACCGGGGCCTAAGCCCCCCGATCCAGATGTGTGACGCCCTCTCGCGCAATCTCCCTAAAAATTTTAAGACGGTCCTGGCAAACTGCCTGGCGCATGGCCGCCGGCAGTTTGTTGAGTTGGCGGAGAACTTCCCGCGCGAATGCGAGTATATACTTGGCGTCCTCGGCAAGGTCTACAAGAACGACGCACTCGCCAAGAAGCGCAAGATGACGGACCCCGAGCGCCTGAGATTCCACCAGGGCAAAAGCGGCTCACTGATGGAAAAGCTCCACGCTTGGATGGAGGTTCAGATCGCACAGAAGAAGGTGGAACCTAACTCGGGAATGGGCGGGGCCATCGGCTACATGCTCAAGCACTGGGAAAAGCTGACGATCTTCCTCAGAAAGGCGGGCGCCCCGTTGGACAACAATATCTGCGAGAGGGCCCTAAAAAAAGCGATCCTCCACCGGAAGAACTCGCTGTTCTACAAGACGGACAACGGGGCGCGCGTAGGGGACGTCTACATGAGCCTCATCCACACCTGCGATCTCAACGGCGTGGACCCCTTTGACTATCTCACGCAGTTGCAGCGGCACGCCAAAAAGGTTCGGGCGCAGCCGGGGCAGTGGATGCCCTGGAACTACCGCCAGACCATCGCCCGCGCGCCGCCCCGGTGATAGCCGGACCTCGCGTCCATCTTGCTGCAACTTCCGCCGCGCGCCGAAAAAGTTCACAGCCCGGCCATACCATCGGTAGTCCTGGGCCGCCCCCCCACACACCCCTGCGCACCTCCTGCCGAGGACGGACTTCTGTGCTCCGTCGGGAGTACGCACGCTTGCCGGAAGGACACATTAAACTTGACATAAGGATAAGATTATCGTGAGTTGTTCCCGCACTTAAAACTTTCTGATGCCCCTAAAATTTGCAAAAAACACTCCACTACTGCTATAATACTAAAAGTCGGGGCATTTTTACAAAATTTTTAAAAGCCCCGGGTGCATTACCTCAATTTCGGTTGCTTTTTTTATATCTGTATGCTATAATAATATGTATTATGCAGATTAAATCACATCAACTAAGCAGGTTGCGTCAGAAGCTGAAGCAGTTTCCGGAGATACCGGAAAGCGCGCTTTCCTTAAACATCGTGAACGCAATCAGGAAAATACGGTTGCAGGAGCCGCAGAAATGAACGAGCATGAATTTCTGGCTTCATGCCGGAACGAATTTGGAGGGACACGCTATCCTATGACCAAAGATATGAATATGGCGGAACTGGTGGCGCTGGTTACCGAATCAGCCGCAAGAATAGCCAAAAAACTTCTGGAATCGCGCTTGGAGGAGGATCCGCGGCGCAATCCGGCGAAGCCGGTTTGCAGCAAATGCAAAAACAAGCTCCGGATACAAGAGCCGGATCAGCGGCGCAGTATCAATACAGCTTTGGGAGAAATAGAATACAGCAGAGCTTATGGGGTTTGCGACAGGTGCGGCCATACGGCCGCGCCGCTGGACGAAGCACTGGGCATTCCCGTTCACGGCCCCAGCGTGGAGGCGTTGCAGAAGATATGCCATGCCGCCGTGGTGGGGCGGTCTTTTGATGACGGTAGGGAAATTTTAAACGTTCAGGCCCGTATTCAGATAAGCGCAAAGCACGTGCGAAGCATAGCGGAAGCGGAGGGGCGCGACCTGAACGAAACCGTACGCGTGGAAACGGCGGCTTACCGTGAGTGTCGGCTGGACGTCGGATGCGCGCAAACGCCGGAATTGCTGGTGGTGGCTGCAGACGGCGGGCGTGTGCAGACAAGGAATGAGGAAAGCGGCGAGCGGTGGCGCGAGGATAAAATCGGCATAGTATATGACGCGCAGGCAAAACCGCAGGTTCAGGCAGCGCCTGGGGAATATGAAGGGGCCTGCGCGTTAACCAAGACCTACACGGCGACCATGGAAAACTGGGAAACGCTGGGCTGGAGGCTGCGCTTGGAGGCCGAGCGGCGCGGCTATGCGGGCGCCAAAGCCAAAGTGTTCATAGCTGACGGGGCCAGACATATCCGCGAACTTAAGGAATTTCAGTTCCCTGAAGCCGTTTTTGTTCTTGACTGGGCGCACGCCGTCCAGCATTTGTCGGACTGCGCCAAGGCTGCGTTCGGCGAAGGTAGCCGGGAATACTGGAAATGGTATGAGAAGCACAAGAAAATGCTTTGGGAAGGCCGCAGTGAAGACATCATCAAAAGCCTGCTCCGGCTTTCAGAACGCATAGGTCCGCCTGAGGAAGGCGAGCCGGAAATGTCACCGCGAAGAACCCTGTACCAGAATGCGCATTCCTATTTCCCTAACAACCGCGACGCCATCAATTATCCTTATTTCCGGGCACAGGGCTGGCCGATAGGGTCGGGCGTAGCCGAAGGGGCGATTAAGCAGTTTTCTTTGCGTATGAAAGGCAGTGAGAAGTTCTGGAATGTCGCCGACAGCGGGGCGGAGGAGATGCTTGCGCTGTGCGCACTGT
>JACQYT010000054.1 GCA_016208085.1 Elusimicrobiota bacterium | reverse complement strand
TTTATCCGCTTGTTAAGGATTTCCGCCGGCAGCTATGCGCACCCTGACGGCAAACCATATGGGTTTACTGAATATTTACAGGCCAACTTCCGCAGTTGGGATAAAAAAATGTTTGTAAAATAAGGATTTGGGGCAAAAAGTTAGCACTACATTCTGTTTTTGGAGAATAGAATCAGCAACGTCCGACGGAGGGTATTTTTGGGGAAGCGTAAAAATAGTTAAAAAACTGAAAATACTGCGGAAGTTGGGTTAAGTGTGTTGGCTGGGAGGCTGCCGACGGCCGAACGGCAGATTATTCGGAGGGCTTACGGAATTGCTGCTGTCCGAATTTTAATATTTTCGCTATCTCACGCCCGACTCCGCGCTCCAGCATCAAAGCCGGACGCGCAAAAAGGCTTTTCAGGCTGAAAAGCTCATCAAGCGCTATAACCTCAAGGATACCGCTTTCCCTAAGCCTGTTCTTGTCTTTCACGGCGCATGAACCGCAGACCAGCACGACCGGTTTTTTTTGTTTCCCGGCCAGCCTGGCTATCGCTACCGGCGCCTTGCCGTAAAAGCTGGTTTCGTCCAGCCGCCCCTCCCCGGTTATCACAAGGTCCGTCTTTTTAGCGGCTTCCTCAAACCCCAGTCTTTCAAGCATCGCGGCCGCGCCCGGACAAAGGCGCGCGCCGAAAAAAGCGGCCAATCCGGCGCCGAGCCCGCCCGCGGCCGCGCCGCCTTTCATGGTTTTTATCTCAACGCCCAGTTCGCGTTTCACCACCGCGGAGTAATGCAGCAGCGCTTTTTCGATTATAGCGACTTCGGCCGGAGAAGCGCCTTTCTGCGGGCCGTAAACCCTGGCCGAACCCAGGCGTCCGCAAAGGGGGTTGGCCACATCGGTCAGGCCAGTCATCTTTACTTTTTTAAAGGCCGCCATGCCGGGGGGCGGTATTATGCGCTGAAGCCGGCCCAGGCCCCCGGCCCCTCGCGGGACGGGATTGCCGGCGGCGTCCAGAAGTTTAAAGCCGAAACCGGCGGCGCAGCCGGCTCCGCCGTCGTTTGAGGCGCTCCCGCCCAGCCCCACCGTTATCTCGTGCGCCCCGCGGCTGGCGGCCGCGCGGATGAGGCGCCCGACACCGAAAGTGGCTGCGTTTAAAGGGTCCCGCTCCTCTTCTTTCAGATATTTCAGGCCGGCGGCTTCGGCCATTTCTATTACGGCGCATCTGCCGGCCAGCAGCCAGCGGGCGCGCACCGGTTTTAAGACCGGACCCGGAATTTTTGAAGTTATCAGCCGGCCGCCTTCCTGAAACAGAACCGCTTCAAGCAGGCCGTCGCCGCCGTCCGAAACGGGCAGAACCTTGAGCTCAGCGGCCGGGACGCGGGAGCCGACGGCGCGCGCGATGGCGCGGGCGGCCTGGAGCGGGCCGAGTGTGCTTTTGAAAGCGTTGGGCGCTATTAGGATCTTCATGGTTATAAACGGCAACTGCTCAGGTGGATAGGCTGTAGGCAGTTAGACTATTAGGTAGAAGCAGATATGACTAACAGCCTTCAGCCTACAGCCTGAACAACCTAAATCGTAACCGTAAATGATAGAATAATATCCATGGAGGTTGCCATGCCGGAGCTTGTTTACAGGCATAAGACGGGACTCTATGTCAACCTGACGAACCGCTGCCCGACAGCCTGCGTTTTCTGTATAAAAAACGAATGGAAGATGTTTTATCGCGGCAGCGACCTGAACCTCGACGGCGCGGAACCGGAGGCCGGCGCTTTTACCGGGCTTATAAAAGATGCCTGGCTCCAAAAATCTTTTGACGAACTGGTGTTCTGCGGCTACGGCGAACCGACCATGCGCCTTGAGACGTTGATCAAAATCGCGAGGGCCGTTAAAACCGGCCAGGGCTTGAGTCCCGTGCCGGACGAGCTGCGCATTAGGCTCAACACCAACGGTCTGGGCAGTCTCATAAATGGCCGCGATATCGTGCCGGAGCTTAAAGGCCTGATAGATTCCGTGCACGTCAGCTTAATCACGGTCGATGCGGTCCAGTGGCTGGCCCTGATGCGGCCCGGGCCCGAATACGCCCGAAACGGCTTTGAAAGCGCGCTCACTTTCGTAAGAGCAGCCGCGCGGGTCCTGCCGGAAACGGTGGTAACCGCCATCGCCGGCATCGGCGCGGACCTTGGAAAAATCCGGGCCCTGGCCGGAGAACTCGGCGCCGGGATCAGGATACGACCTGTATTGGACTGAGCAAAGAAAAAATATGCTGGTCGAAAGAAAAACGGCGCTCATCATACTGGCCCTGGCCGGGGTCGGCATTGTCAGCGTGCCCACCGTCATCTTCAACCGCGCCGTGAGAAAATACTTTAATTTTATGGGGCATTGGAGCGTCGCCGCCATAAAACCGTCAAAAAACGCCCAACTCCCCCCCATGCACGCCAGGTTTCCGGGACAGTCGGCGGAAATGCCGCAGCCGGAACTGCGCTTTGTGAAATTCACGATCAAAATAATCAACGCTAAAAACGTTAAAACGGTTAAGGTGGAAGGAAATTTCAATAAGTGGAACCCGGACGCGCTGATCCTCGCCAAAGCCGACAGAAACCTGTGGGCGACCATACTGCCGCTCCCGCCGGGCGTCTACCAGTACCTTTACAATATAGACGGCCAGACCATCCTGGACCCCATGAACCCCGAAACGGCGGCGAAGGACGGAAGAAAAGTTTCCGTCCTGACAGTAAAATAAGGGTATAGGGTGTAGGGTAGAGGGTAGAGCTGAGAAAAGATTTAGAGGCCGTTTTTATGAGAGCTGTATTTAATTTGAAAATGTTTTGGGTCCTGGCGTTTGTTTTTGCCTCTACCCTCTACCCTCTACCCTCTACCCTGCCCCTGCATGCCGGGCCGGCGATACTGTGGATACCGCGCGAACATTCCAATATAGACGAGGTCGTCCTAAAGCTGGAAACCGACGCAAACCTCAAACTCACGGCGGCGCTGGTTTCGGCGCCGCCGGCGCTGGCGGAGAGAATAAAGAACCTCCGGGAGGCCGGACGCCTGGAACTGGCCGCCAGGGCGGCGGGAGACCCTGTGCTCCCGCTTTTTTATTATCCCAAAGAAGAGTCGGTCTTGTGGCAGGACAAACCCTCAACCCCCGCTTTTTCTAACGACCCCTATTTCCTGGCGCTCCGCTTAAGCGACGCCAAGGACGCATACGCTAAGAACTTCAAAAGGCCGACGGAAGGCCTGGCCGTAAGCCCGGGCGGAACTATAGCCGAGTATATACCGCTGGCCAAAGCCCTCGGCTTCAGCTGGCTGGCCTCGGGTCCGCTGATCTCCACGGCCGCCTTCACCGCGCTCAAAGTGGACGGTGTTTTTCTGGCGCCTTTCTCATTTTATTCCACCGCTGCGGCCGCCGCGGCGGGAGACGTCTTCACCGTTTTTGACGAAACCCTGGACCTGACCCGGCAGAACGAGACCCGCGCGCAGCTTCTGGCGGCGCTCAACTCCGGCCTTTATTCCAATTATCTGACGGTCTCCGAAGCTCTGAGAGCGGCGGTTTCCACGACGGCGGTTGCAAGCGAGGCGCTGAAAATGACCGGGCCGTGGAGCGGGGACTACACGCCCTGGGCCGCCCGGAAGGTCCAGGCGGGCGCGCTTGCCGCATACGCCCGGACCCGCGCCGACCTTATGCTCTACCTCAATTCCAGGCAGGGCGATTACAAGGCCGCTAAAGACGCTTTCACCGAATATTTTTCCGTGGAGTCGGGGCCAAAGCTGTTAAGGCTCTGCGACGAAGATCCCGAAGCGGTAAAAGAAACCGAGATAGAGATCCAGAGCGCCCTCGGCAACGCCTACCGCATGATGGACAAGACCCCGCCGGGCTGGCTTTTCTCCGCGCTGGCCGACCTTACCGGGCCAAGCGGGGGCGAGGACCTGATAGCAGTCGTGAAAAGCTCGGCCGGTTTTACGGTAAAAAATGCCTCCAGACAACCCGTTCCGCCGGCTGATACGCCCGCGGCCGGCCCCAAAACCGCCGACCCCTATAAGAGCTGGAAACTGGACCGCTTCGAGGCTTACTGGTCCGGCGACGGCGTAACCTTTTCTTTCGCCCCGCTGGAACTCCTCCCCTCCGTCTCCGAGCCGGGAGGGTTCGCGCACGCGCGCTTCGATGTCTATATAGACATTAACCGCAGGCCGCGGGCCGGATCCACCAGGCCGCTGGACGGCCGCGACCTTAGGATCTTTCCGGACGACGCCTGGGAATACGCCCTTACGGTGGACCCTCAAAAGGCCGTTCTTTACGCAGCCACGCCGAAAGGCCCGCAGAAAATGCAAAGTTTCCAGCCCGCGGTTGAAAACGGCGCCGTAACCGTCAGAATACCCAGGATCTTCCTCAAAGGCAATCCGGCCAACTGGGGCTACGCCGCCTTTATGCTGGCCCAGAAAAACAATCTCTATTCCATCTCGGATTTTATCGCGGAAGATTTTTCCAACGGCTATTATTACGCCGTAAGGCCGCGCCAAAAGTAGGCAACCAGGCAATTAGGATTCACTCGTAAAAAGTCATTTTGCGGTTCTGTAGCGGGCGAATTACTATTCGCCTGCCTGTGCGTGGTCGCACGCAGACAGGCCTCCATTGGGCGGGATAGTAATCCCGCCGCTACAATTTTCCGGAATGTGGACTTTTTACGGGAGAATCAATTAGGCGATTAGGCCTCGGAATTCGTCCAGGAGATGGCGCGGGAAACTAAAGGTATCCTTGACCTCCGTCATAGGCCTTCCTGCCTAGAAGAAAAGAGGTCTTTGGCCTCTGAAAAAAGGCCGCCGCGATTGGTACTATTTATAAGTGAAGGGCTCAAGGGGTTGAGGGGTTAAGGGTAAAAATATTCTTTCACCCTAAAACCCTTCGGTTCACAAGGAGGTCTTACCGAATGAAATATATCGCAGTCATTTTGATACTTGCGGGCCTTGCCCCGACGGGCTGGTCGGGCCCAATGGAAAACGGCCGCTCGCCGCTGCCGCAGGTGGACGCGCTCATCATACTTGACCGGATACAGGATACCCGCAACAACTTCCCGCAGCCGAATCCGGCGACGCCGGACCTGAAAGATAAGCAACTCAGCTCCAGCCAGCTTGAGGACCTGCTCAGGGACGCCAACCCCGAAATACGCAAAATGGCGGTCAAGAGCGCCAAGACTTACATCTTGAACAGCTTCGCCCACGATCGCGTACTGGACATTCTTCAGAACGCGAACGAGCGTCTTGATGTACGGGTGGAAGCGGCCCGCACGCTGTCCTACGCGGCCGGCAATTCCAGAATACAGAATGCCCTTATCGATATAATAAAGTACGGCAACACCCTCTCCGAACTCCGCGTGATGTCCTACAAAGCCCTGTGGGGCGTGGCCGGCGGCTATTCCAGAATACAGGATTTTCTGATAGACGCCATAAAGTATGAAAATGACCGCGCTGCCCGCAGAGCGGCCATCTGGGCCATTTTTGACGCCACCCGGAACACCCGGCCCAGGGAAACGCTCATAGACCTCCTCAAATACGGCAACGAGGAAGAATCCACCCACATAGAGGCCATAAAGAGCCTGTATCCGGCCATGGGTTATTCCACCGTCAAAGAGCTTATGATGGATCTGGTCAGGTACGGGAATGAAAAAAAACCGGTGAAGCTGGCCGCGATAATGGCGCTTTCCGGCGCTTCCGGGGATTCCAGGGTGCAGAGCTTCCTGAACGACCTTATGCGTTACGGCAATGATACCGACATCAAAACCGCCGCCATAGAGGCCTCCTCTCCCGGCGCGGCCAAAATACGGGAATACTTCCACCTTGGCTATAAAATAGAGAACGGGACTTTTGTCAGCCCGATAGAGAACGAATAGCGTTTCAGAACGTTTATAAATCCCCGGGTCTTTAACTCAAGGCCTGGGGATTTTATTTCATTTGAACCGGCGGCGGGAGTTTATTAGAATAAGGTATGGCTATGCAGACCAGGCATTTAGCGATAATGCTGACGGATATAAAAGGGTTCACCTCCAAAACGGCGTCTTTTTCAAGGGCCGAAACGTTGGACCTGCTCAAAAGGCACAAGGAAATGGTCCTTCCCGTGGTTGGGAAATTCCACGGCAGGCTGGTGAAAACCATAGGGGACGCTTTCCTGGTGGTCTTTGAAAGCCCCACGGACTCGGTGCTCTGCGGCGTGGAAATACAGAACGTCTTAAAGGCGCATAACGCCGACAAAAGCCCGGATGAACGGATAGAGATAAGGATAGCCATAAACTCCGGCGAGGTGGCCATAGAGGAGGACGGCGATATCTACGGCGACGCCGTCAACATCACCTCAAGACTTGAGAGCATCGCCGAAGCGGGAGAGGTTTTCTTCACAGAAGCGGTCTATCTCGCCATGAACAAAAAAGAGGTCCCCTCCAGCGAGATAGGTTACCGCCAGTTCAAAGGCATCCCGGAAAAAATAAAGGTTTTCAGGGTCCTGCGCGAAGTCCCGGTCGGGGCGGGTTCCGCAGATATGCCGGTTTCTCCGGTGTCGCTTGCGCAGGGCGGACCGGCCGCAGAGACGCCCGCGGCCGCCGCCCAGCTGCATACGCCGAAGCTGCCTGAGCGGGCCGGCTTCTGGCGCCGATGCGCCGCGCTCGCGCTGGACGCCGTTTTCTTCCTGATCATCACAAGCTCGCTCGGACTCCGATCCTGCGGACCCACGGCCAAAGTCTCCGGCTCCAAGACGAAGGACGTCCCTGATATAAACATTGAAAACATCCGCATCAACAGAAGCGGGCTGGAAATTACGGGCGAAGATGGGGAAAAGGTGGTCATAAACAAGGACGGGACCGATGTGACCGCCAAAGACGGCCGCAAGTGGAAATGGAATAAGAGAAACCAAAAAAGCGAAATCGGGGTCGGTACGAATAAAAAGAAAGTCCCGCTCAGCATGCTGCTCTGGGCGCTTTACGGGGGGCTGCTCGTCTGGCGTTTCGGCGCCACTCCGGGGAAGATGATACTGAAGCTGCGCGTGGTGGACTTTTCCACCGGGGAAAAGATCGGGGTGGACAAATCTTTCCTGCGCGCTTTCTTTTCGCTGGTTTCGCTTTTTCTGCTGCTGGGCTACATCTGGGCTATCTGGGAGAAGGACAAGCGCACCTGGCACGATATAATCGCCGGCACCAAAAGCGTCCGGATATAATGTCGCAATCAGCTTTACTACACTCACCAAAAAGCGGTTGGAGAGTCGGTTTAGCGCGTTTTTTGGCAGCGCTTCCGTTATTTTTCGGTCCATCAGTCTTCTCCTCGTCCGGTTCGTCATTGACACCCCCGGGGTATGGAATGGGAGTACCATAGCTTTAATCTGTCCGGCCGGCGATGAGTCCAAAACCCGGTTTTTCAACTGGGTCCAGATTGGTGGGATTTATCCACCGAAGAGGTGGAGTCAATTAGGTGGGACGTAACAATTGTGACGGGAATCTCTTTAGCCAATTGAAGCGCGCGGCCGGTTGCGGTGGCCCGGCAGCGCAAAGCCCAACACCCCTTTGAACGTCGCCGCATTGCTGTTGCCTTAGCCCCACCTCGCCCTTAATCACACGCCCAATTCGTCACAAAAAATAATACTGACGTCAATGTTCCAAAATATGTATAACTTTTATTATGGGCATCATCATTCGCGGACGCCAAGTCGGGGCGAGGGATATAAATACCAACCCTATGTGGAAAAACGCTTTTCCCAGCTCAAGACAGACCTGGAGGTGGCGCCGGTTTACCTCAAAAAGCCCCATCGCTGCGCCGGCTTGGTCCATGCGTATTACGTCGCGCTGGCCGTATCGAGCCTGATTGAGCGTGCTGTTCGTCAGGGGATGAAACGCAAGGGGGATCGAAGAATTGCCGCTGTTTCCGGAGAGGCGGCCGACCAAGACACCCACCTGCGCGCGGATACTGGAGGCTTTCCGGGGTCTGAGCTGGTACGAGTTCCGGCGCGGGACGGAGATAGTCTGTTTTCCGCTCAAGCTCAATGCACTCCAGAAACTGCTTCTGGAGTTGTTGGAGGTGCCGCAGAGACTATACTCGTAATTCGAGACCAGCGTGGAAAATTCCAAAGTAGCCTGTTCCGGATAAGCGGAATGTGGGTTGAAAATTTACGTTTTCACGCTTTTTTGAGGTAATATGGAATTCCCTTGCAACTTTGCCGCCGATGCTTCCTATGTTTTTAACACGTTCGGAAGCGGAAATGATAGGTCTGAAGGATACGATTTTCTGGCTGGCAAAACATGCCAAGTGATGAAATTGTCAGAATCAGTTTTTTTATCCTTTTCATAAAACCCTTATGCCTTCTTTGTCCCAGAATATATTCCCCGCCGCATCGCCTCCCAGTCCAAAGCATTACACCGGATCAAATGATCTGGGTCCTTAAAAGCCCTGGCGAGCAATTCGCGGGTATCATGATGCCGCATATGAGATAGTCCCGTAAAACCAGCGGCCCGTATTTGTGTGGTCCTATCGTTTATGGCGTCCACGAATAATTCATAAACATCGTCCTCAGTTTCCGGCGCTTCATATAGGAGTATATTTGACAATGCGTATAAAGCGGGCGTCCTGAATCCCAGATATACACGCTTCCTTGCAATTTTCTTTAAAAATGGAGCAGAGCTCTTTTCCAAAAAGTCATTCAGCCCCCAGATCGCCATTTCGCGCGTATGTTTTCTTTTGGAAGTTTTAAATTTTCTTATCAGCAACCGGTTGATACGGCCGTAATGCTTACGATATCTGGAAATGACCACGGTTAATCCTGTGTTGCCGGAAAGATAAAGGGAAAGCAGCGGCGCGACATACTTTAAATCAACCGCCTTTATCAGCTTTTTCTCCGCCTGCCTGACGATTTCAGGGTTGGAAGATTGTAGTTGAGAAATCAATTTATTCATTTTGACGGAGTGTAGACAAACGCTCTGCCAGCAAAGACAGTAATATCATTCTTGGCCCCCCCTGACCAGGAGTATTATAACATGCTTGTTCACTAGGGCCTACGCCCCCACCTGCGGCCGCATTCATCATATATCGTTGTGCGCAAGCCAATGCCCTATCCAGGTTCGCTTGCTGTGCAGGGGTCAACCCCGCCCAGAGTGTATCCAATAATCGCAGCCCTTGGTTCAGAGTGATGTAGCCGAGAACATTTAACGGCTGAGAAGCCCAAACAAGACTACCATTCTGGGCCTGTACGCGAACTCTTGTCATCCCGGCGTCGGCCAGAGTCTTCTCCGCCACTTGTATGAAGCTACCGAGGTTTGCGTCCCACTTTTGCACTTCTTTCTTTAGCTTTTCAGCGTCCCGGACCAACGTGTCGATCTTCCCCTGCAACTCAGCAACCTTTTTGTTGTGTTTGGTAATTCTGTCTAAAAGATCATCGTGCCATTCCTTAAGTCTATTGAATTCGGTATTGCAAGAGGGGATATCAGGATAAGGATTATTGACACAATCTTTATTGTATTTTTCAACAGCTTTTAAATACTCGTCTCTTTCCTTATTTAGTAAAGCCGCCTGCTGATTCAATATCTTAGCTTCTGCGAAATATTGTTCATCCAAACCATCTAACTTCGTCGCATCAATAAGCAGTGCCTCTTTTGTTTTTTCAAGGCCAGCCCACTGCTTTAAGAGCGGCCCACCAAGATTTTCCGGCAATTTTTCAATCGCTGGTTTCAGTGCAAGCCCTTTAAGATAGTTTGGATTGTTCACTATGCCAGGAACTAATGGTCCGCCAGGAATGAACTGTTTTGAGGTAGGGACAGCATTGACTTGCGGCATGTCTAGTAACCCATCCAGAACGATGAAATATTCGCACCCATCCTTTTTGATGTCGTTTAATGCATTTAAAAACGAAGCATATGCATTTTGATCAAAACTCGCTTCTCGATTATTATTAGCGAGTATATTTGGAATGTTACAATTTGAAAACACTGCGGCCAAAACAGCAATGACTATTTTCCCTTTAACATTCTGAACTCGTCCAAATTTCAGCATAAGACCTCCCTTAATAAACTCCGTCCCAATCTATAATCCCCGAAACATGGGGTAAATCAAAAAATAAGGGAAAGCATAAAATATGCTTTCCCTGGTTACACCTGATTTACGGTCAGGTCGTGGATGCCTCGGGGCCTTATCCCCCGAAATACAGGACAATGCTGTCTGAAAGGGTGCTTATATAAAATAGCAGTCAGGATTTAACTTTTCAAGTACCAGAAGGCTCACCTGTGCATGGGTTATAGGGCCTATGATTAATGTCAATAGAAAATTTCTTTTAAAGGGGATGGTGAGTGCTCCTGTGCAGCCGGGACGGTGTTGTCTTGCTTCCTTCCAAGCCCATTAACAGAAAAGACCGCCAGGGCGGCCGCGTAGCGGGCGCCGTGGTGGTGTTTTATTAAACCTGTGGCCACCGGCTTAAATGCCGTTAAACCTCAAAAAAGCGTGAAAATGGCAAAATTTGACCCATATAATTTTACAAATTTACGAGAGAAAAAAGTTGATTTTTAAATGATAAAATAGTTATCACATAAAATACCCCCTAGGGGGCTTTTGTGTGATATGCCAAAAGGT
>JACQYT010000022.1 GCA_016208085.1 Elusimicrobiota bacterium | reverse complement strand
GGAAAGCGCGCTTTCCGGTATCTCCGGAAACTGCTTCAGCTTCTGACGCAACCTGCTTAGTTGATGTGATTTAATCTGCATAATACATATTATTATAGCATACAGATATAAAAAAAGCAACCGAGATTGAGGTAATGCACCGACGGCATGAAGAATCTCGTTGATATTTACTTCACCATCTTGTAGACTAATAACAGCTTCAAGTCGCACTCGTATTTCCATTTTGACCCACCTCTTCTTACAGGATTTGGTGGGTCCTATTTTACCCTTTCATGTACGACTTTGGGACACTGTTAAAAGATCGGAGGAACGGCGGCACCGGAAAGCTGTAAGGGTGGCGCTAAAAAAGCTAGGATTATACGAGGAGTGGGATACGGCGGCACAGGACTGGCCGTCTGAGGCTGTGAGTGTCAACAGAACCGGCGACAAATGATGGTTTCAGAGTGACTGGACAGGACAGGCATAAAGCGCGGTTTAAAAAGAATTCCCGTATCCGTAGGGGTTGCGGTGCAGAACCTCGGTCCCGCCATTAAGTATATTTCACAGCGGGACCCATTGCCTTTAAGCGTGAATGCCGGTATAATGTTCATGCCAGTATCCGGGTTTATGCTGAACTTTGACGCCAGGCGTTATGTGTATGACAAATACACGGCATACAGCCTGGGCACGGAATACGCACTGTTCGGCGGGCCGGAGACAATGTCGGGCCTGAGCCTGAGAGGAGGCGTAAACGGCGGGGCGGCGGCTGCGAGCGCGGCAGGAGCATTCAGCGCGGGGGCGGGCATAAAACTGATGAACGCCGACCTGGACTATGCCGTGTCGCCGGAAGGTAAACTGGGCAGCGCCCAGCGCATAACGCTGAAAAAGAAATTTTAACCCGAAAACCGCTGCGATTTTCGGGTGCTCGTTCGCTTGTCTACGAGCTTTGGGCCAATAGATTTCACCAATAAACGTCTGTAAAATTTTGCATCGCCGGTCAGGAAAGAGCCCGAAAAAAATAAGGAGAAATTATGACTAATAATGCACAACAGAAACCCGCGCAGTTCCAGAGAAAGACCATACTTGTAAAAAAACGCCTGCAATACAGGTATATGGCGCTGATAATGACGAGCGTGCTGCTGGCTTTCTTGATAGTGGGGCTTGACCTTGTGTGGACCATCTCCAAGGTGATAAATGACCATCCGATGATGCAGCCGCTGCTGGAGGAGATGCTCTGCATGGCGCCGCTTTTCGTCATAAAGCTGGTCGTGTACCTGATCATCGTGCTTATAGTTTCGGCCGTCGTGTCCCACAGGATGGCCGGGCCCATATTTAAATTTGAAAAAAGCTGCGCCACCGTCGCTTCCGGCGACCTTACGCACAGGGTTTACCTTCGTAAGGGAGACCAACTGACCGAGCTGCAGGAACACTTCAACGATATGGTGGGAGCCGTTCATGCGTCTTTCAAGGAAGTGGAAAATTTCAAGCGCGCGGCGGCGGCCAAAGACCCCGGCCTGAAAACGGAAGCCGAAACCCTGACCAGAAAAATTTTAGGGATACTGCCGAATTACAAGATATAACCCGAAAATTGCTGCTGCAATTTTCGGGTGTTCGGGATAATGAAATGGAGAAATTTTAAGCCAAATGATAAAAAATATTTTTACGGCCCTGCTGCTCCTGCTTTTCGGACCGCGGCATATTTTCGCCCAGCCGGGGGACGCGCTGACGCTGGAGACCGTAATAGACCTGGCCGTAAGAAACAACCCCGCGCTTTTGTCGGCCGAGCAGGACATTATCATCGCCAAACAGCGCGTAAGCGAGGCGCGCTTCCTTTTCCTGCCGCAGCTGGCGCTCTCTGGCACTTTGTCAAAGGTCAACCTCCAATATCCCATGGCGCTGGGCCCGGAACTGGGGGACCGTTATCTGGACGCCGACATAAAGGAAAATTTTTACGCCCTGCGGGCTTACGCCCTTCAGCCGCTTTATAACGGCGGCAGGAATAAAAACACGCTGAGCATGGCTAAGACGGCCCATAAACAGGCGAAAGTCAATTATGACACTGTGAAAATGGATGTCGTTCTTAAGGCAAAAAAAGCTTTTTACACTTTGCTCTATCACCGCGGTCTGGCCGCCAAGGCTAGAAAATGGCATAAAGACGCCGCGGCCCTTGACTCCGCGCTAAAGAAAGACGGCTGGGAAAGCATAGAGGCCAAAATGCTGGTTGTGAGGCTTGAAAAACAGACCCAGGCCTCGGACAAAGACCTGGAGGCCGCCGGAACGGAGCTTATAAAGGTCCTTAACAGGGAGCCGAACTACCGCTTTGAGATAGCCGGCATCCTGGAACCGGCCACCGTCGGGGCCGATATACAGAAAAGCCTAGTCACAGCCATGGAAATGCGCTCCGAGCTCAAAAGCGAGATATACAGGGCCCAGCTGGACGACATAGCCGTGAACATGGCCATGGTAAGGCGTTCTCCGAACATCTACCTGGGCGGCAGCTACGATGTAATAGGCTATAAAGGTGCCAGCCTTGATAATTCCGTACGTTCCAGCAACTGGACGGCCTCCATAGCGATACATTTCCCGCTCACCTACGACATCTGGACGCAGATAGTCCAGAAAAAAGCCGAACAGCGCCAGGGCGATCTTAAACGCGCGGAAGTGCAAGATAAGATACGTTTTGAGATCATAAACGCCTGCAAGGAGCTCGAATTCCGGCAGGCCGAGAGCGACAAAAGGAAAAATGAGCTTGCCGCCGTCAAGCTGGAATACGAAGAAGCTTTCAAGCGCGGTCCGGCGGGAGTTTCTACTTTAAGGGCGTTTATCGCCATTTGCGAACTTGAAAGGGATTATTTCGACAGCGTTTATAACCAGCTGCTTGCAAGGATCAAGTTGGAATGGGCCCAGGGCAGGGACCTTGCCAAGTAGCGGGCAAGCTTGGGCAAAATTCAAAGTGTAAAATGAAAAATGTAAAATATCTTTCACATTTTGACTTTTACATTTTATATTTTGCATTTTACGCCGTTTTGCTGTCCGCCGCCATTCCGTTAGCCGCCCAGCAAAGTTCCTCCGACGACGAAATATTGCGCGAGGTGCTCTGGCCCAGGCTGGTCAATTCAAAGCCGCCGGAGCGGCCCGCGGTGGGGCTTGCGCTTTCCGGGGGCGGCGCCAGGGGCTTCGCCCACGTCGGAGTGCTGGAGGCGCTCCAATACGCCGGGTTTCCCGTGGATTACGTCTCAGGCGCCTCCATGGGTTCCGTCGTAGGCGCGTTTTACGCCTCCGGCATGAAAATAGACGAGATGTGGAATTTCGGACGCGAGGCCTCCGGGCGCGATATTTCGCGGGATTTCAGCCGCATAAAGCTTTTCAGGCTTCTGATAACCGACAAGCTGCTTACTCCCACCTACATAACGGGCTTCATAGAAAAAAACCTGGGCGACTACAGCTTTGAAAAACTTAAGCTCCCGTTCGCCTGCGTGGCGATGGATTTCAAGACGGGGGAAAAGATAGTCTTCACCGACGGACCCCTGGCCATAGCGGTGCGCGCCAGCGTAAACCTGCCCGGGATCTTCGCGCCGCTCCAATACCGCCACAGGTACCTGGTGGACGGGGGCGTGGTGGATTTTCTCCCCGTGGATGCGGCGAAGCTTCTGGGGGCGCAATGGGTCCTGGCGAGTTCCGCCGAAAACGTGCCCAACGAAATGCCCGAAAATGTGCTGTCGGCGCTTTTGCAGGTCATAGACATAAGGGGTTCCATGCTTGCCGGGGCCGAGGAAAAAGAGGCGGATTTCCTTATAAAGTCAAAAGTCCAGGGAATCAAGGTCGCGGATTTTGAGAAATGTCTGGAGGCGGGCGAAGCCGGGGTTATGGAGGCCTCAAGGCGCATGACCGGGGCGAAGGAGTCGCTGCTAGTCTATTCGGCGCCGGGCCTGTTCGGCGGAGCGAAATAAGTCGATAAGGTAAAGGTATAGATAGAGGTAAAGGAAAGGAATGGAAAAATTTTTCACTCCGTCTCTCTACTCTACCTGTACCTATACCTCTACCTGCCGTTACTTATGAAATTTTTTAATGCCGCTCTGTTCTGCGCTCTTTCGCTTTCGGGTCCCGGGCTGAACGCCGGCGCTTTCAGATTTTTCGGCCTGGGTTCCGAGACCGGGGCGCTGGAACTTTTGGAGAGCATGAGGTCTGATTTCGGCAAAGGGAACTGCGAGGCTGTTTCGCTCGCCGGCGATTTGCTGTTTAAAGAAAAACCGTCCTCCGAAACAAGGAAACACGCCTACAAATATCTCGGGGCTTGCTATGAAAGCCGGGGGCTTCCCGACAGAGCCATAAGCGTCTATGAACTCGGCCGCGGCCTGTATCCCGGTGAAGTCTTTTTTTCGGCCCGGCTGGCCGCCATCTACCTGAAGGCCGGTTTATACGCCACCGCCGCCCCGCTTTTTAAAGATGTTATTGAAAACCGGCCCGACGATATAGAGGCGAACGCGGGCCTGGGCAAAAGCTATTCCGAAATGGGTTTTCTGGCCAGAGCCAAGGATTATTATTCCAGGGCCGTTATACTCGGCGATTTCAAGGACATGGCGCTTATGAAGGAATATGCCTGGTGGATGATAAAGAAGAGGGACTGGGCCGAGGCTGAACTGATACTTGCCAGGGCGCTTAAGCTGGACCCGGGAGACGCCGGGATCTACGCTGCGCTTTCACGGGTATACTCCGGCAAAGACGATTATAAGTCCGCCGCCGCCGCGCTTTCAGCGGCCCTGGAGCGCGAGCCCGAAAGCCGGAGCTTTGCCCTTGAACGCGCGCTTGTCCAGCTTTTAGCGGGCGACGCCGCGGGCGCCGCCGGCGCGGCCGCCGATTTCCTAAAGGACGGCGCGCAGGACCCTTTTGCCTCGCTGATAAAAGGGCTGGCGCTGTATAAAAAAGGGGACCTGGCCGGCGCAAGGGGCGCTTTGGCCGCGGCCGGAAAAGACGACGGAACTTTTGTGGCCAGGATAGCCGGGGCGCTGCTAGCGGAAATAAATTCAAGGTCGAAGATCTAATTTATGGAAATCATATTTTACAAGATGTCCGGGGCCGGGAACGATTTCGTCCTTCTGGGCGGCGGCGGTTTTTCCGGGCCGGAACTTAAGCGGCTGGCCGTAAAACTGTGCGCCCGTAAGACTGCCGTCGGCGCCGATGGGCTGCTTTACGTGAAAAAGATCTCAAAAACCGCTGTGGGTCTAAAATATTTCAATTCGGACGGCTCAGGGGCCTTCTGCGGCAACGGCTCACGCTGCGCCGCCTGGTGGGCTTACGCTTCAGGGCTGATAAGAAGTAAAAAGTTCAGCCTACGCACAATACGGGGTGTTCTGCCGGTGAAAATAACAGGGCGCGAGACGGTAAAAATGCGCATGCCTGCGGTGCCCGCCGTCGCGCTGAATTACAAGGGACGATATCCGGCGCCGGTCAAAAAAGCGCATTTTCTGGATACCGGGGTGCCGCACGCGGTCGTCCCGCTTAAAGATATCTATTCCGTCGATGTCGGACGTCTGGGCCGGCTGCTGCGCCATCACAAGGCTTTCGGCCCGGCCGGCGCCAATGTTGATTTTGTCAGTTTAAAGGGCCGTATCATACGGATCAGGACCTATGAGCGCGGCGTGGAGGCCGAGACCCTGGCCTGCGGCACCGGCATAACGGCCGCAGCCATAGCGCTGGGCGTTGAAAAAGGCCTTGCCTGTCCCTTCCAGGAGGGTTATGCGGGTTTCGTGGTTTGAGAGCTTTTCTTCGTGGTCTATAAGGATACCGCCATGGGTGACGGCTTTTTGATCGTACTTTTCGCCTTTTAAAACGGTTTTCTCATATGAAGACATTGTATTACTGTATAGCGTATCCATTTTATCCATCATCTTATCCATTTTCTGCTCAAGTCTGGAGTCAGCCTGAACCTGGCTTAAGTATACCCTCTCAATTTTTTGATTCAATTCGGTTTTTATGGCGGCAATTTCGGCTCTTAGGTCAGTTTTTACGGCAACGATTTCGCCTTTTAGTTCGGATTTTACGGCAGCGAGGTCGCCTTTTAGTTCGGTCCTTACCTCGGCAAGTTCGGATCTTACAGCGGCAACGTCGCCTTTTAGTTCGGTCCTTACCTCGGCAAGTTCGGATCTTACAGCGGCAATGTCGCCTTTTACAGCGGCAATGTCGCCTTTTACAGCGGCAATGTCGCCTTTGGTAGCCGGTTGAGGACCGGTCTTTTTTGCCATACAAGTATTCTACAAGATTTAGCGGAAAATAAAAAGGGAGAGCAATTCTTCACCCTTGGTGTACTTACAAACTTTATGTTGTTGGCGAAGCATGGAATACTGTTGCTTGGCCCAGCTCGGATAAACGTTGGAAAAAAGAAATCAATGAAACCTTTAGCATGGACACACCTGTCCGGTTAAACTTGAAACAACAATGGTTGCTCTTGACAACGCAGCCTATTAAGCCTTGTCTCATTTAAATTCAGCATATCAATAAGCGAAATCCTCTCCATCAGCATTTCCCGCACTATCCTGTGCAGATAAAATATTGCCGGAATAATCCAGTTGGCAATGAAGCTTTATGTCGCCCTTAGCGGCACGAAACTTTGCCCTGCAATTGTCGCTTTTGGACTACGCCTTTGCGCCGCTCAATTTACAGGCTCCGACGAGCCTGCTCGTTTCGCGTCGCTTCGGCTCGTCATCAAAATCGTCAATTTCGCCATGAAAGCCTTATGTCGGACAGGCTCCTAGGGGAAAGCGTTAAGACAAAGATCAATGGTTGTGGTGGTGAAAGTCTTGACATAACGGTCGGTGTCAAGCCCGTCGACCAGCTTTTCAAACTGATGTCGGGGAATAAGCGTTAGGAGTTGGTGCATTATTGTGTTATAATGAGACATAGGGAATCCTCCAATGGTAATTTTCTTTTTAGCCGAAATAATTTTACCATAATGAAGGGTTCCCTCAAATTTTAACCGGACAGGTGTGTGTCGAAGTATTAAAGTAATTTGCCGGGAGGAAATTGGGTGCAGACACAAAGGAGAAACACTATGCTGGAACTTAAAGGTTGTTTTACCGCCGTCATAACTCCGTTTAAGGACGGGAAGCCGGACCTTGCGGCTTTAAAGAAGCTGGTCCGGTTCCAGATAAAATCCGGCATAAACGGAATAGCGCCCTGCGGTTCCACCGGCGAGGCCGCGACCCTGACGGGCACGGAGTATATTTCGGTCATAAAGGCTGTCGTGGACGAGGTTAAAGGCAGGGTGCCGGTGGTGCCCGGTTGTGGGACGAATTCCACGGCCAGGTCCGTGGAGATGCTGAAAAAAGTAGAGAAGCTCGGCATTGCCGGCGTATTGGCGGTGGTACCTTACTATAATAAGCCGGCCCAGGCAGGGCTGCTGGCCCATTTCTCGGAGCTTGCCGAAAATACCCGCCTGCCGATAATACTTTACAACATCCCCGGCCGCACGGGCGTCAATATGCTGCCGTCCACCGTCCTTGAGCTGAGGAAGAGGTTTTCAAACATCGCCGGCATCAAGGAGGCTTCCGGCAGCCTTGACCAGGTGAGCGAGATAATAAACGGCGCGGACAGAGATTTTGTCGTTATGAGCGGCGACGATTCCCTGACCCTGCCGATGATGTCCGTCGGCGCGCGCGGGGTTATCTCGGTGGTCTCCAATATCGCGCCGGCCGAAACTGCCCGGATGTGCGCGCTTTTCCTGAAAGGCGAAACGGACGGCGCGGCCAGGCTTCACCACAAGCTGTTCCCGCTGATCAAGGCGCTGTTCGTGGAAACCAACCCGATACCGGTAAAATACGCGGCTTCGCTGCTGGGCTTTTGCGGCGGGGAGCCGCGGCTGCCGCTGACGCCGCTGTCGGAGCGCAACCGCGCCGTCCTGAAACGGGCTATGCTGGCCGCAGGGGCGCTGTGACATAAAAGCATGAACCGCTGATATGCGAATTCTGACTCACCTCGAGGTCATCTGGAAGAAATTCTCCCTGTATTACGATCTCCGCACGTTCTTCACCGTCGGCCTGCGCGCGTACCTGAAGTTCTGGCTTAAGTCCGGCGGCTATGTGCTGCCCGCGGTAGTGAACGTCGAGTTGACGAACCAGTGCAACCTCAGGTGCAAGATGTGCGTCCAGTCGGCCGAGTTCGCGAGGGACAAGGGCTATATGTCGTTTGAAATGTACAGGGCGCTGGTGGCGCGCACTCCGCCGGAGTCCACGCTCTTTTTCAGCGGCGTAGGGGAGCCGATGCTGCACCCGCAGTTTTTCGAGTTTCTCCAATACGCTATAACCGCCAGGAAGAACAACAGAATAGGTTTCACGACGAACGGCACGCTGATAACCGGGGAGACGGCCGCGAAAATATTCCGTTCCGGCATCAGGTACGTCCAGGTTTCAATGGACGGCGTGGACGACGTATATGAAGAGATACGCGGCTATCCCTATAAACAGATAGAGCGGAAAATAGGCCTGCTGGCCGCGGCCAGGGCGGAACTGCGGTCGGAGACGAAGATACTGCTGAACGTGGCCGTCTGTAACGAGAAGGTCTACGCGCAGATGCCGGAAATAAAAAGACGGTTCTCCGGCCTGGCGGATATGATCCATTTCGCGCCGCTGCATTCGCTCGGCATGCTCAAAGACTTCCGGAAAACGACCTCAAGGTGCCTGCAGATATACTTCTCGCCGATGATATTATGGAACGGCAATATTAACGCGTGCTGCTCCGACCGCGAGAACAGCTTCAACCTCGGCAACTGCGCGGACACGGACCTGGCCGCCGCTTTCAACAGCGAGGCGATGAAAAAGCTCAGGAGATCCTTCGCCGCCGGGGAGCTGGACCCCAAATGCCGGATGTGCGGCGAGATAGTGTTCGGCAAGATGGGCAAGCTCCTGGAGTAGGTTATGAAAATCTCCCTCGTAACATTCGACAGGAACAGCCTGGGCGTCAGACAGATCTCCTCTTATCTGAAACAGAAAGGATTCAGCGTGGACTTAATGGTCGTCGATCCGGCCAGGGCGGGGGAGATTGACTTAGCCCGCTTCGGAGAGGCCGACCTGGTCGGGATCGGCGTGATAACCGATCGTTTCCGCTGCGCCGGCATCCTGGCCGGCCGCATCAGGGAGCGGTTCGGAGCGGGGAAACCCGCGATAATTTTCGGCGGGCCCCACGCGACCATAATGCCGCGCTCGTGCCTGGAGTTCTGCGATTACGCCGTCAAGGGCGAAGCCGAAGAGACGATGCTGCATATCTGTTCAAGGTTCCCGGAGATCGGGGCCATAAACGGCGTTTGCCGCCTCATAGACGGAAAACTTATTGAAAATCCGCCGGCCCCGCTCATCCAGGACCTGGATAAGTACCCGGTTTTGGACTTCACCGGCTACGGGGCGCCTGACAATTACAATATCCTGGCTTCCAGGGGCTGTCCGTACTCCTGCTCCTATTGTTATAACAATTACCTAAAGAAACTCTACCACGGCGGCGGGCCCTATTTAAGAAAACGGGGAGTGGACGGCATACTTATCGAACTGAAGGCCGCCGTAACGGCGTTCCCGGGGCTGAAACGGATTTCCTTCTATGACGATACGCTGCTGGCCCGCAGCGCCCGGGAGCTGGCGGAACTGTTCGGGCGGTACAGGGCGGAGATAGGGCTGCCTTTTTTCTGCCTGGCCAGTCCTGGCCAGCTAACTGATGAAAAGTTGGGGATCCTGGCGCAAGCCGGGCTTGAGCGAATACAGATAGGAATGCAGACGGGAAGCGAGCCGGTCAACTACAAGATCTATAAACGGCCCGTCCCAAACAGCAAGATAACCGAGTGCGCCGAACTCTGCCTCGCGCGCGGCGTAGAGGTTTATTTTGACGTCATCTTCAACAATCCCTACGAAACCGCCGGCGACGTCGGCCGCACGCTGGACTTCCTGCTGGCGCTACCGCTGCCGCGCGGCAAAATCCACCTGCAGGGCTTCAACCTGATATTTTATCCGGGAACCGAGATCACCGAAAGCGCCGTGCGGGACGGCTATATCTCGGAAAAGCGGGGGTCGGCGCCGGACCGCCTGACCATTCAGGGAATCTCAAACACGCCGCTGTTCTTTGATTCTTCGCTTGATAATCCGCTGTGGAACATACATTTTTCGTCAGAGGAAAAAGAGCATTTCAATACGCTGATAGCCCTTACGCCTTATTTTCCGAAATTTCTGGTCAGGTTCCTGAAAGGGCGGCCCGGGACCGTGTGCGTCATCCGGCTGGTGTTGAAGACGTTTATAAGGATAATAGTAAAATACCTCCTGCGGCAGGACAATATCGTAATGAGTTTTTTCCGGCGCCTCAGGTAAAAGGGAGAGTAATAATGAATCTGACCAAATATTTCATGGCCGTAGCGGTTTGCACGTTCGCTGTCTGTATTTTCTATAAAAGTTTGCTGCCGCATACCTTATCCGTTAACGGAAAGGCGGAATATTCAGCATCGGCAAATAACCCGGATTCTGATGACTATTATACGTTAGCGGCCAACGTAGCCGCGGGAAATGGATTCTCCGCAGACGGGAAGACTCCGGCTGTCCTCAGGCCGCCCATGTTTCCCCTCATGCTTGGCGCGTGGTTTAAACTCAGTGAGACATCTTACGATTCGGCCTATTATTACCAGGCGTTCGTTCATTCGTTGACTTGCGCGGTAGCGTTTCTCCTCTTTATGGAAATATTCGGGGCGCTGCGCTTCTCAATGCTGCTGACGGCATGGCTCGCTATAGCGCCTGCGCATCTCGCGAGAATAACCCACTCGCTCCTGGAGCCGACTATGGCGCTCTTTACCACACTCTCCATACTTTTGAGCGTGAGGGCGCTGCGCTCCAATAAACTGAATACCGCGGCGTTGGCCGGCGTATCTTGGGGCGTACTTACTCTTTCAAAAGTCCCGTCGTGGATAGGCCCGATCTTGCTGGCCGCGGGCAGCTTCATGCCCGGGACCGTCCGTCTTTCCAAGAGGCAGGCGGGCGTGTTGCTGCTCATGTTCGCGGCGACAATGACCCCTTGGGCGATAAGGAACTACAGGCATTTCCACAAGCTGATATTGGTTAACGCCCAGGGGGCATGTATGCTGGAGTTATTTACCGCAAATACATATAAGTTAAGCCCGCACAGCGGTGATGCAAAATTTGAGGAAGCGAGACTGTTAATAAAAGAGATGAACGCGCAGGGCCTTTCAGATTCCCAAAAATTCGATAAGCTGCTGCCTTTCGTGTGGAAAGACGTCACATATTTTCTTTTTGAGAGGCCAATTGTCGGGACTGTGTATTTCACTTTTCCGGACTTTTACGGGAACTGGTATACTTCCCCGCTCTCTCCCTCGCAGCGCTATTGGAAAATCACGGCATACGCATGGTGGTTCGTGCTGGTGTTGCCTCTCTACCTGGTACTCTTCTATCGTTGCTTCCAGCTGGTCAGGGGGGAATTGCGCTCGCCGCTGGGCTTTTTAGTTGTCTTCTATATGGTGTACTGGTCGCAGCATACCATGATATGGTGTGATCCCAGGTACTCTGTGCCGGTCTACGTTATTCTGTTATGCTTGCTGCCGTTGAATTTAAACGTAAAGAAATTCGGCATGGAACCCGCAGCGGCTAACGGCTGAAACAGCCGGCTCCGGCTCCCCGCGATAAAGGGGTCAGGTCAGTGTTTTTTCCGCGGCTTCAAGGCCTTCCTTAATGCTTTCTTCCATGAAAGAATACTTCCAGGCGCCGTAGCGGCCTACGGAGACGGTTTTATTGGCTTTAAGCCAGTCGAAAATTACGGGCAGGGCTGCGACCCGCTCCTGGTTGTATATCACGTAGGCGCAGGATATTTTAAGCCAGAGCTTTTCTATTACCTGGCCGGAGGTCTTTATTAGGCCGCAGGCCTTAAGGTCTTTCAGGACTTCCGTTTCGGCGCGGGCCAGGTCAAGCGCCCTTCCGTCGGTGGCTATTTCAATGTAGAAAGTCGCGCAGCCGTTCGGCGCCAGCTTTTTTGAAAAATTAGTGGCTATGCCCGCCCTGTAAAATGGAAAGCGCGCTTCGGGAAAATAGCCCCAATGCATGTTTGACCTGACGCCGCGCGCGCCCAGGTTAAGCACATATACCGTATTGCAGCGCAGTTTGGCCGCCGCCCTCTTTACCTTATCCGGCGCGTCTTTCGTTCGGGCGATGAACTCGTTCAATGGCGAGGTGTTTATAAGTCTGCGGAAACTTACCGGGCCGAAATGCCTTATTACCGCTTCCCGCTTTTTAAGATTTACGCTTTCAACTTCGAGCCCCAGGCGCAGGCCGCCCGCTCCGGCGGCCAGGGCGTCGGCCAACGCGCCTATCCCTCCGCGCTTAGGATAGTGAAAGACAGAATTATAGCCGAGGCCGTCGCGCCGCCTGCCGTAAGCGCCCTGGAGCACCTCCTCGGGTTTGGGCAGCGGCACGAAGGGGCCGCACCATTCTGTGGTAAGGCGCTCAAGCGGGTACTGCCAGAGCTTGGCGTTGTAGGGCAGCATGAAATGGCGCGATATGCCTTCGCCGAAAACCCGTTTTGTCCAGCGGCTGAAAACTTCAGGCTGAAGGCTGAGGGCTAAAGGCTGAAGGCCGGGGGCTGAAGACTGAAGCTTGGGGGCGTAGGCTTTGAGGAAGCCGCGCACGCATTCGGATTTTACCCTGTCCGGCATGCCGGACAGGTTGACCTGGAAGGGGTAGGGCGTCCAGCTTTTATGCGCGTAGATGCGCGCGTCGCGCCTGACCGTGACGCAATTTCCTTTGAGCGCCGCCAGGATAAGGGCCTTAGTGCGCGGCCAGCGCAGGTGCAGCAGGTGGCCGGAATAATCAAACAGGAAGCCGCCCTTCCCGACCGTCACGGCCAGTCCTCCCGGGCGCGGAGAACGTTCGGCCAGCAGGTAGTTCTTTTTGCCTTCAAGGGCTTTCGCGGCGGAGAGTCCCGCCAGTCCGCCGCCGATTATGAGTGTGTCGGTTTTAAACATTGGCATTTGATTCGTCCCGCTTTTCAGCAAGGACAAGATAACCGTCTCCCAGGTCCGAATTCAGAAAAAGTTTCTGCAAAATATAAGCGGGGAACAGCGTGATGTCGTTGAACAGATATTTTCCAGCCCGCCAGAAAACGAGGCCTTTGCCTATCTCTTTGCTGCGCTGCTCCGGGCTGGCCGGCTCCGCCGCTTTCTTCGCCGCGAAAAAACTCCGCGCTTTCTTTGAAAGGTTCAGCAGCGGGTACCCGTAAGAATACAGCTTCAGGACCCTGAAACCCGAGTCGGTCAGCTTTTTTATCAGCTCCTGCTTTTCATACCTTCTCAGATGGCCGGCGGCGAGGTCTTCGGCGTCGTATTTCTCCGCGTGCGCGGGAACGGAGAGCAGCATAAATCCGCCCTCCGCGACCAGGCCGCGCCACCTGGCCAGCGCCTGGAGGTCGTTTTCAATATGCTCAAGCACTTCAAAGGCCATGACCAGGCCGAACTTTTCCCGCCAGGCGGCAAGTTCCGTCTCCGGTGCCGCTTCTATCCTGAAGTTCAGCTCTTTCCCTTCGTATTGCCCGCGCAGGTGAGCGCAGGCGTCTTCGCTGAAATCTATCGCCGCGCCTTTGTACCCTTTGCCGTTCAGGATCCGGATTAGGTCGCCGCTGCCGAAGCCGATTTCCAGTACGCTTGCAGGTTTTATTTCTTCCAGTATTTCCAGCGCCAGGTAGCGTCTGCACAGGTAACTGGGGCCCGGCATCCAGAGGTACTCCGCGTTCGGGGTCATGGTTTATTTTGCCCAGCTCGGGGGCAGGTTCTTCCTTATTTCTATGTTATCAAAACTGCCGCCGGCCCTGCTGCCGGAAGTTTTAGCCCATTCGGCCATCGCTTTTATCCCCTGGGCGAGGGAATATTTTGGCTGGTAGCCGAACGCTTTGTTAAGCTTGTCATGCGAGGAAAAGGCGTGTTTCACTTCCTTGCGCTCCGGCAGGTGGCTGACCGGGTGATCTGGGGCCGACATGGCTTCGCGGACATGCCTGGCCAGCTCGTTCACGGTGGAATGCCGATCCGCCCCTATATTGAACGCTTCGTTGTAAACGTCGGGCATGAACGCCGAAGCGGCGATAAGCGGCGAAACATCCTTAATGTAAGTGAAAGCCCTGGTCTGCGTGCCGTCGCCGAAGATCGTCAGCGGGGCGCCCAGTAGGATCTGGTTCATGAAGATGCCGGCGACGTTCCTGTAGCGGTCGCCTATGTTCTGCCTTTCACCATAAACATTGTGCGGACGGAAAATAACGTAATCCAGACCGAACATCCTTTTTGAGGCTTTCAGATCCTGCTCCACGGCCAGCTTCGCTATACCGTAAGGATCCTCCGGAAGGGGGACCAGGTCTTCCGTCATCGGCAGCTGGTTCTCGCCGTAGACCGCGATAGAGGAGGTGAAGACGAAGCATTTCACGCCGTAGTTGACGGACGCGTTGATCAGATTCGCGCTTCCGATCAGGTTGTTCTCGTAATTGAATTTTTTTATGAAATGGCTCAGGCCTTCAGCGGCGTACGCGGCCAGGTGAAAAACATATTCTATGCCATGCTCCGCGAAGATTTTGCCGACCAGCGCCGTATCGAGGATGCTGCCTTTTATGAAGACAGCTCCGGCCGGAACATTATCGGCGCAGCCGCCGCTCAGGTCGTCCAGGATCACTGCCTGGCGGCCGGAGTCAATAAGCTCCTGCGCGACATGGGAGCCGATAAACCCGGCCCCGCCGGTGACAAGACATTTTCCCATAAATTCGGCCTCCGTTCTCTATCTTAAAAATGTTTTTCCGTTTTCGCCCGTTCCCAGCATCTCTATTATCTCTTTTCCCAGCGCCGCGGCGGAGGCTTTTTCTTTGAAAAGTCTGTGCCCGTTTTCCGCTATTTTGAGGCGCAGCCCGTCGTCGTTCTTCAGACGCAGTATCGAAGCGGCTAGCGCGTCCGGGTCGGCCATGGCGCAAAGCAGGCAGTCCTCCCCGTCGGTCAGCAGTTCGGCGGCCGCCGGGGACCTGCCGGTCAGCACCGGCCTGCCCATCGCCATCGCCTCGTAGACCTTGTTCGGTATTACGCGCGCGGCTTTAGCCGTTTCCCCGAATACGCCCAGGCAGAGGTCAGCTTCCGCTATATGCTTTATCAGTTCCGGCGGCTCAAGAAACCGGATAAATTCCGTCCTCCGCAGGCCCAATTCCACGGCCAGCTTCAAGGTTGGTTCAAATTCCTCCCCGGAGCCGATGAAGCGGAAAAGGATGTCCTGCCCGGCTTCCAGCTTCTTGGCCGCCCGCACGATGTGCTTAAGGCCGTGCAGCGGGATGTACCGGCCGAAATGCAGGACCAGGAACGGCTTTTTCCCGGGGCCGGGGGGCGCCGGCTGAAAAGCGTCTTCGCTGGCGCCGATGAAGCTGCGCCTGAACTTCTCGCGCGGCAGTTTGAAGGTCGAGCAGAAATAATCTATATGCGCGTTCGTGTCCAGCAGCACAACATCGGCCAGCGCGCAAGAATATTTATCCACGCAATAAAGCAGTTTCGCCCTGAAGCCTCCGGGGGCCAGCGTGGACCTATCCACGGTGAACGCTTCGTACAACGACAGGAAAGCGTCAAAAACCAGCGGGATCCCGGCCGCCGCGCTCAAAATTTTTGCCGCGAACATGTCAAAATGGCCTGAATACCCCACAAAGAGAACGTCCACGTCCTTTTCGCGCAGGAACCTGAAAGCCAGTTTGAAATAGATCGCCAGCCACCGCAAAAGAAAGCCGGGGTTCTTCCACCAGGCCGAGGCCCTTTTGAGTTTTTCCCGCGTGCTTTTCCACAGGGGCTCGTTAAGTTCCGTCACCTCCGCGCCGTTTTTGCGCAGGCCGGCTATAATGGTTCGGTTCCTCGGATAGCCGCTGTCGTAGGTGCCCCAATAGCAGATCTTCACTTCGGCAAGTCTCCTCTTTGCGCCCTTTAGCCTTTATCCCTCATCCTTTAGCCTTCCCGAAAAATTCAACTGAATTTTTCGGGCGAACAGCCGCTCAAGCGCCAGCGTGGCCATCAATATCATGAAAGGCTGCAGCGGCATCCGGTAGCGGGACAGTCCTTCATTGACCAGGCAGCTCAGCGCGGTGATATAGAATATCGCGGCATAAGCGTAATTAAGCAGCGGGTTGGAGCCGGAGATAATGGCGCGCCAGTTGCAGACGGTAAAATAAACGGCCAGCAGGAACATCAGCCAGTAAAGCGGGTGCAGGCTTACCCCCACTTTCAGCAGGACGCTCAGGTATTGCCTGTTCCGCAGGCCGTCCTTCACCGAAAAAAGAAGCCTGTCTTTAAGCGCGTATTTAGCGTACAGGTTATGCGCGGAAAAGAAAAAATAGAATGCTTCAATAAGGGTCTCTTTCGCGTAAATGAAAGGATGCCGGAGCATGCTCAATTTCGCTATCCGGACGAATTCGGCGTTTATCTCCCCGTCGTTCAGGTTTTTTTCCTGCTTCAGCTCCGCTATCACGGAGGCGGCCAGCCTTCTTTGGGCCTCTATAGGCATGGATGGCGGGAAAGCCGCTATTTTATCCAGGAAAGCCCGGCGCGCGAAGCTCCCTTCGGGGAACTCCAGGTGCGTGACGAAACGGCCGACATAATGGACGCTTTCAAACGGCAGCAGCGCGAAGACGCCTTTATGGCGATAGTTGTTGTAGCTCCACGCCCAGACGGAGAGCAGCGGAACACAGAGAAATAAAGCGGAGGCGGCCAGCTTCTGCCGCGTGGTTCGGCGTCCGGCAAGCAGCAGCAGAAGGATCAGGAAGGGGAAAAGCTTCAGTACCGGCTTCATGAATGTGCCGGCAGCCAGCAGTGTCCCGCAAAGTAGCAGGTGGAGCCCTTTTCCGGTCGTTGCGTAGTTCCGGAACTCAAAGCCCGCCGCGCACAGCAGGAACGCGAAGACCGTTTCCGGCAGCAGCGCGTGCTGATAGCTGGTGAAAAGAATATCGCAGAAAACGAAGCTCGAAAAAAATATCTTCGCCCGTCTTCCCGGAACCAGCGGCAGGAACATGAAATAGATGGCCAGCCCAAGGAGATGCTGGAATATTACGACGGGCATCTGGCTTTGCCCGAAAAGGCCGTAGCACAGCGCCAGCAGCGCCGGATAACCCGGCAGCCGTCTTCCGGATTCAAAACTGAAAGTGTCGGCCAGCTGCCGGCCGAGAGAAATATAGGAAACGGAGTCCGGTTCCAGGATTGGGGGGAAAAAAGCCAGGAAGAGCAGGTGCTGGGCGATTATGATCGCGGCCAGCCAGAGCAGCGTTTTATCCCGAAAATTGCAATTAAAATCGTTTTTCATTGATAGCAGTATAGATAAAAATGTCCATGCAATTTTCGGGTACTCGTTCGCTTATTTACCAGCTTTGGGTCCATAGATTTTACCAATAAACGCCTGTAAAATTTTGCATCGCTGGTCAGGAAAGAACTAGAAAAAATTATATGCGGTTTTTCTTGTGCAGCTGGAAAAGTATCCTTTCAAGTATTTTCCGATTGGTATGGATAAGGTTTGAAATGACACCCATCAGCAGCATGAAAAAACCGATTATCAGCAGACCGACGCCTATCGTCAGCGACTGTTCATAGCCGGTTGGAAGGTTCTGCTGCACGGAGACCATGAAATAATAATAAACGAACCTGGCTATCAGGAACAGTCCCGGTAGGCCGAAAAAAGCGGCCAGGAAGATGAACACCCTGAGCGGCGAGTAGATATATAAAAGCGTCAGGATATCCACCAGGGACCTTACGATGTATTCAAAGGCGCTGCCCATCAGCCGGGAGCCGCGGACCGGGGGGTTGGCTGTTATCGTTATGTGCGCCATCCGCACTTTCTGGCTGGAAAGCCGGACAAGCGTTTCCAGGGTGTAAGTATAATGGCTGGCTATCACGTCTATCCAGAGCGCGCAGCTCCTGTTGAACGCCCGGAACCCCGAGGTGACATCCGGTATCTGCCGGCCGCAGATGGAGGAAACGACCCTGCTTCCCATCTTCTGCGCGAACTTTTTAAAACAGGAAAAATGTTTTATCTTGTCTATGTCCCTGCAGCCGATGATGAATTCAGCCTGGTTCTCTATTATCGGTTTTATCAGCGTCGGTATTTCCCTGCCGGGATATTGGTTGTCCGCGTCCGTGTTGACCACGATGTCCGCTTGCATGTCCAGCGCGGCCTCTATCCCGGCCCGGAACGCCGCGGCCAGCCCCTGGTGGTACGGCAGCTGGACGACTTTTTTCACCCTGGGATGCGCCCGCGCGACTTCGACCGTCCTGTCGTTGCTGCCGTCATCTATCACGATGACGTCTATGCTGCTCACTCCCTCAATTCGTTCCGGAATATCGTTTATGGCCGCAGCCAGAAATTCTTCCTCATTGTAACACGGGATCTGCACGATCAGTTTCATAGTTTTACCATGCCTTTATACTGTTTTGTCCATTCTAAAAAACAGATTATACTAAATATCTTGAAACTGTTATCGGCGCCCAGGTCCAAATGCTCCCGGAAGATGCTCTCCAGCTCTTCCCGCCTGAAGTACCTGTTCGCGTTCCCTCCGGAAAACAGGTAACCGGAGGCGAAATCCTTTAATTCGCCCCGGAACCACTGCGCCAGCGGCACGTGAAAACCCATTTTCCGCTGCGAGAGAATATACGGCGGGATCTTGTCTTTATAGCAATACCTGAAAAACCCTTTGGTCGTCATGCCGCGCATTTTAAATTCGCGCGGCAGCGAGAAAAGGAATTCCGCCAGCTCGTTCTCCAGCAGCGGCGGCCGCATCTCCAGCGAATTGCACATCGTGAATGTGTCGGACTGGAGGTGGCCCATGTTCGAGAGCCACACATGGATGTCCGCGAAGGACGCCCTGTCCAGCGGGTGCCAGGACTGCGGCGCTTCGGCAAAGGCTTGCTCGTACGCCTGCGCGCTGTCGCGGCGGGGGGTCGGGAAAATGTCCGGGGACAGCAGGGAATCCTTTTCCCGCTCGCTTAGAATGGTGCGCCAGGAATAGTGGGCTTTTTCAAAATGGAAGAAGAGGCCTTCCGCGAATTTTTTGAGCTTATAGTCTAACGGGAGCCTGCCCGGCTGGTGCGGGACCAGCTCCGCCGACGCGGCGAAGGCTTTTTTTACGACTGCCGGGAGGCGGCTGAACCAGCGCCACAGGATATCCGCCTGGTAGGTGGGGTAGCCCAGCATCAATTCGTCGCCGCCGGAGCCACTAAGCGCCACCTTAAGGCTTTTCGCCGCGGTTTCGCTAAGCAGTTCCAGCGGCAGCAGCGACGGGGTTACCGCCAGTGAATCGTGAAAACAGGAGATCCGGGAGAAGTTGGCCTTGATCCAGTCCGGCGTTAAGGTAAGGAAAGTCGCTTTGAGCCTGTACTCGTCCGCCAGTTTCCTGACCAGCGCCGATTCATCGAAAGAGGAGCCTTCGAAGCCGACGGTATAGGAAGATATCAACCCCGGCATGTGCTTGCGGGCCTCGTACAGCAGGATATTGGAATCCAGGCCTCCGCTCAGGAACAGCCCCACCGGCACGTCGCTCCTGAGCGAGATCTTTACCGCGTTCTCCGCTTTCTTAAAGAAGATCTCCCTGGCGTCTTCCGGGGACAGGTTCGCCCATTCCGGCTTGCGTTCGAACTGATGGTAGCGTTTGACGGCCGCCGCGCCGGAGGCGGAAACTTTAAAATAGCAGCCCTGCGCCAAAAGCGTTACGCCGGCCAGCATCGTTTCCGCAGCAGGCAGATAGCCGTAGCTGAAATAATCCCAGAGAGCGGCGTGGTCCAGCGCGAAGGAACGGTTCAGCGCCTTGAAAACCTTGATTTCCGACCCGAACACGAGCCCTGAGCCTTCACTGGAGAAGTAGAGCGGCTTAATGCCCCACCGGTCCCTTACGACATAAAGTTCCCGCGTGCGCGAATTATAAATGGAAAAAGCGAAAAACCCGTTCAGCATAGCGAAGGAGGCTTCGCCGTACTCCTCAAAAAGGTGAATGATCACTTCCGTGTCGGAAGTGGTGGAAAAACGATGCCCCTTTTCCAGCAGGGTCCGGCGCAATTCAATATAGTTGTATATTTCCCCGTTCATCACTACGGCGAGGTTTTTATCTTCGTTATAAACGGGTTGGTCCCCGGTCTTAAGGTCTATTATCGAAAGGCGGCGCATGCCCAGCCCGATGCTGCCGTTCAGATAGAGACCTTCGGCGTCGGGGCCCCGGTGACGCATCAGGTCGCACATCCTTTTCAGCAGGGCTTGGTCCGCCGGCCGGCCGTCAAAATTGTATATGCCGCAAATTCCGCACATGGTTTAGCCCGAAAATTGCCGCAATTTTCGGGTCCTCGTTCACTCGGATTAGCGCTACTGAAACCTGTTTGCGATATCCTTGTGCTTCTCTATTACCTGATAGATAAAATTGGCGTACAGCAGGAAGGTCAGCGCCGCTGCCGCCGCAAGCTTCTTTGAAATGCCCCCCGCGGCCGGCCCCCTGAGCTTGCCGGCGATCTCCGGCAATATGCGCAAGCCGTAAGAGGCCAGAATTATTATGAACGGCGCAAGCTGGTAGCGCATCCGGCCGGAGGCGAAGAACAGCGTCGTGAACGCCAGCGTGTTGACGGATATGATAATGGTGGAGATAAAGGCGTTTTTATCCTTTAAAGAGAAGACCGCGCCCAGGAAACAAGCCGGGAAAAGAAAAATATGCGTTATGATGCTCAGGAAAAAGAAAGGCGTTTTCAGCGGATAGGGGCCGTTGTTAATATCAAAATGAGTCCTCAGCGACCAGTATTTGGAAAGCTTTAGGAAGAAAAGCTGGGCTTCCCTGAGCGGGTGGCTGAGCGCATACTCCAGCGCCATTTTCTTTGCTATGCGCCCTTTTTCCACCACGGATATAGAATCGTCCGTGAACCACTTGCCGTAATCCTTGTTGACAAAGAAGAAGTCGGCGCCGCCGGTGGCTGACGGGTTATGGCCTAGGAAGATCGAAGGCCCGTCCTGCGGAGCGAGCAGCACGAAACCTTTGTATTCGTAATAATTCCTGACGGTCCACGGGGCGATGGTCAGGAAAGTGAAAGCCGTGAACTTCAAGACGGCCGCGGCAGCCTCCTTTTTGCCCGGCCTGAGCATGAGCCACAGCAGCAGCCCGGGGAAGGTTATCAGATAGACGCCCTTCGTAAGGCAGGTCAGGCCGAACAATATCCCGGCCAGGACGGGGGAGCGCCGGTCCAGCAGCAGGTATACCACGGCGCACAGTAGGAGGAGGCCGAGGGTTTCAGCCAGCAGGACGGCCGGATACCAGACCATATCCACGTAAAAACACGAAATAACCAGCGAGAGCAGGCCGGCGGTTTTGCCAAAGGTCCTGTCCGCGATGAGATATATAAAAAGGCAGGTCAGCGCGGAGAGGACGGCCTGGGCGATATACAGCGGCAGATGGCTTTCCCCGAACAGGAACGATACCGCCGCCAGGAACAGCGGGTAGAGCGGCGGCCAGTCCGCCGCGTATTTCTGCCCGTGAAGGATGGCCAGGCGGGCCTCGTCATATCTCTGCATATCTGTCCACGGCAGGACGCCGCCGGCCAGCCACACGTAAAAGATCCGTATGACCAGGCCCGCGAACAGCAAAAGGAATACGTAATTTCTTTCCCTTTTGACCCAGTTGAATATCCTGTCCATAGTCGTAAATGTCCGCCGTTCCGCTGCTGTTTATTATATCTTTTTTGCCGCAGCCCCACTCACGTGCAAAATTTAATTTCAGGGCTCCTTACAGGAGCAGCAGCATGGCCCAATCGTAGAGGTAGAGGAGGGGGAAGAAGATAAGAGTGGTGAACACTATGGACTGCGAGACGAGGTCCGCATCGAAACGGAAGCCCACAACACGAAGTTGCGCAGGACCAGACGCCTGAAGCCGGCCTTCACGGGGCAGCTCCCCTCGCATATCACGTTTATCAGCAAAAATCCCAGCGTGAAGATCAGGATGCTCTGCACCGACGAGGCCACGGCCGCATAGCCGAGGGCCTGCTCCCCGAGGCGCATGGAAACGACGGGGAAACCGAGATAGACCGTATTGCCCAGTGCCGCCGTTATCACCAGCAGGCGGGCGAACCGCCAGTCCAGGACGCGGGTAAGCCAAAGAAAGACTATCAGCGCCAGCAGCGCGGCTATGGGGACAGTGTTGACCAGCAGGAAATCCGTCCCGAGGTCTTTAAACGGAACGTCCGTTATTTTAATGAAAGTAAGTTTTTGGGGACTGGCCTATTATTATAGCTATAGATTTTAAAACTGGACGCCTTTAAAGCTATTTTCTCTCTATATTTCATTGCCAACCAACCTGCCGGTGGATTGGCCGACACTATGGCATTCAAACAATCCCGAATACTTACTTGATGAGGAATTACCACATTTATAATTTCTTCAGGACTGGCATATTCCGGATGCTTAAGTTTCCCCGAATCCGGAACGGGGAATCCTTTTTGGAGGGCCAGTTCCCGCAGAAAAGTTGTAACCGGGATATTATGCTCAATCGCAATGCGCACTAAATATTCCACAGCTAAATCTACCGTGATTTTATGGACATTAAAATCAGGGATTGTCATATCAAGCGGTGAGACAGCCGGAGAATCGGCGTTAGACTTATACGGTTGAATATTTACAACGCCGTCTTTTTCCATCCAATAATAGCCGGGATTGCGTCGCATAATTTCATCCAATATTTTTCGTTTAGCCGTGGAAAAGGCATTAAGTGAAAACCGTTGAAGTTGTTCCTCTTCTTTTTCACGGAAAGAAAATTTTACTTCTATGCCAAAAGCCAGTCTTTGAGACATAGGGCATCCCTTCGGTGACATACTGACAAAATCAAGCAAATCAACATTATCCAATATACAATCCATTTTTTTGTCCAACTCGTTGCCATGAAATTCACCAGGTCTTATAATTGCATTATCTGTGTTTTTATTATTGCCCCGGCGCGTAGATGAAACTTTCAATATGGCGAAAATGATTAGTATTATGGCGACAATAGTCGGTATTATGACTAATGTTTTTTTAATTTTCATAATTTGCTTTCCTTAAAAAATTGACAGCTTGTTTACTCCATTAAAAGAGAAGAACTTCTATGCTACCGCTAGGAATGCCTTTATCGTATTTGCCGGCTTTTGCACGCATTCTAACTCTTCCTGTTTGGTCGAATTTATAAATAAAAGTTCCGTCGTCCCAACGAGATTGTAATGTTATTGAATTTAGCGGCGGCATCGCCTTTTCTCCAACCTCAGGGTCCGCTTCAGGAAACAGTTCATTGACCAATTTCATATATACAGGCCCAACAGGTTCGGTCGTAACAGTAAATGTTACGGTTTTGTGAGGTGACACCATAGTGAACATGCGGTCAGGTTTAATGCTTGTCACCTTGACAAAAGCAACGGTGATGCTTGTACGGCATTTGCTGCAGTTTTTACTTCCGAAGGTGACCATGACTTTGCCGGATTCCATGCTGGTGATGGTGGCCTGTTTTTTATCCGCCGAAGGTGTCAGGGTTCCTCGACTTGCCGACCAGCCCAATGCGTCGCCTTTTTCGCCTGATACCGACAGCGTGGCCGTTTCGACCTCGCCGTTTGTCGGAGCCGGGGAGGCGCTGATAACCCCCGCCGAACACGTGTTCTCGCATATCGTGTCGTTTTCGCAGTATTCCGTCACGGGGTCATAACACTTTCCGCCGCACAGCGTAACAATTGTTGTTCCGTTCACGCAGCATTGTTTGTCCGGATTGTACCAGGTCTCGCCGCACTTCTTGTCGCCTTTAAGCCAGTGATAAATACCTGCCATCCAGTCTCTGAAGCGTTTTATTAACTTGCCCAAAGTGGAACCGCCGGCCCCGCCGTCTGTGGAATACCCTTCGCATAATATCTCACATTTACTGTCGCACACTTTTATATCAGTCGTGTAATCTGCATAAAGGTCTTTATCGCACCAGCATGGTTTAGGACATTTACGTTGTAAATCAAATGGTGCAATTTTGCCTGCCTCAGCCGGCGGTTGATTTTCTGCGGCGGACGCAGCGGTATCAGCCGGGGATTTTGCCGACGAAACGGATGCCGATAGACTGGAGGACTGCTTTGTTGCCGCCTGACCCGGCGTTTCCCCGGACAGTTTTGTGCCGCTCAGGCTGAAGTCTGTGACGGGGCTGATTTTATTTAGGTCCGGCTCAGAGGTTTTTAAATCGGTTACCCAGCCGCCGGCGCCGAAAGTCGCAGTCTGGTTGGAGTTTACATCTTCGTCTGGGAGATCCGCTTTGCCGTCAAAAAGCGCCGAACTTGTTTTTTGCGAAATCCTTAATTTATCTTTTTCAGGAAGGCCTTTTGTCATTTTTGCCAGATCCGGGGTTCCGCCCTGATCACATATCTCGTTGACGTATTTCGAACCGCCTTTAAGAATATCTAATTTGGTCTTATTTGCGGTCTTTCCTATTTCATTTGTGAGAATGCCGGCGAAGGAGGAACAGATTTTCTTTGTTGCGGATTGTTTCTTGCCGGAATCGGCGGCTTTCCGACAATCAGATTTCAGGGGGGGGGGAGCATTTTTACTGGTTTCAGCGGGAATTGAATCGGGATAAACCGCAGATAAAAGCGCAAAAGCGAGGAAAAATAATCCGATCTTTTTCATAAACATTTATTTAAACGCACCAAAAATCTCCCCGGCTCGTATCGCGCCCTTTAACCCCTTGTTGATAGTATACATCAAGAATCCTGAAAATTCAATGCGTCGCGCCGCTATCCGGGATTTTCCGCGGCAGGTATATATTTGCCCGGCAAGGCGGAAATAAATTATACTGGGTTGGAGCCATATGGGCGGCGAAAATATGAAAAGAGGCCTGTTGATCTGCCTGGTCTGCGCGCTATCCTGGTTCTTCGTGTTCGACGGGATAGATTGGGGCGTTCCGTCGAGCGGCAGGATGGCGTTGGCCATGGACGAAGGGCTGAAAAATGAGGATTTCTACGACAGCCTGGTGAAGGCGAGAAATCTGGTATACAAGGACACAAAAAGCGCCGTGTTCGCCTCCCCGTCCTATAGGAATGACGAATTTAAGGCCAAAGACAGGATAGTGGTGGACTACGCTAAGGACGGGGTGACTTTTTACTTTTCCAACTACCTCCGGCATTATTTCTTATGCTCTCATAACCCTGATGAGAACGCGGTTTTTAACGGGCTATCCAACATGAACCCGTCCAAGCTGGATTTCAACCCCCATTTCTTTTTTTACGGGGGGGGATATATATATCCGTTGGCGGCCTGGTATAAAGCCCTGAGCTGGGTAAAAGCGGTGAAATTGGTCCCCGACATGCGGCATTACTTCCGCAATCCGGACGATATGGGCGGGCTTTATACCTCCGGCAGGGCGCTAAGCGCGCTCATGGGGACCCTGGGCATCCTGATGCTGGTCCTGTTTGAATATAAACTGATCGGGACCCTGTTCTGGCCCGCGATTCTGGCTTTGCTGTGTTTCACGAGCCCGATGATAGTTCTGTGGTCCAAGATCCTGAAACCCCATTTTTATCTACTGCCGTTTTCCACGATGTGCATAATGGCCTCATACCGGTTCTTTGACACAAAAAACGCCAGGTATTTCCGGGGCGCGATGTTCCTGTGCGGGGTGGTAGCCGGGATAGCGCTGACCACAAGCATTCTTACGCTGTTCCCGCTTATGGCATATCTGCGCAACAGCCTGGAGGCGCGGCCTGAAATGAAAGTCGCGGCGAAAGACCTGGCTGCCGGCACCCTGCTGTTCGGGACCGGGCTGCTGATGCTGAACCCGTATTACGTCCTTTCGCCGCAGGAATTGCTGGCGGAGATGAAATATGTGTCGTCAACCCTTCATGTATCCGGCGGCATGACATCTATCTATAATTTTTTCAGGTATGGGCTGGGGATACTGCCCTCGGTATTGTTCATCGCGGCCGCTTGTATCGGAGTGTATTACCGGAAAATTACCGGCGCGTTCAACTTTATGCTGCTACTGCTTATTCTGCTGGTCTCGCCGATGGTTTACAGGCTGCCCAACCTCCCGGCGGACATCCGGTGGGCAACCTTTATCCTGCCGCTGAGCTTTTTCTATACGGTCGAAATATTAAGACAGAAGAAAAAGCCGCAGGCCTGGCTCAGGGCGCTTGTCCTTGCCTGCGCGCTAGTCAGTGTGGCCGACGCGTTCAGGTTTAGGACGTACTGCGTCAATGACTCGCGTGCTGCGACAAGCACGCGGTTGCAGGCGGGGGAGTGGATAAACGATAACACCGGGACCGCCAGTATCGGGCATCTTTACGATATTATCCCCTGGACTTTTCCTCCCGTAAAATTTACAAAGCACAGGATGATAGTGTATGGAAGCCTTGAAGAATTGTTCCGTGACGCCGATAAGCCTCAATATTTTGTGTACTCCGATGTCCAGAGATACGCCCGTACCAAAGAGCAGGAAAAGCGGTTTTACGAACTCTACCGGCTGGAAAAAGGGTTCCATAATACCAGGGAGCCGCTGGAGCTTTCTTCTACGCTTACACCGGCGAACGAGCCGATCTACGTGCTGAAAAGGATATGAACGTCCACTCAGGATAAAAACATATGAAACTGACAGTTGTGGTCACCGTTTTCAACGAAAAAGACACGATAATCAGGGCGATCGAAGACGCAAAGAAGATCGCGGTGGAAAAAGAAATAATAGTGGTTGATAATTACTCCACTGACGGAACGCGCGAGCTCTTGAACGGTTTGAAAGATGGTGCGGTGAGGGTAGTTTACCAGCCCGTGAATTACGGCTACGGTATGTCGGTGATAACGGGCATCAGGCAGGCCCGGGGGGAATACCTGTTTGTCCATAATTCCGACCTAGAATACGATCCCGCCTGCGTGTACGAAATGCTGGAGCTGGCCGAGAAAGAGGGCCTGGACGCGGTTTTCGGCTCCAGGCTGCTGACCAGGAAGGGCGACTCTGTTTTCATGATACTTAAGGAAAGGCCGTTCTATCTGGGCACCCTCATCACGACCACGCTGGCCAATCTTTTTTACCGGAAGAATTTTACGGACGTCATAGGCAACAGGTTCTACCAGACGGCTTCCGTCAGGAAGATAGACCCGCAGAGCCGGGGCATCGGGTTTGACTTTGAAGTGGTCAGCAAGCTTTGCAAATACGGCATGAAGATCGCGGAAGTGCCGGTAAAATATTCGCCCAGAACCAAGGGCAAGAAAATAAAAGTATACGATATCATCCCCGCAGTCCTGATCATGCTTAAAATAAAGTTTTTCGGCTTTTAAAAATTCACTTTATTTGATTTGCTCTTCAGCAACCATTCCAAAAGCGCCAGAAAACCGCTCAAATATATCCTGACATGCCGCAGGCTGCGTATTTTCTTTAAATATGACAAGATTACGCGCGGGCGGAAATAAAAGCTGCGGAAGGCCTTCTTGGAATACGTCTCCAGATCCTGTGCCGTCAAGCCGCGCGGCACGAATACCGGCAGCCAGCCGTGTAGCTTTTCCCAGTCGTTGTCGAAGGCGCCGTATTGACCGGCGGTTTCATATAACTGCGAGCCCGGGAACGGCGTCATGAAGGAGAAATGCGCCTCGTCAAGGGGCAGGTCCAGCGCGAATTGCACGGTCTGTTCAAGGGTTTCTATGGTTTCACCGGGGCTTCCAAGCATGAAAAAACCGCAGGGACTGATCCCTGCGTCATGGGTAATCTGCATGGATTTCCGGATCTGGGCCGTGTTGGTGTGTTTCCGGATATTGTTCAGGATAGTGTCCGAGCCGCTCTCCACCCCGTACCAGATCTGCCAGCAGCCGGCTTCTTTCATGGTCTTCAGGATATCGGGGTTGACCATGTCCACCCTGGCGGCGCAGGTCCAGACAATGTCCAGCTTTTCCTTCTTAAGCATGGCGCATAATTGGAGCATTCTGTTGCGGTAGGCCGTAAAATTGTCGTCCCGCAGCTGTATCTCGCGGATGCCGTAATTGTCGTAGAGGTCCTTTATCATCTTAAAGGTGTACTCTGCGCTGTAGGCGCGCAGCACATTGCCGAACACGCTGCGGTCACAGAAGGCGCATTTACCGGGGCAGCCGCGCGACGCTACCAGCAGGGCAGCGGGGATGCGCTGGATGGTGTGTACGGGGGGGCAGTAATAGCGGGCCAGGTCCGGCAGCAGATTCCACTCCGGCATCGGCAGGGCGTCCATATTTTCAATGCGCGGCCGCGGCCGCGTTCTTTTTAATCCGTCAGCCGTTCTCAGGATTAACCCGCCGACCGAAGCTGGGTCTCTTTTCTCTTCCAGCGCCGACAGCAGCTCTACGATGGCGTAGTCCGCTTCGCCTATAACCCCTATGTCAAAATGGGGAAACAAGGCCATGGTTTCCGACGGCAAAGCCGTCAGATGCGGCCCGCCTATCAGGATCGTCAGTCCTGGGTCGGCTTCCTTGAGGAGGGCGGCCAGTTTCGCGGCATGGGAAATGGAAATGGTGACTGCAGTAATGCCTACGTATTGGAAGTGATTGTCGATAATAAATCTAAGGCTTTCCGGATAGCCCCATTCCATGGCGGCGGCGTCAAGGATGGTGGTCTCAAAGCCGTGCTTACGCGTCATTGTCGCCAGGTTCAGCAGGCCCAGCTTAAATAGAAACGGCGTAGAAGGCATGCGCCGGCGGGGGCAGGGCTTTAGGCGGTGCCCGCATAGTTTGTATCATACTTTTAACCATGGCAAAACTGCTTTTTCTGCAAAACCTTGAATATGAGTTCCTGGGCCCGATGTACATTTCATCGATGGTGAAGCGGTCTCACGCCTGCGCCCTTGCAGTAGGGGAAACAGCCGGCGATTTCGCGCAAGTCATGGACTCCTTTAAGCCGGATGTGGTCGGGTTTTCCATAATGACCGGCTCGCACCGCTGGGCCCGCGATATCGCCAAAGTTTTAAAGGACAGATATAAAGCGCTCACCCTTTTTGGCGGCGCCCACCCCACGTTTTTCCCGGAATTCATAGAAGAGGACGGCGTGGATATTATCTGCCGGGGGGAAGGGGAAGAGGCGGCGCTGGAACTGCTGGACGCGCTGGACACCGGCCGGAATTTCAGCGCAATAGCGAACCTTTATGTAAAGCGGGACGGCAAGGTCTTTAAGAACGAGGTGAGGCCGCTCGAGCAGGACCTGGACGCTTACCCGTTTCCGGACCGGGGCCTTTACGACGCGCTTGGAGCCGGGGCGGACCGCAGCGTAAGGACCATCCTCACTTCGCGGGGCTGCATGTTCCACTGCACTTTCTGCTTTGAAGACAGCATAAGGGAACTGTACAGGGGCAGGGGACAGCACATGCGGGTCAGGAACGCAGATAAGGTCATAGAAGAGCTGCGCGTTCTCAAAGACAGATATCAGGCCAAAACCGTTTATTTTTGCGATGACGTCTTCGGGGTGAACCGCAAATGGCTCTACAGCTTCCTTGAGGCGTATAAAAAAGAGATTGACCTTGATTTCATCTGTCTGGTGCGGGCGGATATCGTGTGTGCCGACGAAAAATACGCTGCTAAATTAAAGAAAGCTGGTTGCAAAACCGTCTTTTTCGGCATAGAGTCCGGCTCGGAATTCCTGCGGAACACCGTCCTTAACAAGCGCCTGAAAGACAAGGATATCTATAACGCCGCCCGCCTGCTGCACGAAGCCGGGCTGACGTTCCGGACCTACAACATCGTCGGCCTTCCCGATGAAACGCTGGATGACGCCTTCAATACCATCAGGATGAACATCAGGGTAAAAGCTGATTATCCCTGGTGCTCAATATTCTCTCCGTATCCCCGCACCGCGCTGACGCAATACGCCCGGCAGAAGGGCTATCTTGAGAAGGATTTCAACCCGGACTCCATTTCCAGCTCGTTTTTCATTGATTCCAGGCTAAAGCTGCCGCAGATACGCCGGATGGAGAACCTGCACAAATTCTTCCAGACCGCCGTGCTGTGGCCCTGGACGTTGCCTTTGATAAAGCTGCTTATAAAACTCCCGCCGAATCCGCTATTCAGGCTGTGGTTTGGTACAATATACTTTTACGTGTTCCTTAAAAGCGAAAAGAGAAGTTTCTTAAAAACGATAGGCTTTGCGCTGAGAAATTACCAGCACCTGCTGAAGAAGTAGGAACGCGCGCGAAAAAATCGCCCCGGAGACGACTAGTGAGACTGAATTTCCTGAAATTTCTGGATAAATACGCCGGACTGGTGATATGTTTTTTTCTGACTTTGCTGAACCGGCTGTCCGGCCGCGGGGGAACCGTGTTGCGCAGAGAAGAGGTCAAAAAAACCCTGGCGATGAAATTTTGGGGACTGGGGAGCATCCTGCTGCTTACTCCGGCGATGAAAGAATTCAGAAAAACCTACCCGGATTCGAAACTTGTGTTCCTGACGCTCAGCTGGAACAGGGAGATATGCGAATCCCTGAAACTTTTTGACGACGTCATAACCGTCAACCTGGATGAGGGCTGGTTCGGTTTTGCGAAAACCTTTATGAACGCCGTCCTTTATTTCTGGAGACAGCGTTTCGATATGGTAATAGACTTTGAGTTCTTTACCCGGTTCTCCTCCATCGTCACTTTTCTGACGTTCGCAAAGATAAAAGTCGGCTATCACGCCTGGGAAACCTGGCGGGGCGATATCCATAATATCCAGGTGCCTTTTAACAGGTACTGGCATGTGATGGACAATTTTTATAACCTGGGCGTGCATATAGGGTTTCCAGAACGGAAACAATTAACAATGGCCAAACCATTCGTGTCGCCGCAAGACATGGCCGTGGTAAAAAAGCTTCTGGGAGAAGCGGGGGTAAAAGACGGCTATATCGCCGTGAACGTCAACGCGGGCGACTTATGCCCCGAGCGCAGATGGCCCCGCGGGAATTTTATCAGTCTGGTCGGCAGGCTCATTGAGAAATACGGGCCGGGCGTCGTTTTCATAGGCTCCAGGTCCGACCGGGAGTACGTGCAGGGGACGCTCGACGCTGTCGGCCGGGCGCAGGCGGTCAATTTCGCCGGAAAGCTCTCCATAACGCAGCTCGCCGCCCTGTTGGCGAATGCAAAGTTATTCATCTCCAATGACAGCGGCCCGCTCCACCTGGCGGTGGCGATGGAAACCCCCACCATTTCCTTCTTCGGCCCCGAAACGCCGGTTTTCTACGGCTCTCCCGACGAAAAGCACGCTGTGTTCTTTAAGAACATTGAGTGCAGCCCGTGCATCAATGTGCATGACCGCAAGTCCGTGCGCTGTTACTGGAGCAAGCCTAAATGCATGGAAGCGATAACCGTGGACGAGGTTTTTAAAGTTATCGAAACGAAATTGCTGGCACAATGAAAAAAGTCCTTTTGCTAAACCCGCCCGGAAAACATCTTTATATCCGCGACTATTTCTGCAGCAAGGTCTCGCAGGCTGATTATATAACCCACCCGGTTGACCTCCTTATGCTGAGCGGGACCCTGGCTGCGGAATACGACGTGCGCGTTATAGACGCGATGGCAGGGAAGCTTTCTCCGGAGGAAGCCCTTAAGGCCGTGCGGAACATTGCCCCGTTCGCGATAATAAGCCTTTTCGGCGCGGTCAGCCTTGAGGAAGACCTGGAGTTTGCAAGCAAGGTCCGCGAGGTCTGCCCCGGCGTAAAACTGGTCGGTATCGGCGACGCCTTCAGGGACGGCGGGGAAAACTATCTCGGCGCCGATTCGCCGTTGGACGCGCTGCTGCTGGATTTTACCACACCGGATATCGTGAGCTATCTTAACGGCGATCATGAGGCGGCAAACAACATGCTCATCCGCACTAACGGGAAGATCCTGCCTGCAAGAATAATACCGGAGCATCGGCAGTTTGATATACCGCTTCCGCTGCATCATCTGTTCGCCGGTTACAATTATCGCCATCCGTTCATAAAGAGTAAGAAATTCGCGACCGTGCTTACCGACTACGGATGCCCCTATCCCTGCAGCTTCTGCATCATGGGCACACTGGGCTTTAAGATTAGAAAAGCGGACGCTGTAATAGACGAACTGAAACAGATCAGGTTGCTGGGCATTAAAGAGATACTCTTTCACACGCAGACCTTTGGGGCGAACGCGGTGGCGGCGAAGGAGCTCTGCGACAAGATGATCAGGGAGGGTCTGGATCTGGAGTGGGTATGCTTTTCGCGGGTAGATGTAGTCGCTCCAGACCTGCTGGAGCTTATGAAAAAGGCCGGCTGCCACACTATTATTTTCGGCGTTGAATCCGGCTCCGAAGAAATACTTAAAAAATACCGGAAAGGCTATAGCCTGGAGCAGATAATTTTAACCATCAATTATTGCCGCAGCATAGACATTGAAACGGTGGGCACTTTCATCATCGGCCTGCCGGAAGAAGATCACGAAACCATGTCCCAAACGCTTGGCCTCCTTAAAACCATAAAGCTCGATTACGCGTCGTTCAATGTGGCCGTTCCCCGGATGAACACCGCTCTACGGGACGAGGCCATAGCGCTGGGGATGGTGGATAAGGATTTCAGCGTGATGGATCAGTCCGGCTGCAGTATCGCGATGCCCAGCAAGTGGCTTACGAAGGAAGAAATACTCCAATACCGGAAAAAAGCCGTTTCCATTTTTTATTTCAACCCGCGGTATATTTTCCGGCGGCTGGCGAAGATAAGGACGCTGTACGACCTTACGCGCCAGTTGAAACAGGCCGTCGCGCTTGCGAAAAACACCTGGTGTGATAAGTAAGGTATGCTGCTATTTCGCGCAGGGCTTATTTTTCAAGATACAGATTTAGATAGTCCTCGCCTTCGCATTTTCCCAGCAGTTCCGCGGTCCCGGCCGGGACAGCGGATTTCTTCTCTTCGTCCAGATATTTCAGCGTGAAGCCGAGCGCCTCCAGCTTTTTTAGGAATTCCAGCGGGTCGGTGCCGGCTCTCCGCAGAAGGGCGGGAGAAAACTCGCAGAGCATGAGAAGATGCCCTGAATTTTTGATTGTTCTTTCCATGCCCTGCAGGGCGAGGTATTCGGCTCCCTGGATGTCCATCTTTATGAAATTCACGACGGCGCCCCCGGGCATAAAATCGTCAATGGCGGCCGTCTCCACTTCCACGGACCGCCTGCCGTCGCGCGAATCAAAAAGTCTGTGATCGCCGCGATGTTCCTCGCAAAGGTAAAGCCGTCCGGTCCCGGTCCGGTCTGAGACGGCTTTCTGCACGCATACCGCGTTCTTGCAATCATTGGCCTGTATGTTTTTTTCCAGAAGCCTGAAGTTATCCGGGTCGGGCTCAAAGGCGACTACTTTGCCGCTCTCTCCGGCGAGTTTGGCGAAAAGCGTCGTGAAGAAGCCTATATTGGCGCCTATTTCAAGCACGGTCGCGCCTTTTTTGACCGCGCTTTTATATATCTCCGATTCGAAGCCGGACAGCAGCGAATGCTTCCAGAGCAAGGCCGCGGCCAGCCTATCCACGGAATTCGCGTATATGACTCCGTCGCCCGACCTTACCGCTATGTCCCGGTTTATCTTAAAAAGCTTAAACGCCAGGCGCACAAGCCTGCGCGTCCAATCCCTGGAGGCGGCGAACATAATCAATCTGGACAGGAGCTTTAATGCGGAAAATATTTTTTTCGGTTTCTTTTCTGACCAGCGATGCAAATTATTATATGCGTTCATATGTAAAATACACGGCTATAGTTATTTGACAGGCGAACGAACACCCGAAAATTGCTGCAATTTTCGGGTTATTTCTCCGGCCCTTTTAGTTTGTATAACTCTACAGGGATATTCGCGGCGCTAAGGGCCGGGTCTATTCTAAAGCCCAATACCTGTTCAGGGTAAAAGCCCCTGAGAAGCTCGTATTTGTCGTCCAGGACCTTCAGGACGGAGTTCTTCTGGTGGAAGGTCACCAGCAGGTACGGGGGGGGCTCGCGGCCGCCGAGGGACGCGAGCCCGCCGGCGGTGACGAAAAGAAGCGGCCACCTGTCCAGCCGGAAATGCGGTGTGTAGGCCGGCTGTGGGAATTCCAGCAGCCCAAGCCTGCCGTCGGGCTTCATCGCATCCAGTTCGTCGGCCATGCGGAAAAAAGTGGAACCGGGGCCGGAAGCCAGCGCGAAATTATAGGCGTAGGTGAAAGACATCAGCGAGCCCGGCAGCAGGAACAGGATGAGCAGCGGCGCCTTCCAGAAACCGCTCAGGCGGGAAAGCAGGGCTTCTAAGGCCGCCGCCGACAGCAGCAGGCTGACCATAAGCCACGGGAAGAACCTGCGTATCCAGGCGGGGATATCGGCCGGTATCGCCGGCGCCACCAGCAAGGCCATTATAAGGCACGCCGCCGCCAGGCTTTTTACGGCCGGCTTGCCGGACAGCAGTCCCCAGATATAGCCGCCAATGACCGCCAGCGTACAGGTTATCCCTATCGTTCTTGGCAGCGTTTTGGTAAAAAGCGCCGCCAGTTTTGCCGGGTAGGCATGGTGCAAGGCGCCAGGGTCCGCCCCGGACGCCGTTTTCCATTCCATAAGCGCCGTTCTCCACTCTATCAGAAGGTAAGGGTTCAGCATGATAAAGACAAGCGCGCCCCCGGCCGCCGCAGCGGCGGCCTTCACAAGAACGTCTTTGCGGAGCAGGCCTTTTCCGAGGGAAAGCAGCAGAGCCGCCGGGAAAATAAGTATATGGAGCTGGCTCCAGTAACTGCCCGCCGAAATACCCAGGCATACGCCCGACAATACCGGCAATTTCAGGCCTTGCGCCTGCCCCGCAGTTTTTCCGAATGGGTCAAAGTGCGGGGCCTGCATGGCTTTGATAAACAAAAAAATGAAAGCCATGGCCCAGAACGTGGACCAGACGTGCGGGAGCAGGTAGCAGGAATGCGTCAGCAGCACGGGGGTGGTCAGCGCGGCGGCAAAAGCGAGCGCCCCGGCGCTGAAATTGGAAAGCTCGCGGGCTATAAAAAAGCACATAAGGCAGATCCCGGCGAAAGAAAGCGCGCTTAAAAAGCGGCCGGCGGTATAAATCCGGCCCAGCGCGTCCGGCTCTTCCAGCATCCGGCGCATGGGCAGCCTGCGTATCAGCCCCGTTTTTGAAAGCGCCAGGTAGTAGGCCCCTAAAGGATACAGATACCCGCCGCCGTAAAGGAAAGAAGGCGGCCTGAAATTTAATTGGGCGGGTTTCATCTGCGCCAGGTCCGAAAGGGGAAGGGCTTCGTCCGGATACCTGGAGCGGATCAGCATTGAACGATAGGAATTAAAAAGAAAGGCGGGAGGGAGGTTTTTGTTAAAATCAACTTTCACCGCGCCTTTAAGGCGGGTGGCGTATTTTCCTCCCGTTTCGGCCAGCAGCGGAGTGGCGCCCCGCGATTTGTCGTAGAGGTCCTGCCAGCCCGAGGCCAGCGCGTCAAAGAGCTTCGCCCTGTCCCAGTCGGGGGAAAGCACTCTTCTTGACCTATCCAACCCCGGGTTGTCCCATTTTATGCCTGCTAACGGCAGGAGCAAAGATAATAGGACCAAAGCCGCCAGGCTCCATTTTTCCGGTTTCATGTTAATTTGACTTCAGCTTTTTGAACGCTATAAAGGACATCTTAAAAAGCAGGAGGCCGTGCCTGAAGCGGCTTATCTTGGTCACGCCGTATGTCCGTTCTTTGTAACTGATCGGCATTTCAACCAGCTTGAGATTGAGCTTGCTCGCCCCGAAAAGCAGGTCGAAGTCGCCGAAGGGGTCGAAGTCGCCGAAATATTTGCGACCGGCTTTGATGCGCTCGTAGTCGGTTTTAAAAAGCGCCTTGGTGCCGCAGAGGGTGTCTTTTATCCGCTGGCCGAGGGTCCAGGTGAAGATCATCGAAAACACCTTATTGCCGAACATGTTAAGGGTGCGCATGGCTTCTTTTTCCATCGGGAACACCAGGCGCGAGCCGTTTATGAATTCGCCTTTGCCTTCCGCCAGCGCCAGGTAGAACTTTTCAAGGTCTTCCGGCGGAACGGTCAGGTCGGCGTCAAGGATCATCAGGATATCGCCCCTGGCGGCTTGAAAACCTTTTCTTACCGCGTCGGCTTTGCCGAAGGCGCCGCCCTGAAGGATAAGCCTGATGTCCTTGCCGGGGTTTTTCTTTATTGCCTCATTGATCTTTTCAACGGTGCCGTCGTCGGAGTCGCCGTCCACGAAGATCAGCTCCGTGCCTTTACCCATGACCGGCGTTTCCGCGATGAGCCGGTCGATGTTGCCGGCCTCGTTCCTGGTCGGGACGATCACCGAGACCGAATAGTCTTTAGTCTCCGGTTCGCCCGGCAGGGGTTTGGCCACGACGAACTGCACCAGGCACAGATTCCTGATCAGCGGGAGCTTGGCCAGATAGCGGTTGACGAAGCGGGACAGCAGGGGGATGTAAAAAGGCAGCAGGAAGCGGCGGCCTTTTTTAACGACTTCGTAATGGTTCAGGTGCAGGAGATTTTCTATGTCCGGCAGCGACAGCCAGTTCTGCTGCGGCTGGGGCCCTTTAAGGCGCAGCGTCTCGGCCAGCATGAGCAGCGGCTGCCAGAGATGGTTGTAGGAGGTTATTATGAGCCTCGTGCGGGGGGTTGAGACTTTCCTGAGACACCTGAAAGCCCGCCAGACGTCGTTCAATTCGCCCAGCAGGTCCTGCAGCACTATGTAATCGTATTTGCCGTCCAGAGAAAGGTTCTCAACGTCGTCAACGGAAAAATCCAGTTCCGGATATTTAGCTTTGGCCCGCTTTATCATCTCCGGGCTGACGTCGACGCCCCGGCCGTCCGCCGGATCAAGGTTCTTCAGCAGATCCCCGGTTGAACAGCCTATTTCAAGGACGGATGCTTTTTCCGGGATCACGAACAGGAAAAAGTCCAGCAGCTCTTTATGGTAATACCAGTTGCGTTTGCGCCAAGCGTCCCGCGTCCTGGCGGCTTCATTGAAGAAATCCGCATTTTTTTTCGTTCCCATAAGCAATGTGCAATTGTTAGCAACTAAAGGCTATTGAAAGCCACGGAAGGCAACGGAAGGTTTCGGAACAAGGAAATATCTTACTTTTCGTCGCTTTCTGTTGCTTTTCCTTGCTTTTCGTCGCTATCCTTTTTAAACAGCATCAGCCAGATGTTCCAAAACCACAGCAGTTCGTCCAGCGAGCGTATATTCAGGAACAGCCTGAGCTTCTTTCCGAAAGAGTAGAACTCTCTGTACGCGCGGCGGTACCGCGCCGCGACCGCGCCGGCGGTCATGCCGCCGTATTCGAAGAACGCCCTTCCGCCATAGAACCCGGAACTGATGTTGCGGCGCGTATCTATCAGGAAGCGGCCGTTCTTTTCTATCAGCCGGTACAGCTCGGTGCCGACGAAAGGCGTCGCCATGCAGAAATTAGCCACGTCCAAATCAAGCCTGCGCGCGAACTCAAGTGTCCGGTTGAACCCCTCTTCGGTCTCGCCCGGCAGCCCCACGATAAAGAACCCGCACACGAGAAAGCCTTTGCGCTTGGCCAGGCGCGCGGCCTTTTCCAGCCGCCCCAGGTCCAGCCGTTTACGGGCTAGCTTTAAAACCGTCTCGTCGGCGGATTCGATGCCGAAAGCCAGCTTGTAGACTCCGGCCCGCTTCATCTTGTCCAGCAGCAGCCCATCCACGAGCTCGCTCCGGACGCCCCCCTGGAGGTTTACCGCCAGCTCGTAGCCGCGCGCGATCAGCCCGTCGAACACGGCCTCGGCGCGGGCGCGGTCAAAAATGAAGTTGTCGTCAAGGATGTCCAGCTGCCTGATGCCGTATTTCTTCACGAGCAGGTCTATCTCGTCAAGCACGTTGGCCGCGCTGCGGTGCGTCACGCGGCGCTCGAAGATATCCTTGCTGCAGAAAGAGCAGTCGTACGCGCAGCCGCGGCTGGTTATCAGCGGCGCCGACGGCGAGGCCCGAATCCAGCGCTTGTAGGCCGTAAACGGCGGCAGCAGGTGATACGCCGGAAAGGGGAGCCCGTCCAGGTCGGTAATGCGCGTTACCGGGTTTTTGACGGGAGCGTCCGAGCCCTTCTCAAGAAAGCACGCGCCGGAAACGGAGCGGTCGAACGCGGGCCGGCCTGAGGCGAGATTGCGCATGAGGGCCACGACGGCGTGCTCCCCTTCTCCCCGCACGACCCCGTCGCACGCGATCTCGGAGAGCGCCATCTCGGGCGCCGCCGTAGGCAGCGCGCCGCCCAGCGCCACGGCCGCGCCCGGGCAGCGAGCGCGTATGCGCGGCGCCAGGCGCTTTACCGCGTCATACGTGAACGAATCCAGATGCAGGCCGACCAGCCGCGCGGACGGCGGGAGGCGCTCCAGCACGGCGTCGTCGCTTAAGACGGGCACGTTGGCGTCCACGATGGCGCATACGAACCCTTCCCGCTCAAGCGCCGCGGCCATATACGCCAGACCCAGCGGCTGGTAGGCCGTTGCTTCATTTATGCCGGCGCCGCCCGGAACCGGATTAATGAAGACGGCTGCGGTTTCTTTCATGTAAATCAGGGTACAGGGAACAGGGGTTAGGTGACGGGGGTCAGCGGTCAAGGGTCAGATACGCCGGCCTCTGTTCCCTGTCCGCTGTACGCTCGCCTACCCTCCACCCTCTCCCCTCTACCCTCTCCCCTCCACCCTGTTGTTCCGATACCACTCAATGGTCTTTTTAAGGCCTTCTTTAAATCCTGTCCGGGCTTTAAAACCGAATTCGTTAAGCGCGCGCGCGACATTCAGACAGCGCCTCGGCTGGCCGTCGGGCTTCGACGCGTCCCAGTTTATCCTGCCTTTAAACCCGCTGAGCCCGGCGATTAATTCAACCAGGTCCTTTATGGAGATCTCAAAACCGGCGCCTATGTTGACAGGTTCGGGCTTGTCGTATTTCTCCGTCGCCAGCGCTACGGCCTCGGCGCAATCTTCGGCGTAGAGGAATTCCCTGGTCGCCCTGCCGGTCCCCCAGACCGTCAGCTCTTTGTCCCCTTTTTCAACGGCGTCGAAGCATTTTTTTATCATCGCCGGAATGACATGGGACGACTCGGGTTTAAAATTATCGCCGGGGCCGTAGAGGTTGACGGGCAGCAGATAAATCGCGTTGAAACCGTACTGCGCCCTGTAGGCCTGCGACTGCACCAGCAGCATCTTCTTGGCGAGCCCGTAAGGAGCGTTGGTTTCCTCCGGGTAGCCGTTCCAGAGGTCCGCTTCTTTAAAAGGCACGGGGGTGAATTTGGGATACGCGCAGATGGTGCCTATGGCCGTGAATTTTTCGACGCCGCTCAGGCGGGCGGCCTCCATCAATTGGACGCCCATCATCAGGTTTTCATAGAAATACCTGCCGGGATTTTCGCGGTTGGCGCCTATGCCGCCTACCACGGCCGCCAGGTGTATGACGACTTGCGGCCTGGCGTCGTTATAGAGCTTCTTGACGGCGTCCATGCGCGTGAGGTCGTAGTCTTCAACCTTGGGCACGAAGATCGCCCGGCAGCCCAGTTTTTTAAGCCGGTTGACCAGGAAGGAGCCTAAAAAACCGGCGCCTCCCGTTACGGTTATCCTTTTTGAAGCAAGGTTCATCATTTTAACCCGAAAATTGGCCGCCAATTTTCGGGTCATCCTTCGCTTTTCGGCAAAATCTTCTAACCGGTTGGTTTTGCCAACGACTGCCGGTGTATTTATGGTTCGCCGGTCAGCGGGGAACCTGATTTTTCAAGTTGATACGGCTTCTTTGACGGCGTCCGTCACGGTTTTTATCTGTTCGTCGGAAAGTTCCGGATACATCGGCAGCGAGAAAACCTCGTCCTGCGCCTGTTCGCAGACCGGCAGGTCGCCCTTTTTATAACCCAGCCGTTCGTAGGCCTGCTGAAGGTGCAGAGCCACCGGGTAATAGATCTGGTTGGCTATCCCGTTGTCGCTCAGGTGTTTCTGCGCCGCATCGCGCGCGGTCTTTGACTCAAACCGTATGGTGTAATAATTGAACGAGTGGCGGCAGCCGGGCTTGATGACGGCGCTCGCGCAGACATCTTTCAGCGCGGCGCGGTATTTTTCGGCCACGGCATTCCTCATTTCCGTCCATTTGAGCACATGTTTGAGCTTTACCGAAAGTATCGCCGCCTGTATGGTGTCAAGGCGGGAGTTAAAGCCCTCCGTCTCGTAGAGGTAGCGCGCTTTGCTGCCGTGGTTGCGGAGCGCCTTCAAGTTCCCGGCTATCTCCGGATCGTCCGTGGCGACAAGGCCGCCGTCCCCGAAAGCGCCGAGGTTCTTGGCCGGGAAGAAACTAAAGGCGCCGCAGTCGCCCATGGCGCCGGTAAATTTCCATTCCTTTCCGCCAAGCTGATACTGCGCGGTGAAGGATTGCGCGCAGTCCTCTATAATCCTCAAGGCCCGCTTTTTAGCCAAGGTCATGATGGCGTCCATGTCCGCGGGGTGGCCGTAAAGGTGCACGGGAATAACGGCTTTGGTGCGGGGGGTGATCTTTTTTTCCACCGACTTCGGGTCCAGATTATAGGTGCCGGGGTCTATATCGGCAAAGACCGGCACGGCCCCGGCCTGGCTGATGGTCTCGGTAGTGGCTATGAAAGTGAAGGGGGTGGTGATGATCTCGTCCCCGGGCCCGAGGCCGCACGCGAGTATGGAGAGCCTCAGCGCGTCGGTGCCGTTTGCCACGCCTACGGCGTACCTGGAGCCGTTCAAAGCGGCAAATTCGTTCTCAAACCGGGTGACTTCCTCTCCCAGAATGAAATTGCCCTTGTTCATCACGGTCCTGACGGCGGCTTCCACTTCGTCTTTTATCCCCCAATAACCGGCCAGCACGTCCACCATGGGTATTTTCATAAAGCTAATTGTATAAAAATATGAATTCAGCGACAAACGATATTTGTTATAATTTTTACTGGTTAAGCTATGAAAACGAGCATTGTAATCCCCTCGTACAACGAGATAAAAACTCTGCCGGAAATCCTTAAGCGCATAGCGGCGCTTGCCATTGACAAGGAAGTGCTGGTGGTAGACGACGGTTCCGTGGACGGCACCAGGGAATGGCTGGATAAAGCCGCTGCGGAGCGCCTCTTCCCGTTCGACCTGAAAGTGATAAAACACGCGGCTAATAAGGGCAAGGGGGGGGCACTGCGCACCGGCTTTGAGGCGGCGGCCGGCGACATCGTCATAATTCAGGACGCTGACCTGGAATACGACCCCAAATACATACCGGAAATAATAAAGCCGATAGCGGAAGGCGACTGCGACGTCGTCTACGGTTCCAGGCTACTCACGGGAGACGCCAGGCCTTATAATATCGTCTATCTCTGGGGCAACCAGTTCCTTACTTTCCTGATAGACCTGCTTTTCTCCGCGAAAATAACGGATTCCTACACTTGTTACAAGGCTTTCAGCGCCCCCGTTGTCCGTTCGCTCGGACTTGTGTCCGACGGTTTTGAAATAGAGGCCGAAATGTCCTGCAAAGTCGCTTTCAGAAAGTATAAATTCACGGAAGCGCCCATCATTTACGCGTCGCGTTCCAGGCAGGAAGGCAAGAAGATAAATTATAAGGACGCGGTCAAAGGAGCGCTTAAGATCCTTGAACTCCGTCTTAAGAGCTTTTTCGTGAGCATATAAAATTAGGCTGAATATTCGGTAAAACCATCGTAGCGGTCGCATTTATGCGACCTGTTCGCTGACTGAATTGTGTCGCTTCGCTCCACCCTTTCCTGGCGGATAAATCCGCCCGCTACAGACAGAGCAAGCTCTGCGACTCCCGTACCAGGCGACGAGAATCTGCGAAGGATACACGGGTTCACCGAATATTTACAAATTAGATTGAAGGCTGAGGAATCAAGATAATGAAGATACTAATTATCGGGTCCGGCGGGCAGATAGGCAAAGCGGTCTCCGCCGCTGCCGGCGCGCTGGGTCACCAGGTCTTCGGCGCGGACATAAAGTCCGCCGGCGCGCGTTTCGCCCTTGACCTGGCCGACATGGGCTCGGTCGGGAAGGTCGTGGAAGCGGTAAAACCGGAGCTGACGGCGCTTTGCTCCGCGATGACTTATGTGGACGGCTGTGAAAAAGAGCCGGACCTGGCCTGGAAAATCAACGCCCAAGCCCCGGGCGGCCTGGCCGCCGTATGCCTGGACACGGGCTCAAGGCTGGTCTATCTTTCCACCGAATATATCTTTGACGGAAAGAACGGGCCTTATTCGGAGACCGACCCCGTGAACCCGATAAGCGTTTACGGGAGGACCAAGCTTGAAGGCGAGGTCCGGGTTCTCGGCCGCATGAAGGACGCGCTGTCAATAAGGACCACGGTGGTTTACAGCTTTGACCGGGCGGGCAATAACTTTATTATGCAATTGATAGATAGTTCCAGCCGGGGCGTTGAGATGAAAGTGCCGCTGGACCAGTATTCAAATCCGACGTACGCGCCGGAACTGGCCGATTTTATATTGGAGCTCTCTATGGCCGGCAAAAGCGGCGTTTATAATGTGGCGGGCGCCGACCGGCTGAACCGTTACGAGTTCGCGCTGAAGGCCTGCGAAGCTTTCGGCTTTAAAAAAGATTTTTTGAAGCCGGTAACCACGGCGGAGCTGAAGCAGCCGGCCCCGCGGCCGCTAAACGCCGGGCTTAAAATGGACAAGCTCCTGGCGGACATCGGAAAAGCGCCCGCCGGCGCGGATAAAAATTTAAAATTTTTGCGGCAAAAATTTTAACCATACCCCGCCCTTTAGGGCGGGGTAAACTTGTGGCAAGAGTGTCCGGCACGGGACGCGAGAAAACCCCGTGCCGGCTACATAAAATGTTGTCGGACGGCATTTTATAACGGATGCATCTTTAAGATGAGCGCGTTAATAGAAAATTTCAGGCTTTATCTGCTGGCTTTTCTGGTGCCGCTGGCGCTTTCGCTCGTCCTGACGCCGTTGCTGAGGCGGCTGGCGCTCAAGGGAGGGCACCTTGACACGCCCACGGCGATAAAAACCCATAAGAGCCCGACGCCGCTGCTGGGCGGGGCGGCTGTTTTCCTGGCTTTCTCGGCGGCGCTGGTGTTCATGCGTTTCTATACGTCGTTTCCGACCGGCACGCTGCGCGATCTGCGCATCATCCTGGCCGGGGGCATCGTTATGTTCGGCCTGGGCCTTATCGACGATCTTAAAAAGCCGCACGGCCTGGGCTTCAGGATAAAGTTCATAATACAATTCGGCGTCGCTTTTTTTGTGGCCCTCGCCGGCGTAAAGATAAATTTCATCAATCCGTCCTATCTGTCCTTTATTTTAACCATGCTCTGGATAGTAGGCGTGTCTAACGCCTTCAATATCATAGACATCATGGACGGGCTCTCGGCCGGCCAGACGGTCATCGCGGCGCTGGGCTTCCTGCTGATCTCGCTGCCTTCCGAGGCCATCTATGTCAATATCGCTTCGGCGGCTTTGGCCGGCGCGGCTTTGGGTTTTCTGCCGTATAATTTTTCAAAAAAAGCGAAGATCTTTATGGGTGATTCCGGCAGCCTCCTGTGCGGATTTACGCTGGCGGTGGTGGCTATAGGCACCCAGTATACGCAGGTGAACCCGCTCGGCGTATACGCCCCGCTGTTCATCCTGGCCGTCCCGATCTACGACACGCTTTTCGTTTCGGTCATGCGCCTGCGGCGCGGGCATTCGCCGTTTCTGGGCAGCAAGGACCATTTCGCCCTGCGGCTTGAGAAGATAGGCTTTTCAAGGGGCAGGATAGCGCTGCTGACCGCCCTGGCAGCGATCCTTTTGTCCGCCTGCGCTTTTCTGGTGACGCAGGTCCCGATGATGTGGGGCGCGCTCGTCTATTTCGCCGTCGGCGGCGAGTTCCTGCTGGTCAGCATCGCCATCGCAAAAATAAAAATCTAACCCGTAACAAAGGGCGGGAAAGGAGTTTCCCGCCCTTTGTTGCGAATTACAAAACAACAGCGTTACTTGCTGCAGCGGCCGCTCCTGACAACCTGGCTTTCCCTGTTGCAGTTGTCAACGGAGCAGTAGCCCTGCTGGCCCTGGGTGGACTGCATGCAGCGCAGTGTCGCGCTGTCCCGGGCGCTCCCCATGTCCGGGCGCAAATCGCCGGTATAGGTGAAAGAGGCGGGTGAAGTGGGCTGGGGCTGTCCGGGGGTTACCGGCGCCGGAGCAGGGTTAAACCGGGCTGTGCAACGGAACTGCTCTACAGAACAATTGTAGCGGCAGCCGCCATGTTCCTGGAGGCATTCCTGACAGGCGCGCAGCTCGCTGGGGCCGCCGCCGTGTCCACCCCAATGCTCTTCCCAGCCGGTGTCCTGCGCTACGCAATTGAGTCTGCCGTATGGGTTATAGCCGTCGTTGTATCCGTTATTGTAGCCGTTATTGTCGTTATTATCTCCGAAGAAAGCGTCAAAGAATGGGTTTCCCTTGTCGATTTCAAAGAATATGGTCCTGATCGGCCGGCCTTTTTCTGTTATGACGACGGCGGTGGTTTCCACCTTGGCTTCAGGCAGTACCGCGGCCTGCTGCTTCGGGGCCTGGACTGCAAGCTGGTCCAGGGCTTTGGATGCTTCGGCGAAGACATTCGCGCCCGAAGCGAGTATCAGCGCTGTTATGGAACATAATACTGACTTTTTCATTTAAACTGCACCTCCTTAATAATTCACTGCTACCTAAAGTCTATAAATTTTGCGGGGTGGCTTTAAGGTGCGAAAGTCCTTTCATTTTCCGGTAACAGACCCAAGCCGGAATGGGAAGAAAGGGCAGGGGGTCGCGGCTATTGCGTGTTTTTAAAAACGGAGGCCGTGTAAAAAAGCCCGTCCGCTAGAAATTATGGCGGTGGAGTTCCCTGGTGATGCCTGGGATGATGGTGGTCCTGCCGTCGGTCGCGGAATAGATCTTAAGTATGTCGTCGTAGACCTTTTCAAAAGCGTTCACTATGGCGGGGTCAAAGGCCTTGTCATTCTCGGCAAGAATGTATTCCCTCGCTTTCTCAGGGTCCCATTTCGGTTTGTAGACCCGGGGCATGCAAAGCGCGTCAAAAACGTCGGCCACTGAAACGATGCGGGCGTAAACCGGAATATGCTCGCCCTTGAGTTTAGCCGGGTAGCCGGTGCCGTTGAACTTCTCATGGTGGGAAGCCGCCACCTTGCAGGCTATCTGCAGCAGGCTGCTTTCGGCGTTGCAGAGGATCTTCGCGCCGTAAAGCGTGTGCTTTTTCATCTCTTCAAATTCTTCGGGGGTCAGCTTGCCGGGTTTTAAAAGTATCGCGTCGGCAATGCCCACCTTGCCTATGTCGTGAAGGGGGCTGGCGTAGCGGACGTTCTCTATCTCCCGCTCGGGCAGGCCCATCCCGTGGGCTATCAGGGCCGAATATTCGCTGATATGCCTGAGGTGTATGGCGGTATCCTGCTGGTCCCGGTATTCGGCCGTGATGGCCAGCCTGTAGATGGTCTCAAGCTGGGATTTTGAAAGGCTTTCGTACAACTGGGCGTTTTCAATGGCGGCGGCGGCCAGCGAACCCATAAGCTGGAGTATGCCCTCGTCCTCGGCGTCAAAAAAACCGTCCCGCTTATTTATAGCCTCAAACACCCCTATTATCTTGCCCGCGACATTTTTAAGCGGCACCGCAAGTATGCTCCTGGTCTGGTAGCCGGTCATCATGTCCAGGTCGCGGTTAAAGCGGATGTCCTGGTACGCGTCTTTGATGTTTATGAACTGTCCCGAAGAGGCGACGTTGCCGACTATGCCTTTGCCGAACGGCACGCGTATCTCGGTCTGCTGCATGCCCTGGGCGACCTTCGACCAGAGTTCGTTGGTCTGCCGGTCCAGGATGAATACGGAGCAGCGGTCGCCGTTCAGTATCGTCTGCACCTGGCCGGCTATCACTTCAAGGAGTCTGGTGATATTGGTCTCGACGGAGATAAGCCCGCCGAATTTGACAAGCAAGTTAAGCCGCTTTTCAAGTTCTTCAGGCCGGGTCATACAAATATTCTACCATTAATTCCCGAAAAACGGCTAACAACGCCGTTTTTCAGGAACTGGCTGCAATTTGCGACCTTGAAACGCGGTCAAAACATCAAGTACCTGCCGTACGCATTCACTGAACATGGCGCCGTAATGGCCGCGAATGTTTTAAACAGTCCGCAAGCGGTCCGAATAAGCGTGTTTGTTGTGCGGGCGTTTGTCCGCATGAGGCAGTTCATGTCCGACAACAGGGAATTGGCGAAGAAACTGGCTCAATTGGAGAAAATGCTTACTGCCAGGCTGGACATCCATGAAAAGGCTATTTTTCAAACCCTGGAGCAGCTTATGCGCCTTCTGAATCCGGAAACAGAAAATCACGGGCTGGAAGAACCGAAAAAGCAAATCGGCTTCACCGCAAAAGAAAAACGCGCGAAATATTTGGCCGCGGCGCGTTAAAAAGGCATAATATCCCCTGCGGGCTGTCATTCCCGCAGGTTGTCGGCGGGAATCCAGTATAAGCGGAGTGCAGCGGCAAAGCCCGCTTTGCCCTTTTATAGTTTGCGTGAAAATAAATGTCAGAAACAAAATATTACGCGCACACCAAAACTGACCCGGACGGCTACCCCGCGCCCCAAAACGCTTGGCAGCCGCTGAAGGATCATCTGCTGAACGTCGCCGCCCTCTCCCGCCGCTTCGCCGAAGAAGCCCGCCCCGGAGACAAGTCCTTCGCCTCCGCCGCCGAAGCCGCCGGCCTGCTGCATGATTTGGGGAAATATTCAATAAGATTTCAGCAAAGACTGAAAGATTCCCGTGTCTGCGGAATTGAGCATTGGCTGCCCGGGGCGGCTATTTTGTACCGCAGTAAATTGTTGCACTCTTCATTCAGTTCCTTTGCTCATCACGTGGGTCTTTTAAACATATTCGATATCAAAAATTCTCTTTCGGCTCCCAGTGCGTCAGTTCCCGAAACCGATGAAGAGTTGTATAAACTATTTTTGGCCGAATGCTCCCGGTCGGTTCTTTCACTCAAAACGGATAATGTGTATACCCCGTCGCAGAATACGCTCCTTACAAAAATTATTTTCAGCTGTCTTGTCGACGCCGATTTTCTGGATACGGAAAAACATTTTGAGCCTGAGGCGGCGGAGTGCCGGGTTAAAAACAAGGGGCGCCTTAAACCAGGAGACTGGCAGAATATCCTGGCAAAAAAGACGGAGTTACTGTCCGCTTCGTCCAGTCCCGCCAACAAAGCGCGTCGTGTTGTGCTAGAGGCGTGTCTGAACGCGGCCGATAAAAAACCGGGCTTATTCTCATTGACCGCTCCGACAGGCAGCGGCAAAACTCTTTCCTCTCTGGCTTTTGCCCTTAAACATATCCGGTCGAATCCTGCTCTCAGGCGCATTGTTGTGGTTCTGCCGTATACCACCATAATAGAGCAGACGGCGGAGGAGTACGGAAAAATAGTCGGTGCCAAAAATCTGCTGGAACACCATTCCGCCAAAGACCTTGAAAAAGATTCCGATGAAGAGCGGCGATACCGTCTCGCCGCTGAAAACTGGGACGCTCCGGTGATTGTTACCACGCAGGTGCAGTTCTTTGAAAGCCTCTTCTCAAACAAACCCTCATCTTGCAGAAAACTGCACAGAATCGCCAATAGCGTGATAATTTTTGACGAAGTTCAAACGCTTACCGGCTATCTGTTGCGGCCGCTTTTAAATATGGTCAATGAACTGTGTCGGACTATGGGGTGTACGGCGTTGATGTGCACCGCCACGCCGAATTGCTTGGGCCTGACTGCGGGAAAACTCGGAATTGCCGGCTGGAACCCGCAGGAAATTATAAATGACCCTTCCGCTCTGGCTAAAGAGATGAAAAGGGCCAATATTTTGATGCCGGTGGACTATTCAGTCCCGTCTCCCTTGTCGGATATCGCCTCCGAGATGGGTAAAAGCAAGCAGGCCTTGTGTATAGTAAACCGCAAAGACGACGCGGAGGATGTTTTTCGGGCTCTTCCGCAGGAAGGCCGTTATCACCTTTCAACAAGAATGTGCCCGGCGCACCGGACCGATATACTCAAAAAAATACGTTCAGCGCTCTCACTGGGGCAAATATGCCGTCTTTCCGCCACGCAGTGCGTGGAGGCGGGCGTGGATCTGGATTTTCCGGCGGTATGGCGCGCGCTGGGGCCTTTGGATTCAATTTTGCAGGCGGCAGGGCGATGTAACCGTGAGGGGAAAAGAGCCCTTTCCGATTCCAGTGTAAAGGTTTTCATCTCCGAACGTCAGCCGCCTCAGGGCTATTACAATATCGCGTCGCATATTACTCCGGTATTCCAGCAGCTTTGCCATGATGAGGATATTCTGGACCCCGAAACGATCTCCAAGTATTTCACTCTTTTGCTGGACAGGATTCCCATTGATAAGGTTTTTCTTGAGGACGGCAGAGAAGCCAGGGTGGACGAGCTGGAAAAAAACGGACAATTCGCGGATATCGCCCAGGCGGTCAGGCTGATAAAAAACGATACGGTACAGGTGGTCGTTCCATATTGCAGAAAAGGCCGGGCCGCGGGAAAATATCTGGAAAAATTCAGCAAGAAATTCGGCACGCGCCCGGTGCCGTATCCCATCCGGAAAAAACTTGTCCGGGTTTCGGTACAGTTCCATAAAAATCAGGTTTCCCGATATTGCGCCCAGGGTTCTATAAAGGAATTTAAAAATAAAACTTATTTCTGGACCGGCCATTATGACGAAAATCTCGGTTGTGTGGTCCCGAAACCGGAGGATACCATTGTATGAGCGAAAACAATTCGGTTTTTCTTAAAGCCTGGGGAGAATATGCATGTTTTACCAGGCCGGAACTTAAGGTGGAGCGTGTCAGTTATTCTGTTCCGACGCCTTCCTCCGCGCGGGGGCTTCTTGAAGCTATACTGTTTAAGCCGGAATTCCGCTGGCAAATAGAGGAAATCCGCGTGTTGAAAGAAATTCAGTTCATAAATCTGCGGCGCAATGAGGTGCAGGGAGTAATATCAAGCAGGAATGCCGAGTCCGCCATGCGCGGCACAAGGCGGCTGTCCCCTCTTATGGCAGACGACACCGACAACGAGGGGGAAGGCCGCACCCAGCGCCAGACCATAGCCTTAAAGGATGTCTCGTATATTATCAAGGCTAACCCCCGGCCTTTCGCGGCTTCCGGGTCAGTGTATCTGGTAAAGAAGTATACTGAACAATTCAACCGGCGTGTCCAGAAAGGCCAGTGTTTCCAGCATCCATACTTCGGTTGCCGGGAGTTTGCGGCAAGTTTTTCCCTGCCGGATGGAAATGAGCGCCCTATTGCCGATTCCCGCGATCTCGGTTTGATGCTTTATGATATTTTTGACCTGAATGCGCAGCCGGTCCTTATTCTGGATGATGCCTTGCTGCAAAAACACCGGCAGCTTTCTCTTTTTGAGGCAAAACTTGAAAACGGTATTGTCAGAGTGCCGGATTGGCGTTCGGACCATGTAAAGCGCGCCGCCGGCCAGGAGGCAAAATGATACTGCAAAGGCTTGTGGAATACGCGGACAGGAACAACCTCGGCGCGGACCAGACTTATTCCGATAAAGATAGAAAAGTACATTGGCAAGTGGAACTTGATTCGGCCGGTAATTTTATCGGCATAATACCAAGAGGCGTGGAAGAAAAAATGGTCAAAGGAAAGAATAAAACCAGGCACGTCGGCGAACAAATTCTGATACCTTATACACCCTCAAATCTGATGAATGGAGGAAAGATAGCCCATTTTATCGTTGACTCGGCGGAGAGGGTTTTCTTTTGGCGGGATGCGGAGGCCGATGATAAAAAAATCGAAAAATTAAAGACTCAACACCGATATTACTGGAATCTGATTGAGGAGTGCCGGGAAAAAGCGAGTGAAAACAAAAAGGAATTGAGCGTACTTATCTCTGCGCGGAGACATTCTGATTTGATAATCAAGACTTTGGAAGATCAAAGGGCCAAACCCGGTCAAAATATCATCTTTGCGGTGGGCGGTGCGCTTTTAACCGCCTTGCCGGATATTAAAAAATATTGGACGGAACATTCCCGGAAGTTTATGCCGTCGGAGGAAGCTGGGAAATCATGTCCGGATATTTCTTCCGGGGCGATTATTTCAAATCCGAAAACCAGTCACGGGAAGATCAAGAGAGTTCCCGGCGGGAACCCGTCAGGAACGTCGTTGGTTGCCAACGACAAAGCCGCATTCCAGTCGTTTGGCCTTAAAGACGCATTAAATGCGCCGGTGTCATCCGGAAACGAGGCGAAATACCGCGAAGCGCTAAATACGCTGATTCAAAAAGGGGAGCATCTCCCGCCGGAAGCTGTGGCCTGTTTCTGGACCCGGAAAGGGACACAATGCGACCCTTGGGCTATGGTAAAAGAACCCGGGGACGAAGATGTTAGAGCACTTTTAACCGCGCCCGGTCCCGGCGATAAAAACGCGGTCGGAATTGCAGAAGACGACTTCTATTGCCTGGTTTTAAGCGGTGTCGGCGGCCGGGTTATGGTGCGCGATTGGATGGAAACCACCGTTGGCAAGACGAAAGCGTCGTTAAAAAAATGGTTTCAAGATATAACCATTATACAGCCCGACGGCCTCGCCGCAAAAACAAACCATAAGCTTTTTGCCTTATTAGGCGCAATAATCCGTGAAAAATTCGATGAACTTCCCCCACAACTCACCATTCAACTACTTCAGGCAGCATTAAATGGTAAACCGCCGCCGGCAGTTTTGTTAAGTCTTGCGGTTAAACGGGCGGCGATGTCAGTTTATGTGTCTAAAGACGACGACCCGGACAAATTCGGCAAAGAGATGCGCAGGGCGGCTGTTATGCGTTTATGCCTTCTCCGTTCGCAATCAAATCAGGAGGTGAACAGTAAAATGCAGGAAAAACTTGACCAGGAACAGGAAGACCCGGCGTATCTCTGCGGCCGGCTGCTTGCAATGCTGGACCGTGTGCAGTTCCTTGCGCTTGGAGACGTTGGTGCCGGCGTTATTGAACGGATGTATGGCGCAGCCAGCACTACCCCGGCGCTTGTTTATGGGCGCATATTCAATAATGCCCAAAAACACTTGAGCAAGATGTCTAAAGAAAAACCAGGAGCTGCTGTTAATATGGAAAAAGACCTTGAAGAAGTTACCGGCCATCTTAAAACCTGGCCTAAAACTCTTGACCTTGAAGGACAGGCACGCTTCGCGCTAGGGTTTTATCACCAGAAAGCCGCCTACCGGGCTAGAAGTATTGAGAATAAGATGAAATAAAAGGAGAATAAAATGACTGCTATACAGAACCGCTATGACTTCGTTTACCTGTTTGATTGCCTTGACGGCAACCCCAACGGCGACCCGGATGCCGCCAACGCCCCGCGCCTTGACCCGCAGACTTTGCAGGGAATAGTTTCCGACGTCTGCATAAAGCGCAAGGTGAGAAACTATGTGCAGCAGGCATGTTGCGGAAATTCCGAAAGAGATATCTTCATACAACACCATTCACCACTTAATCCGCGCCTTGATGAGGCATGTGAAAAGGTGGGTGTGGATTCATATAAACAATCGGATGGGACACATGACAAAAAAAAGGCGAAAGCTCGACCGACTAAAGAAATTCGGGCAATTCAAAAATACCTGTGCGGACGGTATTTTGATATCAGGGCTTTTGGTGGAGTCCTTTCAACTGGTCCCAATGCCGGTCAAATTAGAGGCCCGCTTCAATTAACATTCTCGCGAAGTATAAATCCTGTTATCGCATCGGATTTGTGTATAACGCGCATTGCCGATGTTGATAAGGAAACCGAAGGCGAAATGGGCCGTAAAAACCTTATTCCTTACGGTCTTTACCGCTGCCACGGTTTTATAAACGCGAATCTGGCGCAGGAACCGAATGGTACGGGATTTTCCGAGGAAGACATGGCGCTTCTGTGGGAATCTCTGAAGATGATGTTCGACCATGACCGGTCCGCCTCAAGAGGCACTATGGCTTCCCAGATGTTGACCGTATTTAAACATGTGGGCACGGATGCAGACGAAAAACAGCGCTCCACCCAGGCAAAACTTGGCTGCGCGCCGGCTCATAAGTTGTTTGAGCTTATTGAAGTGGAAAAGAAAGCGGAAAATCCCCGCAAATATGCCGATTACGCTGTAAAAACTCCGTCGGCGGGCCCGCTTAAAGAATTCCCCGGGGTGGAAGTCCTGCGACTGTTATAAGGAGAGGTTCTTGGAACAAATCCTTCTCTCCGCTATCAACCAGTATCTTTTTTGTCCCAGGAGATGCGGATTGATTCATGTGGACGGCGTGTTTGTCAATAATACCTACACGTTGGAGGGGAGTTTTTTGCATGACCGGGCGGACACGCCCGGCGTGGAGAACCGCGCCGGGGTGCGGATTGTCCGGGCCCTGCCGCTTTACTCAAAAAAACTGGGCTTAAGCGGTAAGGCGGACATTGTGGAATTTCATAAACAGCCGGGCGGGCCGGAGGCGCCGCTGCCTGTGGATTATAAGCGCGGACCTCGCCGTAAATGGGTCAACGATGACGCCCAGCTTTGTGCCCAGGGGCTTTGCCTGGAAGAAATGCTGGGTGTTCCCGTGCCCAAAGGCGCCATATTCCACGCGGCCTCAAAAAAACGCCGTGAGGTAGTCTTTGACACGGCCCTGCGCGGCGCCACGTTTGAAACTATAAATAATATCCGCGCCATGCTTGAAGCCGGCCGGGAAAATTGGCTGGGTACAACCGTTGTGTTTTTGGGGAGTGACGGCGGGGGTGCTACTTGGCGGATTAAACAATTTTAGGTATACTATTATTGCAGTAATTGCAGTAATAGTGAGGTTGATTATGATTATTCACAGAAATCTGCTTGAAAAAATAAAACCGTTCCTTGAGAGGAAGGAATTTATAGCGGTTCTCGGTCCGCGCCAGTGCGGGAAAACGGTTTTTCTGGGAATTATAAAAGAGTATCTTTCTGCCGGCCGGAAAAAGAGAAAAGATGCAGTCCATATCATAACTTTTGAGGACAGGCGTCTTCTGCGGCAGTTTGAGAGCGATCCGGCGGGTCTTGCCGCCTCTTACTCCAGGCCCGGCGCGCCGGGGCAAACCTGGCTTATGATTGACGAGTTCCAGTATGCCGAAGACGGCGGACAGAAACTTAAGCTGGTGTATGACACCGTGAAAAACGTGAAGATAATAGTTACGGGGTCATCTTCCCTGGAAATAAAGGCGCAAACCGGCAAATACATGGTCGGGCGGATTTTAACCTTCAATCTTTATCCTTTTGATTTCACCGAGTATCTCAGGGCGCGTGATGCCAGGCTTGAGGCGGTGCAATCGGCGGCGCGCGACGAGCTTCTTAACTGGATGATAGCAGGGAAAATGCCGCGGTCCAGGTCCGGCGAGGACGCTTACCATGAAGAGATAGTGGCGCGTTATGAGGAGTTTTGCGCATGGGGAGGTTATCCGGCTGTCGTTCTTTCCGGAACAGAACGGGAGCGGTTGAAAGTTCTCGGGGATATTTACAATGGTTATATCCTGAAAGACGTTAAAGGTCTGCTTGAGCTGTCCACAGACAGAAATCTGCTTCTCCTTTCGCAGTATCTGGCGGCGCAAACCGGAAATATCGTGGTTTACGGCGATCTTGGGAATGAATCAATGCTGGATTTCCGCAACCTGAAAAAACACCTGAATATTCTTATGGAAACATTTGTCTGTGCGGAGCTGCGTCCGTTTTTTGTCAACAGGCAGAAAGAACTTTCCAAAAACCCCAAAATCTATTTCTATGACCTCGGCTTCAGAAATTATCTTCTTGAAAATACAAATCCGCCGGGAAAACGGCCGGATACGGGCGCAATTGTTGAAAATGCCGTATTTATGCGGTTGAATTCATTACGTGAAGATATGGGGAGAATCAATTTCTGGAGGACTAAAGCCGGGGCGGAGGTGGATTTCGTCGTCCACGCCGCCGGCGGACTTATCCCGGTGGAGGTGAAATATTCCCGCTTTGAAAAGCCCGTAATATCCAGAAGTTTCGCGAGTTTTATTGAAACTTTCAAGCCGGCGCGCGGGCTGGTTCTGACCAAAAACTACCGGGGCCATGCCAGACGCGGCTCAACGAAAATAGTTTTCGCGCCGGTTTATTACCTTTGATTTTATGGATTCTGTGACGCAAAATACTCTTTATGTGATGACGCAGGGCGCGTATCTCCACCGTGACCATCTTACGGTTAAAGTGGAAATTGAAAAAGAAACGCGCCTTAGCGTGCCCATTCATCATCTTGAATCTGTCTGTGTTTTCGGCAATATTATGGTCTCGCCCGGGGTTATGCAGCTTTGTATGGAACATGGCGCGGCTTTCACGTTTATGAGCGAAACCGGCCGGCTCATAGCCAGGGTGGACGCTCCGCAGTCCGGCAATGTGTTGCTTCGGCGCGAGCAGTTCCGCAAAGCGGACAAGCCGGATGAATCTCTCAAAATAGCCCGATGGATAATTGCCGGGAAACTCCAGAATTCTCGCGGCATTCTTATGCGAACCGCAAGGCAGATAGACAATGCGGACGATGTTGCGGCCCTGGATAAAGCTGCTCATGATATAGCTTATTTCATTAAAAAGCTGGAGTCCGCCGAATTCGTGGATGAGGCGCGTGGTTATGAAGGAGAGAGCGCGAAAATTTATTTTGGTGTTTTCAACAATCTTATGAAGCAGCAGCGGGAGAATTTTAAAATTACGGACAGGAACCGGCGGCCTCCGCTGGATCCGGCTAACGCTCTGCTCTCATTTTCCTATGCTTTGTTGCTACATGATTGCGTTGCCGCCCTTACCGCCGCCGGCTTAGACCCCAATGTGGGGTTCCTGCATTCCGACAGGCCCGGCCGCCCGTCGCTTGCGTTGGATTTGATGGAAGAATTCCGGCCTATGATAGCCGACAGGCATGTTTTAACGCTTATAAACAGAAGGGAAGTTGATAAAGGCTGCTTCACTAAAAGGGATGGCGGCGCGGTTGAAATGAGCGATGCCGCCAGAAAGGCGGTAGTTTCCGGCTATCAGCAGCGTAAGCAGGAAGAAGTTGAGCACCCGTTGCTTGAGCAGAAGATGACTGTGGGGATGCTCCCTTTCGCCCAGGCCAGGCTGCTGGCGCGCTATATCAGGGGGGATATACAGGAATATCCTCCTTGTGTTTTAAGGTGATTTATGATTATTGTGGTTGGTTACGACGTTAACACGGAAACGGCAAAAGGCCGCCGCAGATTAAGGCGGGTTGCTCTGGCCTGCAAGGATTACGGCCAGCGGGTGCAAAAGTCAGTTTTCGAATGTAAAGTGGGCGACAATGAGTGGGTTAAATTCAAAGCCCGTCTGCTTTCCGAAATTGAGGAAAAAGAGGATAGTTTACGGTTTTATTTTATAGACGAAGCGTCACAGAAAAGAACTGAGCATTACGGCCTTGGGCAGCCTGTTGATTTGGACGGGCCGCTTATTGCATAAGATTTGCGCCAACCATGTTCTATGGTTTAGTGTTCAGGGATTGGCGGAAAGTGAAAATAGCATGAGAATTAAGCATAATTTGGGTGACGAACATAAAGTTTTGAAAGTGGGTTTTTTGAAATTGTCAAAGTTGGCGATTTTAAACGAAACATGTATTATGGTCGTTGTATATTTGTAGTATAGAGTTTCTCCTCTCCGCGAGGAGGGGAGTGGATTGAAACACGCCCCGCGCGCCACACCCCGCGCGCCACACCGTTTCTCCTCTCCGCGAGGAGGGGAGTGGATTGAAACATCAGATTTTTCATTTTATTTTCCTCCTATTATGTTTCTCCTCTCCGCGAGGAGGGGAGTGGATTGAAACCCCTGACCCAGATCACTCCGCTCCTGGGAAAAAGTTTCTCCTCTCCGCGAGGAGGGGAGTGGATTGAAACGCGATAAGCGACGAATGTCTTATGAACATT
>JACQYT010000021.1 GCA_016208085.1 Elusimicrobiota bacterium | reverse complement strand
CGAATGCCCCGAAGGCGCGACACTGGTGGAAGGGAAATGCCAATGTCCCCTGGGGCAGATAGTAGTGGATAAAAAATGCGGCTGCCCGGCGGATCAAACCCTGACCGCCGAAGGGAAATGCGCCTGTGCCGACAAAGACAAAGTGTCCACCATAGCCGAAAAATGCGAACCGAAAGACAGCAAAAAAGGCCGTTCGCTGACTTTTGAAGAAATGGAAACGGCAAAAAAAATGTTCGGGGATACCATTGATTATGGTAAAGTCAAAATTATAACCGGAAAAGGCATGACCTTTTGGGGAAAGATATTGACTTTAACCGGGAAAGCTGTGGTCTGGGGTAATACGATTTATTTCCCTAATGACAAAGATGGTAACAGTCGATACGATCCCGAACTGGATTCCGATTGGCTGATGCATGAGATGACCCACATCTATCAGCGTCAGAATGACGGTTTGCTCTACATTCTGAAAGCCATATGGGAGCATCTGATAAAAGGGGATGCGGCATATGAGTATCTAAATGTTCTGGCCCCGGATAAAGCTTTTAAGGATTATGGCGTTGAACAACAGGCCGCAATTATACAAGACTACTATCTGGATTTAATAGGAGAGAAGATACCACCGTTAACACCTGAGCAAAGAGAAATTATTGAAAAAATGTTGCGTGATGGGGGATTATTGAAGTAAAGTCAGCTATACAGCGGGAGGGAACCGGTGAGAATAATAAGGCATTTCCTACGAACGACGCTTTTTACGACTTTCAGCATAAGTCTTTGTTCCTGTATGGGCCGGGGACCTGTTCCGGTTGATGTGGTAATGGCAGACAATGAACTGTTTTTTATGCTGGAAAAAGAGTGGGAAATAAAGAGTGTGGCGGTGTTTACCCGCAATCCCATGGCCGGGGAAAAGGTTCGGAAGACAATATGGGCTGCTGCTTATGATCCAACAACTAACGAGAAAAAAAGAAAATATCCGAAATTAAAGCAGATAAAATATGGGCAAAAGATTGAAGGGTTTCCATGGGTGGAAGGACCATTTGAGCCGTTGCAAAAAAATGTGGAATATCTGGTTAGAATAGAGCTGCGAAAAAAATTTGCAAGAGAAATATTTATTATTACAGACGACAATAAAGCAGTTATGCCCAAGCCGCGGTTTTCATGCCAGAAAGACCGGACTTATTCGGTTTCAATTGATAAGGACGGCAATAAAATACTTATACCTAAACCTGTTTCAAAATAGCAAAAATAACAATAGGAGACGACCAGCCCCCCGAAAGCCCCTTGGGGGAGGGGGGAGGAGGGGGGACGCTGTTGTGTGCCAAGGAGTAAAACTGCCGTTAATCCAGCCGGATGAAAAGAGCCGGCTCAGGTAATACTTGACAGCCTGATAGCATGAAACCGGAAGGAGGGGAGCAATTCTCTCTTTCTAAGCGGTTTGACAAAAGGCATTATAAGATGTCTGATGCGAAGGAGCGGGTCGTAACGAAAGTGAACCCGGATGTAGCTGCGTTACCCTAAAAAACGCGGAGGGCGACCCTGTAGCAACGAGGGTATCCCGCGCAAGGCTTTTTATACGGGTCTTTTGGCCTATGCCGGGTCTGAGTCTTTGGTCCCTTGCCGAAAATCAGTTATCAATATAAACTATACAGGTAGGCAAGCTGCCGAGCGAACGGAGGAGAATATGTTAAGGAAATTTGGAATATTTGCCGCTGCGCTGGCTTTTTTGTCGTCTATAGCCGGCGCTGAAGTTGACTTTGACCGCGGAACTTCAAGCCTCATGGAAGAGCTAAGCTCCGTGGAAACGGCCGCACCCGCGGCCGCCGAGAACAAGGGGTTTTTTGACTGGTTTTTCGGCAAGCCCAAACCGAAGACCCCGAAGGAATGGACCATCATGGTCTTTCTGAACGCCAAGAACGATCTTGAAAGATTCGGCATGTACGACATAAACGAGATGGAGATGATAGGCTCCTCCGGCAAGGTCAACATAGTGGTGCAGATGGGCCGCATAGAGGGGTATGACTCCACCGACGGCGACTGGAAAGGCGTGCGCCGCTACCTGATAAAAAAAGACAGCGACACCAAGAAAATAAGTTCGCCCGTGGTTGAGGACCTGGGCGAGGCGGACATGGGCGACTGGCGCAATGTCCCGGCTTTCACCAACTGGGCCAAAGCCAAATATCCCGCCAAGAAGTACATGCTTATCATGTGGAACCACGGCTCCGGCTGGGAGAAGAACGCCAGGACGCGCATTACAAAGGGCATCTCCTATGACGAGCAGTCGGGCAACCACATCAACACCCCGGAGCTGGGCCAGGCCCTGGCGCAGGCCGGCAAGCTGGACGTCTACGGCGCGGATGCCTGCCTGATGCAGATGGCCGAGGTCGCCTACGAGATACAGGACAATATCACGTATATTGTAAGCTCCGAAGAAACCGAGCCCGGCGACGGCTATACTTATAACGATTTCCTTAAACCGGTCATAGCCAAGCCCGCCATGACCGCGGAAGAGCTGGCAAAGACGGCTGTGAACGCCTATTCCGACCACTACACCAACCTTAAACAGGGCTTCACGCAGAGCGTCGTAAAGAGCGCGGCCATACCGCAGTTCACCGCGCTGACGAACGACTGGGTAAAGGCCGTGATGACCGCCGGCGACAAGATCATAGTCAAGACGGCCCTCTCCAGCGCGCAGTCCTTCGCGATCTCCGAGAACAAGGACCTCTACCACGTGGTGAAGCTGGTCTCCGACGCCTCCTCCAGCCAGGCCGTGAAGACCAGTGGCGCGGCCCTGATGAGCTATATCTCCAGGGACCTCGTCATACTTAACCGGCGCGGCAACGGCCAGGGCGGCTGGTACGGGCCGGAGATCTACGATAATTCGTTCGGCATAGCGGTCTACCTGCCGGGCTCTTCCATAGGCCCCGGCTATGAGAACCTCAAATGGTTCGCCGCCGCCCAGTGGGACGAATTCATCAACTGGTATACGAAATAAACCGGCGTTTATATGGTAGACTGTAAATAGCCGAAGTCTGTTTTTTCCGGCGGGGGATATGAGGAGGAAAACCGACTCCATAATACTGGCGGTTATCACCGCGATCAGCGTTATCCTGCCGCACGCTTCCAAAATAATTCCGGGGGCCTTTGGGGACGCTGCACAATAACTCAATAATCAGAGGTCTGGATAAACAGCCAGGCTAAGAGCCTATCCACAATTAGCGGTTTCGGCTGCAACTGCCGCTTTTGGCGGGACCCCTTCCCGGGGAATTTACCCACAGGCGGACACCGCATTGCGGTTTCCCCTACGGCGCCTTTGCGCCACTCAACTTATCCGCCTCAGGCGGACTCGTTGTAAGGCAAAATATACTCCTTGCCGCCGGCATTAAGCCATATGCCATGGCGCGAAACTGAAACGATTTCAACTTTTGAAATATTTTTTAGATGGAAATTTTACAGATCGATAAGACGCTCGGCGGGCTGTACCCCTTCCTGCTCGCCTGCATCCTGATCGTAGCCCTGTTCTCTACGGGGGGAGTGATCTGCAGGGACATCAGGAAATGGTTTTTCCGCGCCGGAAAATTTGTGCTGGCCGCCGGCGTCGTCGTCCCGTTCATCGTAAGCGGGCTGCAGGCGAACCGTGAAGCGGGCAGCATGATGGGCGTCTTCGTAGCGATCATACTCATCCCGGCCGGCCTCCTGCTGCTGATGATAGGCGTCTGCATGCCCAAGCCGCGGGTCCCGCCGCCGGATAAAACCGGTCCGCAACCCCCGTCCCCAAAACCGCCCGCCCCATAAACCGCATTAAATTCCATGGACACACTATGCCCTATCGGGGGCGCCGACGTGTTTGCTGCGCACTCCGGGACCGGGTTTTTGGGGAAGAAGCCCGGGGTCTTCCGCCGGCGTGCGAACTCGGCCCGCACACAGTGCGTGCCTTAAACATCCACCGCCGTTGAAAAGTAGGAAACATAAGGCGGTTATCGTGAGTTGAGCGGCTGAAATCAGCCGGAATATTTTGCCGGGAACGGTCATCAAAGGTATAATATCAACAAAAGCGGCCGCCCGGCGGTGGTTGGCGGGTTTTCAGGAATGGCGGGTCGCCGGGGCGGGGGAAAAACCCGGATAAATGCGGGTGCCAGGGGGGAGTTCAGTCGGCCGGGCTGGGACATCAATGCCGTCGTACCTGCCTGCCGGCAGGCAGGTAAGCCCGCCGCCGGTTCTAACCGGCAGCCGTCGTCCGGCGGACCGGTTTCATGAGCGGAATACATTTAAAGAGATACAGGCGGCATACGACGCTTTGACGCTAAAGTAAGAAGGAACGTTTTTTACTTTCTTGGGTTTTTTCATTTGTAGGAAACATAAGCGTCCGTCTCTAACGGGTTTTTAATTGGTATCATGTTGCCAATTTATACGCGGGAGCGGAAATAGGCGACGGTTTTGCGGAGGCCGTCCTCCAGGTCCACTTTCGGCCGCCATTTGAGCCTCGTTTCGGCCAGCGCGATGTCCGGCCTTCTGACCTTTGGGTCGTCCTCGGGCAGGGGTTTGAAAACTATTTTGGATTTGCTTTTGGCCGCGGCTTTCACCAGGCCGGCCAGTTCAAGCAGGGTTATCTCGCGCGGATTCCCGAGGTTGACGGGCTCGTTTATGCCAGAGTTCAAAAGCCTGTAGATGCCCTCTATGAGGTCCGAGACATAGCACAGGCTCCTGGTCTGAGCGCCTGTGCCGTAAACGGTGATGGGCCTGTTTTTAAGGGCCTGCACCATAAAATTAGGGACCGCCCGGCCGTCCTCAAGGCGCATATTCGGGCCGTAGGTGTTGAAGATCCTCGCTATCCGCACGGGCATCCTGTGATAGCGGTGATAGGCCATGGTCATAGCTTCGGCGAAGCGCTTGGCTTCGTCGTAGACGCCGCGGGGGCCGACGGGATTTACGTTGCCCCAGTATTTCTCGTGCTGGGGGTTTATCAGCGGATCGCCGTAGACTTCGGAGGTGGAGGCGATCATGAAGACGGCTTTTTTGTCTTTAGCCAGGCCCAGCGCCTTGTGGGTGCCCAGCGCGCCCACTTTAAGCGTCGGTATGGGGTATTTTAAGTAATCTATCGGGGAAGCGGGGCTGGCGAAATGCAGCACCGCGTCCAGTTTCCCGGGCACGTGCAGGTAATTGGTGACGTCATATTTGAGGAACTCAAATTTATTATTCTTGAACAGGTCGTGGATATTGTCGCTGCTGCCGGTGATAAAATTGTCTATACCCGCCACCGAGTGGCCCTTGTTCAGCAGATATCTTGAAAGGTGGCTGCCCAGAAAACCGGCGGCGCCGGTGACGAGGATTCGCATAAAAAAGCTCCTAATTGATTGCCATAGGCCATAAGCCTTAAGCCATATGCTAATAAGGAATTCCTAAAGCTTACGGCTTATGGCATACGGCATATGGCGTCGGGCGCCTTATTGGCGCCCGACTGATTTATACGTCCAGCCCATTTCACGCATTTTGGCGGGGGAGTAAAGGTTGCGGCCGTCCAGCATTATGGGATGCTTTACCAGGGCCAGCGCTTTTTTGAGGTCAAGCTTCGCAAATTCGTCCCATTCGGTTACGAGGCAGACGCAATCGGCCCCGGTCACGCAGTCATAGGCGTTTTTAGCGAAATAGACGCCTTTTACGATCTTTTTAGCGTTGTCCTGCGACACCGGATCATAGGCGCGCACTTTGACGCCGCGCTTGAGCAGTTCGGCGATTATGTCTATGCTGGGCGCGAACCGCATGTCGTCGGTATTGGGCTTGAACGCCAGGCCCAGCAGCGCGACGGTTTTGCCTTCCAGATTCCAGAGCTCCTCTTCTGTTTTTTTCACCAGCCACAGCTTCTGGCTTTCGTTGATGGCTTTGACGGCCTTTAAAAGCTCGAAGTCATAACCTTTGCAGTGGCTCAGCCAGTAGAAAGCCTCAAGGTCTTTCGGAAAACAGTTGTGCAGGATGAGCCCCGAGCCTGTCGCGAATGTCTCGGAAACGTCCACTTCCAGGCTGTAGACCCAGCCGTTATAAGGTATGAGTTCCTTGCCGATGATCCGGACGGCGCCGACCTGGGGCGAAAGGATGCGGTATCCCGCCGGAGCCGGCTCCCTTTTAAGCCGCTCCAGCCTTTTTAAGATGCGGGCTTCATGCCGGGCCCCTTTGACACCGCTCAGCGCCCGGATTTGGCGCGCCCCGGATATTCTCAAGGAATGCGCCGGCTTGGTGGATTTGCGCTGCCATGCGACTTTTCCGCTGGGGACCACGCCGAGCGAATGGGCAAGGGAAGTCATGCCCGCCGCCATTTTTCCGCTCGCGGTTGCGAACTCATACGTCACCGCCGGGGAATGTGCTGGATAGTGTACGGAGCCGTCGCCCCGCCAGGCCCCTTCAAAAAACGCTTTTCTGGCGGAACAGGGGCTGCTGAAAACCGCGTCCGGGACGCGGGCTGAATATGAATCCGTCCCGCAGCCCAGCACATCCCTTAGGAAATAGGCGAATACCCTGGAGCTTACTATGATTCTCCGGACGTGGTCATGCGCCGCATGGAAGCGGGTGAACCGGATATCCAGGCGCCGGAGCTCATCCTCTACGTCCTTCAAAAACTCCCGTTCGGACTCGTTGAAATGGAATACGATCCGTTCGCGCTCGCCCCGCTCGCCGGCTTCTACGGAGATGCACCGCTGCGCCGCCAGATATCCCAGCAGCCGGCAGAAAGAATCCGTCAGCCGGACGACCGCCGGCGCATAAGTTGCGTTTCCTTTGGCCGTTCCCAGCTCAAGCTCGGATCTCGCATATTCTGCCAAACCGCGGCGCTCCAGCTGAAGCCATTCGGACAGCGACATGGGGCCGCCGCGGAACGCGATATCGTGGACCCTGGAGGAGTCGCCTCCCGAGAGTTTCAGCAGTTGTTTGCGCGCTTCGGGGCCGAGCGCCCAGGGCCTGGCGCGGCGCGGACGGAGCTTGACGAAACGAGTGAGGCCTGGCCCGGCGGCTTTGAGTGATTCTATGATGTCCACTTCCCGGTGGCGCGGAGAAGCGGGAACGGTGAGAAATACCGGCATCCAGTCCGATGCGCAGACTTCGGCGGCCGGCTTTGTGGTCCAGCGGCCATGCGGCGACGAAATCACCAATGGATGGTCTTCCGTGACCGTGGTTTCTTTCCCCATCCTGGTTTTGATCCTGAGCAACCCGCCCCGGTATGGCCGGCGGCTGACCGCTGTGATCGGCTCAAACCTGATTGTGTTCGCGGCGAGATCCAGGCTCAGGGCTTCCCATATACCGCGGGAACCGGGCGCTTGGGCGTATAAAAGGCTGATCGGAAGCAGCCGGATGTGTCCGGCCGGATCGCGGACCAGCACGGGCTCGTCGGGATGCAGGCAGAAGCCGCCGAAGCCTATGCCGGCCTTCAAAAAGCTCATGCCTATGCGCTTATCCATGCCCATGCCTTTGGCCACGGCTTCAATGTCGGCGCCGGTCTTTTCGCAGACATTGGCCACTGCGTTTATAAAAGATATCTTGGTAGACAGAAACGAATTGGAGGCGTGTTTTATAAGCTCCGCGCTTTTGACGTCCGTCACCAGCACGACGCCTTTCATCGGTTTATAGATTTTCCTTAGAACGGCCTCGGCCTGTTTTGAGGGGCAGCCCAGCACCACCCGGTCGGGCTTCAGGAAGTCACGCACCGCGGAGCCTTCGCGCAGGAATTCGGGGTTTGAGGCGACGTCAAACGGGATCTGGTTCCTGTTGTGGCGCAGCACGGTCTTGTTTATCCATTCGCAGGTCTCCACCGGCACGGTGGACTTCTCCACGATAACAGTGTAGCCGCTGAGGTTGCGGGCTATTTCCTCGGCCACTTTTTCTATGGCTGAAAGGTCGGCGGAGCCGTCTTCGCGCGGGGGCGTCCCGACGGCTATAAAGATTGCTTCGGCCCTGCGGCCGCCGCGCTGCATGCCGTCCTTTATGGAGTTCGTGAAGAACAGCCTTTTGGCCTTCACGTTGCTTTTGACCACGCGCTCCAGGCCTTCTTCATAGATCGGCATCGCGCCTTTTTCAAGCATGGCTATCTTTTTGGGGTCGGAGTCCACGCAGACCACGCGATGCCCCATCTCGGCCAGGCAGGCGCCGCTTACCAGGCCCACGTAGCCCGTGCCGATTATGCAGATATTTGTTGTTTCAGTTTTTGTTTTTTTCATGTATAGCTCTGGTATAATGGCAAGTGGCAATTCACCACTATGCTTTTGCCGCGCCCGGTTCGCGGACTATCTCGGAGCCGGCCTCCGGCTCTATCTCGTGCGCCTTCGCCAGTTCTACGGCGCGCTTCTTTTCCGCCTTGCTCATGAAATATATGGCTATAAAGATGGCGGCCAGCCCCAGCCAGTCCTCGCCCTTCGGGGGCTTCTGTCCGGCGATGAGCCACCAGACGAACAGGGTAGCGGCAGTGCCGGCTATCAGCGAGGTAAGGCGGTTCACCAGGCCCGCGAAAGTCGCGGTGCGGCCCTTGAACATAAACAGGAACACCGAGAAAAACGCCACGAAGCCGAAGGGCACGCCCGAAAGTATGCCCTCCTTCCACAGCGCGGGAACATTTATCAGCGAGTCCTTGAACTGGAAGGCGAAAGTCTTGGCGTCGGCCAGCGGGTCCGGGTTGACCGAGTAAAAGTATATCAGGCCGGCTATTATGATGGCCAGGGTGGAAGAGATCTGTTCTACCGCGAAGAAGCCTTTGGTGTCGTATACGGCCCCCGGCTTGCGCGTGTTCTTATAGTAGTTGAAGATGTAGATGCGTATGGAGTAAGCCGTAAGGTAAAAGGCAAGAATAGTCATCGCGGCGGCGTTATTGATGAAGTCAAAGTCGCCGGGACGAACGAAATAGAATTTAAGGCTTACCGCCAGCAGCGCGAAGGCGACGGCCACGTTCTCTTCCCAGTAAACCACCTTGTGCAGGATGCCCTGCTTGATCTGTATGGCGTCCACTATGCGGCTTATTACTATAACGCTGGCCCGCATTATTATCATGGCTACCATCACCGAGATAGGCAGCACGTACATCAGCGTGGTGGTGGGGATGATAACGGCCGTGCAGACTCCCGAGGGAATTATATAGAGGAATTCGCGCGGCATGTTGATGCCCATGAATTTAATGTAGTCGCTGGATTTAAACCTGTACCAGCCCCAGATGAGAACAACGAGGTTGCAGATAAGCATGCCGCCTATGGTGTTGTAGACGGTGTAGGTGGTCCCGCCCATGCCCATTACCTTGTCAAAGTACTTGGCCAGAAAGCCGGTGACGATGTAGAGGCCAAAATAACCGAAAGCCAGCTGCAGCAGCCTTTCGGTGGTGGCCTCATGGGTCCTTTGCGTGAAAACGGTCTTCATCATTTTTATCATAAATATATATTATAACTTTGGGGCTCTATCTGCAATTCTTTAGCCGGCCGTCGGCCGGGGGGAAGCCGAAATTCAGCGCCGCCGAATAATGCCCGCGCGCCGCGCCGCAGTCGCCGAGCGCCGCCTCGGTTTCGGCCAGGTTCGCGTAGGCGGGGGCGTAGGAAGGGCCGGCGGCCGCCGCCATTTTAAAGGCTTTTTGCGCGTCTTTATACAGCTTTTGCCCGTAAAACACCAGGCCCAGATTGTTCCAGGCCAGCTCGTTCTTCGGGTTCGCGGAGACGGCGGCCTTCAGGAGTTCCAGGGCTTCTTTGTAGCGGCCGGCCTGGCCGTAAAGCGTGCCCAAGTTGTAAAGCGCGTCGGGCTGCGTGGGGTCCGCCTTCAGCACCTTAAAGTAATATTCCACGGCTTTTTTCCGGTCGCCCTGTTCAAGCAGCGCGTGGGCCATATTCAGGTTGGCGGTAATATCTTCCGGGAATTTTGCGAGCGTGTCCGTCCAGAGCGCGAGGCTTGAAGTCCATACCTTCGCGCGCTCAAGCGTCGCCGTCCCCATGGTCAGCGCCAGCGCCGCGACGGAGGCGAAGGCGAGCTTGCGCGCGGCGCTCGTGGCGGGCAACGCGGCCTGCGCCAGGCTCAATAAAGCCCAGACAAGGCCTATCGCCGGCAGGTAAAGATAGCGGTCGGCCGCTATGATGCCGCCTACCGGTATCAGCGAGATGAAGGGTAGTATATGAACGGCGAAAAAGGCCAGCCCCCAGGCCGCCGGCCTGTTTTTCTGGCAGGCGGCCCAGAAAACGGCGACGAAAGCCAGCGCCGGGAGAAGATAAAACAGCTGGGCGGCCTTGAAGGCCGCAAGCGTCTCCCCGTAAGGATAGACCGCCGAAAAGCCGAAGGGAAAGACCGCCTTCATCAGGTAAAAGGACAGGAGCGCCGGCGCCCGCGCCGTCAGTATCCTGCCGCCCGAACTTTGCGCCGCGACCGCCAGCGCCGTGAATAATAAGGCCGCGGCGAAAAAAGGCGCGGCCCTTTTCACCGCGCCGGCCGTCAGCGTTTCCCCGCGGAAGGCCTCCAGCAGCAACAGCGCCAGCGGCAGGGTTACCGCCGCGGCCTTTGAGCCGAGCGCCAGTATGAACAGCCCGAACGCGCAAAGATAGTATCTCCGGCCGCCGGCTTCGAGATGCCGCAGATAGGTTATCAGGGCGGCAAGATAGAAGAAGGAGTAAAGGAGGTTTTTTCGCTCGGCTATCCAGGCGACCGATTCCACGTTCGCCGGGTGCAGCGCCCAGATAAGGGCCGCGGCGAAAGCCGCCGGCCTTTGCCCGGACAAAAGCGACAACAGCGCGAACACGAGCGCCGCGTTAAGGACGTGAAGGAGGAGGTTGACCGCGTGATGCGCCGCAGCCCGCTCTCCGAAGAGCGAGTTCTCAACGGCGAAGGAGAGCCCCGTGACAGGGTGATAATTGGCCAGGCTGAAGTCGGTGAAGATGGTTTTCAGGTTCGCCGTAGAAAGGCCCTGGACCGAGCGGTTCCTGAAAGTATAGGCGGGATCGTCCCAGTTGGTGTAACCGGCCCTAAAAACGGGGGAGTAGGCCGTGACAACGGCGCCGGCCAGAGCGAGGCACAGCAGGAAATTAATCCGAACCCTCATCCCTTCCCCATTCTCATCCCTCATACTTCCTTAGGAGCCTCCGCAGAATAACTTGAGGCTTAGGAATTTCAATGTTTGCTGTAGCGGTCGCATTCATGCGACGAATTTGTGCGATAAATCGCACCGCTACAAAAGTTGCCCCCGAAGGGGGCCTAATTTAAACATTTGGAGGCACAGATTGCCTCCCCCAGGGGGCTGACCGCTTTTGGGCTGCAACCGCGTCACTCGTCGCTTACGTACCAGTGGTACGCCGCGCTCCTCGTTCCTTGTTTCGCCGCAAAATCGGTCAGCCAAATGTTCAAGTTATTCTGCGGAGGCTCCTTATTGTTTGGGGGCTCTTTTCCTGGAAAGTTCGTAGGCTTTTTTTATTTTGGTTTCCAGGAAGTCGAATTCAAAGGGTTTGACCACGTAATCCATCGCGCCGAAGAGGAGCGCGTCGTTCAGCGTGGCGGCGTCGTTTAAGCCGCTGACGGCTATGATGGGTATATGGGCGGTGTGCAGCCAGGAATGGATCTCGTGCATAAGGCTTATGCCGTCTATACCGGGCATCATGATATCCATCAGTATCACATCGGGGATGTCCGCCGGCCCGGCCTCCAGCAGGAATTCCCTGGCTTTTTTGGGGCTGGAGAAGGTCTTTATCGCATAGCCGTCCGCGGTGAGGCCGGTCTCGTATATGTCGAGTATGATCTCATCGTCGTCAACCACCAGGACCTTTATTTTGGTTTCTTCACCCATGTCATTATTCTAACAAAAAAACAACCCGTAAATCCTTAATTTTTCGCGGGCGGGGTCCAGCTCCTGGCCTTTTTTGGGGCCGGAGCGGTCTTAGCCTTCGGCTTATCCGGGCCCTGGTATTTGACCGCCGCCTTGTCCGCGTCCAGGATCTGGCACTTAAAAGTGCCGCGGGTGGAAGGCAGGTAGAAAAGCTTCCTGAGGCCGTAGAGCTGGCGCAGGTTGATAAAATCCTGTATGTCCCGCATCTCGTCCTCGGTTTCAAGCGGGATCATGCGCAGCGGCTGTTTTATGGCCTTCAAAAGGGGCGCGACTTTCTGTATATCATAGGTCTCTACGATCTTAAGCTCCTGGTCCTTGGCGGCTTTCAACTGGAACTGCTGAAGCTGGTCGCCTTCAAGCAGCTCGGCGGTCAAAAAGCCTTTGAGCGCGTGCTCGTCGGGAAGCTTCGCCGCGGCTTTCCTGACTTCGTTGAAAGCGTAGGAGAAGGCCTCGCCGAATTTATTCAGCGGGGAGTTTATTATTCTCAGCTCGCCGCTGATATAGGCCGAGATATTCAGCACGTCGCCCCTGTAAAACACCGTCTTGCCGGACGAGCTCCCCTGGGTGGCGATCACTTCGGAGTTTTCTATTTCGCGGAAGAAGTCCTTTGCAAGCTGCACGGCTATCTTGCCCCGTTTGGTGACGACGGCATCCTTGGCGGCGGTCCGGGTGGCGACGGCGCCGTCGGCCGCCACCTCCATGTAGTATTCCTGGCCGGTCTTAAGCGAAGAGACGGTCATCCAGCTTACCTTGGCTTCGGCGCCCTTGCCGTAAGGCCTCAGGGCGTACGCTGCTGCCGCGCCGAGCGCCAGCAGCAGGCAGAAAATAAGGGGCTTATTCATGTTTTTCATGGCTCTCCAGCAGCGCGTCCAGGGAGATTCTTTTGCCGTATTTGAAAGCGAGGGCCGCCAGGCCGAGCAGCAGCAGGTTCTGAAACAGCTCATAGCCCGGGGAATTGCCTTTGGACGCGCCGAAACATCCGCAGGAAGTGATCGGCAGATGCCTTAGCAGCGCCTGGAGTAAAAGGCCTGCAAAACCTGCCAGCAGCGCTCCGGCAAGCCCCGCGGACAGCCGCCCGAATAAACCGGCTATCAGGAAAACGCCCAGATAAATCTCAAGCCAGGGCACGGTCAGCGCCGACAGCAGCGCGAACCCCTGCGGGACGACCCGGTAGGCCTCTATGGCGTAAGCGAATTCTTCCGCCGGCGCCACGGTTTTCAAAAAACCGGCGTAAATGAAAACCCCGCCCAGTATCAGCCTGGCCGCGAGCCCCAGCATGTCTTTTGTTTTTTCGTTCATCGGCTAACCTATGGCTGTGTCGTATCAGCGCTAGTTCTTCAGCTCTTTTAGAAGGTTGTCAAACCGCTTCGCCAGGTCCAGCAGCTGGCCGGCGCCCACCGCCCTTTTGCCGTTCACAAAAAAAGTGGGGGTGGAGTTTACGCCTTTTATATCGCCTTCCGCGATGTCAAGTTTTATCTGCCTTAAAGTGGTTTCTTCGTCCGCGCATTTTTCAAAAGCGCTCAGGTCTAGCTTCAGCTTTTTCGCGTACTCCAGGAACTCTTTAGGCTGTTCTTTGGCAAAAGCCCAGTTCTGCTGGTTTTCGAACAGCAGGTCGGCGTACTCCGTAAATTTCCCCTGCCGGCCGGCGCAGTCGGCGCTTGCCGCCGCGTCAAACGACCACGGGTGTACGGTCGAAAGCGGGTAATGCTTGAAATTGAGGCGCACGGAGTCTTTATAGACCCTCAACAGGTCTTTCATATGGGCGTTGGCGGTCCTGCAGGCGGGGCAGGCGAAATCGGTGAATTCGTAGATCCGTATTCTGGCGTTCGCGGGGCCGAAGGTCCTGAAAGCGGGCGACGGGCGTTGGGGCCCTATGCTGAATTGCCGGCAGAGCAGCGTGCCCAGCGTGGACAAAAACACAAGCATCGCCGCCATCAGCAGTTTCCGCAGGATTTTCCTGACCTTCATGGTAGAATTATACTAAATAACTTTTACGATTTTAGCGGGGCTCTGTGCGCCTTTCACCAGCAGTATCCGTTTCGGCTCCGCCTTTATTTCGGCGGCCAGCAGGGCGATGGCGGCGGCATTGGCCAGGCCCCTTTGGGCCGGGGCCTTTACCCATATTTCAAAAGAGTCCGGGGTCTTTTTAACTATCCTGTTTTCCTTCGCGTCAGGGTGGACCTTAAGTTTGTAGAACATATTATTGCTATGGCTGTATCAAAGTTTCCGCCGTCATATCCGCCGGCTGCGGCAGGCCCAGGATTTGGAGCACGGTGGGGGCTATGTCCGAAAGGATCCCGTGCGGGCGCAGCTTTACTCCGGCGGCGTCTTTTTGGATGAAGATGAATTCCACCGGGTTGGTGGTGTGCGCGGTCTTTGGCATGTTTATCCTGTAGTCCCACATCTCTTCGGCGTTGCCGTGGTCGGAGGTCACCATCACGGTATAGCCGTGTTTCAGCGCTTCGTCGGCCAGCCTGCCCACCGAGGCGTCCACTATCTCCACGGCCTGCACGGCGGCTTCGTAGATGCCGGTGTGGCCCACCATGTCGCAGTTGGCGAAGTTGACCAGGATGAAGTCGTATTTTCCGGAAGCTATGGCGGCCAGCGCGCGCTCGGCCGCTTCAGGGGCGTTCATTTCGGGGTGTTCGCCGAAGCTGGACGGGTCCCAGGTTCCTTTTATCTCGACTTGAGTCTCGCCTTTATAGGGCTCCAGCAGTTTGCCGTTGAAGAAGGAGGTCACGTGCTTGAACTTCTGGGTTTCGGCGAGGCGCAACTGTCTGAGGCCGTTTTCGGAAATGACCTGGCCGAGCAGGTTGTTCATGCCGCCGCCCTCGTCCATCGGGGGGAGCGCGCTGAATTTGAACTCGTCGTAATAGCGGGTCAGGCCGCAGTAAGCTATATTAAACTTTTTGGAGCGCTTGCCGGGATAGTTGTCATCAACGAAGGCTTTGGTCAGTTCTATGGCGCGGTCCTGCCTGAAATTGAAATGGACAACGGAGTCGCCGTCACGCAGGCCTTTGTAGCCGCCGATTATGGTGGGCGGGATATATTCGTCCACGATGGGCCGGCCGTTGGGGTTCTTAAGGTTGGCGTAAGCATTGTTTAGGGCTTCATCGGCGGTGGCGGCCTTTGCGCCTTCGGCTTTGGCGATGGCGTTATAGGCCTGGTCGTTTAAGGCCCATTTTTCGCCTCTGTCCATCGCGTAATAGCGGCCCATGATGGTGGCGATTTTTGCTTCGGGCACTTCTTTTATGACTTCTTCCAGCATTTTCAAAAAGCTGAGCGCGCTGCGGGGCGGGGTGTCGCGGCCGTCGGAGAAGAAGTGGATGCGGATATCCTTTATGCCGGCTTTTTTGGCGCGGCGCATGATGGCGTACAGGTGGTCCTGGTGGGCGTGGACACCCTCGTCCTGGACGAGGCCCAACAAGTGGAGCGCGGAGTTGTTCTTTACGGCGTTGTCTATGGCGTTTTTCAGCGCCGGGCAGTTGAAGAAGGTTCCGTCTTCTATCATGTCCATGATGCGTTTGAGTTCCTGGATGACTATGCGGCCTGCGCCCATGTTGAGGTGGCCGACTTCGGATGAGCCCTGGTAGCCTTTGGGCAGACCGACGGAAACGCCTGCGGCTTCTATGATGGTGTTGGGGCAGGTTTTAAGCAGGCGATCCATGACGGGTTTTCCGGCGTTGCGCACGGCGTTGTATTTGTCCGGCGCAGCGATCCCCCACCCGTCGCGTATTATCAGCAGCACTCTGTTTTTGTCTGTCATGTTTTTTTCTGTTATCCCCCTTGATATCCCCCTCAATTTATTAACGCAAAAGGATAAGATTTCAAAAACAGATTTTGCCCGAATGCGAGCTTGCTCTGCTATTTAAGGCAAAGCAAGCTTTGCCGCTACACACGAAACAGAATCAAATATCAAGAGATTTATGAGACACTACATTAGATCGTCTGCTGATAACAGGGAATTTTTTTGTTTCAGTTTTTCAGTTTTACGAACCAGTTGGCCATTAGCCTTGCGGCCGCTTTTTGTTCCTTCCGCGTAAGTTTCGCGGCGAGGCCTTTTACGACCTCGTCGTAGCCGTTCCAGAGCCTCTTAATGAGTTTTTCCGCTTTTTCGGTGTTCCGCACAAGGTTTACGCGGCGGTCCGTTTTATGCGGATAACGTTTTATAAGCCCTTCCGCCTCCATTCTTTCCAGCAGGCGGGCGATATTAGAGGCGCCGACGATGACTCTTTTGCTTATTTCCACCTGGCTTATGCCTTGGTCGCCGCCCTGATATTGTATAATGGCGAGGACGTTGAATTTTATCACGCTTAAATTAAATTGGTTCAGATATTTTGCAACGGCATTGTCCAGCCGTTTGTAAACCAGCGCGACGCCGTAAACGGGGATTTCATGCGGCCGGTATATTCCGGGGTCCATGCCGAAAAACTCGTATTCTTTCATGGCGGTCCTCCTGGCATAAACGGGTCTGCAAAAAAAGCATACAAAAAAAGCCCTTGACAAATCAATAGTTTACATGTAAACTATACAGGCGGCGCGAAATACGCGGAAAAAAAGAGGAGGACTTATGGAGAATGATAAAATCCGGACCGGGGACGCGGGATTTATAAATCTCCTGATAACCCAGGCCCTGGGCGCGCTGAACGATAATGCCTTTAAAATCTATATAATCCTTATGGCGGCCTCCCTGCTGCCGCTGGATAAGACCGCCAGGATTATAGCGGCGGCGAGCTTTGCGTTTATCTTCCCTTTTATAATATTCTCGGGCTTCGCCGGCACGCTGGCGGACAGGTTCAGCAAGAGAAAGCTGATAATAGCCCTTAAAGCCGCCGAACTTGTATTAATGTTCGCCGGCTTTATAGCTCTTTATTATAAAAATATTCCTTTTATGCTGGGGGCGCTGTTTTTCATGGGAATACACAGCGCGCTGTTCGGGCCGGTGAAACTCGCGATAATCCCGGAGCTTCTCCAGGACCGGGAGCTCTCGCACGGCAACGGCCTGATGTCCATGATGTCCTTTTTCGGGATAATTCTCGGGACCGCGGCCGCCGGCGTTTTGATATCGGTCGTAAACGGGAGTTTTTACCTGGGCGCCGTGTTTTTCATACTTGTCTCCGCGCTGGGGCTGGGGACAAGTTTGTTCGTGCCTGAAACCGGGGCGGCGGGTTCGCAGGAGAAATTCGAGCTCAACGTGGTTTCAAAGATCCGCGCCGATATGCGGGAGCTGCGGGGGCATGTGACGGTATACCGCTCGCTTATGGCCGGGGCGTATTTCTGGTTCGTCGGCGCGATGTTCCAGATGAACATCCTGATATACGGCAAGGAACTGATGAAGGCCCCGGACCTGACGCTCAGCGTTTTCCAGATGATCGTGGCGGCGGGCATAGGCCTGGGCAGTTTTATGGCGGGCCGCCTCTCCAAGGATAAGGTTGAGCTGGGCCTGGTTCCCCTGGGCGCGTTCGGCCTTGTTTTGTTTTCGCTGGCGCTGGCGTTCAGCTTCGGCTCCGCTTTCAAGACTTCCGCGCTGCTGTTCGGCTTGGGTTTCAGCGGAGGTATTTTTATCCTTCCCCTGACCGCGTTCGTCCAGCACAGAAGTCCGAAGGAGAAAAGAGGCAAATTTATCGCCGTCGGCAATGTGATGGCCTTTACCGGCGTAATTATCGCCTCCGGCTTTCTGTGGCTGACAAGCGGATATTTTAAATTGAACCCCGCGGAGATCTTCCTGGTGCTGGCGGTCATGACGCTTGTAGTCGCGGTCCACATCATGACGGTGCTGCCGGAGTTCCTTATCAGGCTTTGCGTTTATCCCGTCGCCAATATCGTCTACCGCATTAAAACGCTCGGCTGGGAAAATGTCCCGGCGGACGGGGGGGCGCTGCTTGTTTCCAACCATATCTCGTTCGTGGACGCCCTCCTGCTTATAGGCGCCTCGCAGCGCCCGGTGCGCTTTATAATACACAGAAAATACTACAAAATGCCGGTTATGAAGTGGTTTTTCAAAATGGCGGGCTGCGTGCCTGTTTCCCGTTCCGGCGGCCCTCATGCGATAGCCGATTCGCTGGACAAGGCCCGCCGGGCGCTTATAGACGGGGCGCTCGTGTGCATCTTTATAGAGGGGGAGATCTCGCGCCACGGGCAGATGCTGCGCTTCCGGCGCGGTTACGAACGCATCGTGGAAGGCCTCGCGGCGCCGATAATCCCCGTCCACCTGGACGGCGTGTGGGGGCGGCTGTTCAGTTTTGAGGGGGGGCGCGCGCTTTTTAAGTGGCCCCGGAACCTCGGTTATCCGGTTACGGTCAGCTTCGGCGCTCCGCTGCCTTCCGATACCCCGGCTTCCCGCATACGTTTTGCCATGCAGGAACTGAGCTCGCGCTCGTTTCAAAACCGGCTTTCCCAAAAGCAGCCGCTGCCCCTTACGTTCGCGCAGGAGGCCAAAAGGCACTGGTTCAGGTTCGCGCTGGCGGATTCCGGCGGCAAAAAAATGTCGCTGGGCATGGCGTTTACCGCTTCGGTGCTCCTGTCGCGGGTATTGGAAAAGCTGCTCGGCCGGGCCGAAAACGTGGGCATCGTAATACCGCCTTCCGCGGGCGGCTGCCTGGCGAACATCGCGGTGTCGCTGCTGGGGAAAGCGCCGGTGAACCTGAACTATACCAACCCGCTGGAGACGATTCTGGCCTGCGCGAAGAAGGCCGGAATTGAAAAAATGATCGTGTCCAAAAAGCTGGCGGAAAAGATGGGCTGGCCGGTGTCCGAGAACATGCTTTTTATTGAAGACGTCGCGGCGGGGATTTCCAGAATAGACGCGCTCGCGGCCGCGCTGACGCTGTTCTTTACTCCGCTGTTCGCGCTGAAAAGATCAATCCTGCGCAAAGCGGACGCGCCGCTTGACGCGACTGCCACAATAATCTTCACCAGCGGTTCCACGGGCGACCCGAAAGGGGTGATGCTGTCCCATTCCAATATCCACGCCAATATAGAGGCGCTGGCCCAGATCTACCAGATGACGCCTTCCGACCGGCTGCTTGGCGTTCTGCCGTTCTTTCACTCTTTCGGCTATACGGTAACGCTCTGGCTGCCGCTGATAGTCGGGTTCGGGGTCGTCTATCATTACAACCCCCTGGACGCCGCTACCGTGGGGCGGCTTGCCCGGAAACACCGGGCGACCATGCTTCTGGGCACGCCCGGCTTCCTGGTTTCATATATCCGGCGCGTGGAGCCGCGGCAGTTTAAAAGCCTGAGGCTTGTGGTCGTCGGCGCGGAAAAGCTGCGCGAGGAGATAGCGGCCGCCTTCCTGGAAAAATTCGGCGTGCAGGCGCTTGAAGGCTACGGCTGCACCGAGCTTTCGCCTGTGGCTTCGCTCAATACCCCGGACGTGGACGTCGACGGCGTCAGGCAGGCGGGCGCAAAGCGCGGCACCATAGGAAGGCCGCTGCCGGGAATAGCCATGAAGGTGGTCAACCCGGAAACCTTTGAGCCGCTGGGGGCGGATACCCCCGGCCTGCTGCTTGTGAAGGGCCCCAATGTAATGAAAGGCTATTTTAACGACGAGGGTAAAACGGCGGAAGTCATGAGGGACGGTTATTACGTTACCGGCGATATCGCCGCCATAGACGATGACGGTTTTGTCACTATAACCGACCGCCTGAGCCGGTTCAGCAAGATCGCCGGCGAGATGGTGCCGCATATAAAAATAGAAGAAAAACTGCACCAGCTTGCGGGCGTCATAGACCGCACTTTCGCGGTTACGTCCGTGCCCGACGCGAAGAGAGGGGAAAAGATAGTGGTTCTGCATACCTACGCGGAGAATATGGACGAACTGTACGGGCGGCTTGGAAATTGCGGCCTGCCGAATCTCTGGGTCCCGGAGAAGAAGGATTTCCGCAGGATTGAAGGTCTGCCGATGCTGGGCACCGGCAAACTTGATATGGCCGGGCTGAAAAAGCTGGCGGAAATGGAAGCGGCCGGCGCGCCTGCCGGGGGGGAGACATGGATGAAAAAAACGGAAGTGAAATAATCCTTCTCCGCCAGGCCGTCGCGCGTTTATCCGACCGCATAGAACACCTGGAACAAAAACTCCGCAAAATAGGGCGCGGCCGGTAGGAAAAACAGGGATGGGAAAATAGGGACAGCCTCCAGCGCCCTATTTCTAAAAGGGGATTGGATTCACAATGTCTTGGGAAAAGGTCGGAGGCGCCTTTTGGTAGGCCAAGCAGCAGTCGCCTTTTTATACTTTTTAGAATACACTGGTGGGAAGGTAAAAAATGTTTACATCGCGTCCTTCATTTTTTCGCGCAATTAGCGCGTTTTGCCTGGGAATCGGCGTCGGATTGCTCACCGGCATTCTGCTGTGCTGGTTATCTGAATTGCTCCGGGACGCCGTCGGATGGGATTATTATTCTCACCCCTCCAGGGGATATTTCAGCGTTTTAAACCTGGCCTTGAGCGGTTTTGCGGCCTCGTTTGCCGCCGCCTGGCACAGTCGCCGCTATGGCCTTTTTCTTGCGCTGCCATACGGTTTGTTGGCCGCAATCCTGGGATTGGTGACAATCGCTCTTGAAAAAGGTTTTGCTTCAGCTTCCGGTGCCGCCGCTATTGCGCTTCTTATCTCTCTGGGGGGCGGCGTACTGGGCGAAAGTCTGGCCCGTAAAGAGCCTGCTTGCGGAAATATGGATACGGAAGATTATGACCGCTCCCCGCTTACAGAGAAGCTTTTTGCGATTGAAAACAGGCTGGCGGCAGTTGAAAGCGGTAATCGTCTAACCGCGCTTGAGGTCCGCCTTAAACAGCTTGAGGAAGCCATATCAGGGAAATATGCGCTCCCCGCGGCTGCGGCGGCCGCGCCGAACAAGGCGGATGAAGTTAAAAGCCTCAAAGATTTGTTTGAAAAGGCCGGGCCGGTTTCACAGCCCGCGCCGGACAGGGCGGCTGAAGGGTTTAAACTGGATGAAAATTTTCTGGCCGGGCGCGTATTGGAACGGGTCGGCATAGTGCTTCTGGTCCTCGGCGTTGCATTCTTTCTGAAATACGCTATAGATAACCAGTGGGTCGGACCTATGGGGCGCGTGATAGGAGGCATTCTCTGCGGCATCGGTCTGCTGATCGGCGGAGAGCGCCTTTCAAACCGGAGATTCGCAGGTTATGGCCAAACCCTGATGGGCGGCGGACTGGCCGTGCTTTATCTGTCTTTCTACGGCGGATTTCATTTCTATAAACTTATTCCCCAGCTTCCGGCATTATTGTTGATGATCATGGTCACAATCACCGGCGTTGCGCTCTCCGTCCGGTGCGGTTCGCGCATTGTGGCATATGTCGGCATCCTGGGCGGTTTTCTGACGCCGATGCTGATGTCCACCGGCGTTATCAGCGAGGTTCCGCTTTTTACCCACCTCACGCTTCTTGACGCAGGCATTCTCATTCTGGGCGTTTACATGAATTGGCGCGAATTAAGCCTGGTTGCTTTTGTCTGTACGCAGATGTGGCTGCAGACATTCATGCAAGGAAGCTACAAGCCGGGGATGCTTTCCGAGATGTGGTTTTTCACCAGCGCATTATTCGCCGTTTTCCTCGCTATTTCCCTGGTCAGGCATCTGCGGCGCAAAGTGCGCGCCCGGGCCGCCGACCTGGCGTTGCTTATCGCCAATCCGTTTTGTTACTATTGGACCGCCTACTATCGTTTTTTGGAAGGAAGCCCGTATGTCTGGTTTGAGGCCTACTTTGCGGTCATCATTGCCGTGATCTTCCTGCTGACGGCCCAACTCGCCTTCACCGATAATGCCGACGACCGTTACCTGGGGCTTTCCTTGCTGGGATTGGGCGCCTCGTTCATCAGCATCGCCCTGCCGGTGGCGTTCGATTGGCAGTGGGTGACCATGGGGTATGCGACCGAGGCGGGGGTCCTCTTGTGGCTCGGCCTGCGGATGAACGACAAACTCACCCGTTTTGCCGCCGCCGTTTGTTTTGCCGCGGCGGCGGTTCGTCTTGTCGGCGTGGAAACCGAATTGCACGAAGAGTATGCCTTGCTGATCAGCGGCCGGGGGCTGTGCTTCGCTTATTGCCTGGCTGTTATCGGCTGGGCGCAGCGGCAGTATCGGTCTGCCGGGCAAAACCGGCTTGCTGAAGGTGCGGGAATCGCCGCGGTCTACGGGATAGCCTGGAATTTGCTGTTGCTTTTGTGGCTTTCGGTCGAAGCCGTGGATTATTGGCGTCACAGCGGCATTCCTTCGGGCGATGTTAATGACAACGTTCAAATAACCCTGTCGATTGTCTGGACGCTCTATTCATTCATCTTGATGGGCTACGGCATTGCCCGTTATGTCCGCGCTGCCCGGATCCTGGCGTTGTGTCTTTTCGCATTGACCACGGCCAAGGTATTTATAGTGGATATGGCGGGATTGAGCGCGGGATTACGCATGTTTTCCTTTCTCGGTCTGGGAAGCCTGCTCCTGCTCGCATCCTACAACTATCAGCGCTGCGTCGGAGGAAGATCATGAAACCGGCCTTTTTTGCGGTATTTCTTTGCATCGTAAATGCCCACGCGGCTTTCACCCCCGCGGACTGGGAGTTTTCCAAGGAGCTTTTGCAGGGGTCCGGCGCGCGGGGCGGGGATTACGGTCTGGTTGCCCTGGACTCAGAGACCTATGCCGGAACCCAGGATACCCTGGCAGACCTGCGCCTGATAGCTTCGGACGGCAGGGAGGTTCCGTATGCGCTGTTCAAGGCGGATGCCCGGGAATATACCGTGCCGGTATCGGCGCAAATGACCGACCTCGGAACGACCGGCCGGACGACTTCTTTCAAGCTTGAGTTGCAGGAAGGCTCGCGCCATAACCAACTGGATTTTAAAATAAAGACGGAAAACTTCCGGGCTTCGGCGCGGATAGAATCTTTGGAACATGGCAACACCTGGAAGACGATCCGCGACGGAGCGGTTTTATTCTCAGTGGCGGCCGGCTACCGCGCTTCCCATCTTTCCGTAGAGTATCCTGTTTCCACAGCCGGGCATTTACGCGTGACACTGACCTCGGATAAAAGTCCTGTCGAGGTCGTTTCCATGTCGACCTGTCGCAAGGAAATAGTTCCCGCCCGGGAAGAATTACGGCCCGCCAGAGTGGAAACGACGATCAGGGAAAATAAATCCGACATCCTGCAACTGGATCTGGGACAAAACGGTCAGCCGGTCAGCCGTTTGAAATTTACCGTCCGGGACGCCAACTTCCAGCGTTCCGTAATAATATATGTCCCTTCCGACGATAAAAGCGGTTGGCGCAAAGCTGGAGAAGGCGTGATCTGGCGGTTCAATACGGGAAGCTATCATGGAGAACAACTGGCGGTTTCGTTCCCCGAGGCGCGCACGCGCAAGCTGCGCATAGAAGTCTGCAACGGGGACAACCCGGGACTAGAACGGCCCACAATTAATCTCTATGGAATCAGACAAGAACTCCTTTTTCCCGGCCAGGGAGACGCTTTCCGGCTTTATTTCGGCAACCCCTATGTCCGAAAACCGGATTATGACTTTATCGCGCAATCACCACATATCAATCAAGCTGTAGCCGGACATTGGACGCTCGGCCCCCGCTGTGATAATGCGGATTTTGTGCCGCAGGATCGCAGACCGTGGAGCGAAAGGCATCCCGGACTGTTCTGGGGCGTCTTGCTCCTTGCCTGTGTGGCAATGGGATGGCTTATAGCGCGGCAGGCGCGCGCTGTTTCCAACGGGGATTCTGGGAAGAATGCCGAGTAGTTAATGAAAAAGCCGGCGGAAATGGAAGCGGCCGGCGCGCCTGCCGGGGGGGAGACATGGATGAAAAAAACGGAAGTGAAATAATCCTTCTCCGCCAGGCCGTCGCGCGTTTATCCGACCGTATAGAACACCTGGAACAGAAACTCCGCAAAATAGAGCGCGGCTGGAATCCGGCTGCCCGCCCGGCCGAAACTAATGTTCAGATGAATGAACGGGAAAGCGCGCCGCAAGCGAAGATCGCGTCCCTGGAAATCCCTGTCCCGCCTTCGCCGCCTCCCCCTCCCAAAAACATTCAGCCGCAAATTCCGGCGCCTTCTTTCACCACCCCGGCGCCCCGGCCGCTTCAACCTGTTCCGCCTCCCGCGCCGCCCCAGGCCCGGGTCCCGCCAGTTGAAAAGCCGCCGGCCCCGCCTCAGAGTATCCCTGCTTTTACATCCACACCGGAAATACCCGCCCCGGGCGGGGGCGCCGAACAGCCTCAGCCGGAAACCGCGCAAAAAGACAAACACCGCCGCGATATAGAGCTCAATATAGGCAAATACTGGCTTAATAAAATAGGGATCGGGGTATTCGTGCTCGGCGTGGGATTTCTTATAGCCTATTCCTCCAAATATTTCGGCCAGCTCGGGCCCTGGGGAAAGATCCTGACCGGTTATCTGGTCAGCGCGGTTTTGTTCTTCGTCGGCCGGAAGTTCGAACATGACGAGAAAATGGTTAATTTCGGCTATGTCCTTACCGGAGGCGCCTGGGCCCTTACGTATTTCACTACGTTCTCGATGCAGCATTTCCCGCAATCCAGGGTGCTGGAAAGCGAGGGGCTGGACCTGGTGTTCCTGGCGGCTGTGGGCGCCGGAATGCTGATCCATTCCCTCAAGTACCGCTCCGAGGCGCTTTCAGGGGTGGCGATCTTCGTCGGCTACGCGACCGCCACGATAGGCGACGTGCGCTTCTTTACTCTGATAAGCTGCGCGATAGAATCCATCGTGATTCTAATTCTCGTCTACAAGTTTAAATGGCTGCGGATGATGTTCATGGGCATCTTGATGACCTATGGCGCGCATTTTCTCTGGGTCATGAAAAATATCCACGGCGCCGGGGACGCGGCCCCTGTGCCGGACGCGAAAAGTTTTTTCGTGATGAACGGCACATTCCTTACGCTTTACTGGGCCGTTTTTACGGCCGGCATACATCTCCTGCGGAAAGACGGAGATGAAACCCTTGAAAGCAGGCTTGCCGTGGCCAACATCGGGAACGCTTTATTCTATTTCCTGCTGCTTTATCCCGATGTCACGCGGTTTTTCCCCGACCAGAGATTCAATTTCGTGATGTCGCTCGGGACGGTGTTCCTGCTGCTGGGGGTATGCCTGTTCAAGTCCGGCAAGGACAAACTTTTTGCCTCCGATACCATGCTGGGCCTCGCGTTAATGACCGCCGCGGTCCCCATTAAATATATGACGCTGCAGACGGCGCTTATCTGGATAGCCGAGCTGCCGTTCCTGTGTTATGCAGGAATCGAACTAAAAAGCAGAACTATCAGGTTCGCCGCTTTCCTGCTGTTCATCTGGATAATGCTGCATTACGCTTTCTATGTCGCGGGAAGCGCGGGACGCGTGGAAATTATGGGCCTCGGCGGCATTCCCATGTCCGGTTTTACGGCTTTCGCGGCGGCGCTGTCGTTCGGCGGGGTCTTCACGATGCTGCGGCTGGGTTTTGCGCGCGGGAAAATAAGCGCTCTTGAAAACACTTTCACGCAAGCCTTCCTGCCCGCAACGGCCATGTTCCTAAGCCTTGGGACGGTCATCACCTCGGCCCCGCAAAACCTCACGCTCTATCTTTTCCTGGACGCGCTGCTTCTATTCGTTTGGGGCTATCTGGCCGATGAGGCCCCTGTGCGCATATATTCGCTGCTATTCCTGGCCTGGGGAATTCTCCGGTTCATAGGCATCGATGACTACCATGCGCTTACGGCATTCAGGCGCTGGGCTTATATCGCCTGGGAAGTTATGTGCGGCTACTCCATAGCTTACCTATACCGGGACCTGCGCAACCGCAATATGCTGCAGAAGATAGAAAGCGGCCTTGTCACAGCGGTAACCGCCGGTTCGGGGATACTGGTGCTGACGGCGGTATTGCGTTATGTGCCGGAAAATTGGATAACTTTTACTTTTTCGGGGTTGTCGCTTTTAATCTTCGCTGTCGCCTGCCTGTTGGATTCCCGCTCCCTGCGCGCCTCCGCGCTGGCCGGGTCCGCCCTGGTCGCGTGGAGATTTGTCCTGGTGGATTCTTTCCCTTCCGCCGGCTTTGCCGACTGGCTGATCATCGCCTTCCCGCCGTTCTCACAGGCCGGGATCTATCTGCTTTACCGTAAGCTGCGGGCGGAGGGAAAACTGCCGGAAGCTGAGAGGGCCTTCCCTGATCTCGGGTACGTGCTGCTACAGATAACCTTAATGGCGCTGGCATTGCGGTATATCTCCGGCTGGAAAATGACCGCAGCGTTCGCCGTTATGAACCTGGCGTTGTTCGGCGCGGGCTGCCTGTTGCGCGAAAAACTGGTGCGCTACGCCTCCCTTGCCGCCATGCCGGTGGTCATGTTCCGCTTCCTTGCGATAGACGATTATCCCCACGGCGGCCGCGTCTGGCCCCTTATATTCGTGCTCGGCTCCTACTATGCGCTTGTTTACGCGTACGTTAAAGCCGCCGCGACCCGCATCCTGGAGACGGACGAAAGCCAGTTTTCGCACCTGGCATGCGCCGCGGCCGCGTTCCTTTCGGCCGTTGCCATCTGGAAATACGCACCGGAATACTGGGCGGCCGCTATCATGGCGCTTGCGGGCCTGGCGGTGTTCCTGTACGGCTATTTTTGGGACTCTTCCGATATGCGGGTTTCGGGGTGCGCGCTTCTCTTTACGTCGCTGTTCAGGGCCGTGTTCTGGGATGATTACTCTTCACTTGGCGCTGCCATGCGCTGGCTGCCTCCTACGGTCGAGCTGTTCTCGTTCGCTATTTCATACTGGTTCTACCGGAATTTAAGACTGGCGCAGAAACTCTCCCCCGATGAAGCCGCTGTTTCCCAGTCGCTATGCGCGGGACTCAGCGCTCTCGCCTGCGTTTCCATAACACGCTATTGCCCGCCGTATTGGGCTTCCTCCACGCTGGCCGTTTTCACGGCCGCCATGTTCTTCGCCGGGCTCGCGCTGGGAGAGATGTTTGTGCGTGTCTGTTCCTGCCTTATGTTCACTATTGTGGCCGGCAGAGCGATGATATTCTCCGAGCCTTACGAAAATCTCGGAAGGCTGCGCTGGCTGCCGATAGGCGCGCAATTGGTTTCATTGCTCGGGGTTTATCTGCCCTACAGGGGACTGGCCAAGCGCGGACCCGTGA
>JACQYT010000004.1 GCA_016208085.1 Elusimicrobiota bacterium | reverse complement strand
CGCCGGAGGGAGTGGCAAGAATTTTCCGAAATTCCTCGGTGTGTTTGAGTAGGTTTTTCTGAAAATTATCGGGTTCCATATGATAGCCTGGCATCAAATTTCAGCGCATAGTACGGCATAACATGCCGGTATGTTTCCATCACCATTTTTCCTTTAAATTGTACTATTGGCACAGCTTCCTTCTTTTCTAGCCGACCGTTGCCGCTATTCTGTTCTTTAATTTTTCCCTTAAATCTTCCAGCGAATTCCAGAAGATAAAATTGTAATGGTTTACATCAAAATGCAGCTCTGTCTTTTCGTCCTCTCGACAAGATCTTATAACCTGACGTCCTAACCCCTCCGCAAATCCTGCCTCAAAATAAACCCCTCCTCTTTGTCCTGTAAAGTCGGCAATCATAAAACGACATTTGCGAATCTCGGCCACTATTTCATCATCAATACGATTGTTGTGTTCTTCTTTATCTACACGAAAAGCCTTAAAACCAGATGCTTCAACCGCTTTTCTAGCGGGAGTTTCCTAGTTACGTTGGCTCCGTAATATTTCCACATCACACGCGATCCAGCATATCCCAATTCTCCGACGGTGCAAGCGATCCGTATTCATCGGGGATGGATAACGTTCCTCTTTGTCAATACTATGACCTAACAGTAGTTTTAGCCAGAATCGACGAACCAGCCTTCCCCCTATGCCGCACATATTGGTTCGTCGTAAATGACCGCTCAGACCCCTGCCTCATCACAATTGACTTGCGCGTCCCAAATGAAATGCTATACTATGACCTAACATGGCAAGCCTCACCAAAAAGATTATCCGGGGGCATCCTTACTATTACGCCCGCGAGTGCGGCTGGGTCAACGGCAGACCGAGGATCACGCGCACCGTCTACCTCGGGCGAGTCGAAGATATTATGGCCGCGGTCGCAAAATCCAGACGCCCGGCCCCCATACAGGGGATCGCCGTCACCGAGTTCGGCGCGGTTACGGCGGTCTGGAGCATCGTGGAAGAACTCGATCTCATCGGAATTATCGATTCTCATGTTCCCAAACGGGATCAGGGGCTTTCCGTGGGCCAGTATATCGCTTTGGCCGCCGTCAACCGCGCCACATGTCCCAAGAGCAAGCGTGCTCTGGCGGCCTGGTACAGAAAGACCATCCTGCGGCGGCTGTGCCCGGCCGAGCTTCGCCAGTTGACCAGCCAGAAGTTTTGGGATCACATGGGCTACTTGGGGGAAAAGGAGATCCTCGCCATCGAGACCGATCTTTGCCACAGGATCATTGACATATACAAGATCGATCTGCGCTGCCTCGCCTTGGACGCCACCAACTTCTTCACCTTCATCAGCACGCGCACCAAGGGGAAACTGGCGCAGCGGGGACATAACAAAAATGGGCGTGACGACCTTCGCCAGGTCTGCCTCGCCCTTTTGGCTTCCACGGACTTCCATATCCCCTTGTTCCATCAACCGTATAATGGGAACATCCCCGACTCGGTTGAGTTTCGCACTGTCCTTGACAAACTGGTGGAGCGTTATGCCACCTTCGCCAAAGGATGCTCCCAGATCACGCTTGTCTTTGATAAGGGAAACAACTCGCAAGAAGGCATGGAGCTTCTCGATGAAAGCCCCTATGGGTTTATCGGTTCCTTGGTTCCCACCCACCACCCCGAACTTCTGGCCATAGACCGCAAAAACTTCAAGGCCCTCCAAGGGGAACGCCTCGAATCGGTTTGCGCCTACCGCACCAAGAAGGAGGTCTTTGGCGTTGAGCGCACGGTTCTGGTGACCTTCAACGACAACCTCTACACGGAACAACTCACCACCCTCATGGAGCAAATCCAAAAACGCAAACGGCAACTCCATGAGATGCAGCAGCGGCTCAACCGCTGGATTGAAGGACAGAACAAAGGGGGTAAGCCGCCCACCCTCAGCGGGACCCAGAAGCAACTTGATCAAATCCTTGTTGCTCGCCATATGAAGGAAGTCTTCAACGTCACGTTGCGGCTTCATGGCCCAAGCAAGCTGCCCTGCCTGACCTATCGCGTCAATACCTCCGGAATTGACCGGCTCTGCCGCACCCTCTTCGGCAAGACCCTGATCTTCACGAACCGCGACGATTGGTCCGATGAGGACATTGTGTTGGGATACCGGGGGCAATACAAGATTGAGCACGCATTCCGGACCATGAAGAACCCTCATTTCGTCACGTGGCAGCCGATGTTCCATTGGACTGATCAGAAAATCCGTGTTCATGCCTTCTATTGCGTCCTGGCGCTGATGCTGACCTCGCTGCTTGAGAAGAAGCTGTATCAAGCTGGACTGGAGATCAGCATTCACGAGGCGTTGGAGCAGCTTTCGGGTATCCGGGAACTGCTCGTCCTTCATGGACGCGGCAAGAAAAAGCCCAAGGCCACTACAGTCCTCAATGATATGGATGAGCGGCAACGCGAACTCTTTGACGTCCTCCAACTCAAGCGGTATCTTCCTCCCGACGCCGTCGCCCCGTAGGTCATAGGTCCAGGCCAAGCCAGCACACAGCCGATTCTCGTCGGAAAATCTTTCATTTTCTTGCTTTTGACCGTTCATAACTAGGAAACTCCCGCTAGGGACTAAAGTCCTACTATGCCGTTGGGGGGTCAAGTCTTCACTTGGCGCTTAATAGCCTTTTCGGCGAGGCTAAGGCACGCCTGTTTTCTTAACGCCAGAAAATAAAAGGCCAGGCACATGACTCCAAGGCCCTGGACCAGGCAAATCTTGGGCGGCGCGAGCCTGGCCGCTAGAAGGCCGAAAAGCAAATAGGCTAAAGGAAAGGTAAAGCTGATCATTGCCTGCATGATGGAAAAAAATCTGCCTTTGATTTCCCTGCTCACTGTTTGCTGGAAGAACGTCATGAATTTTACGTTGTTTATTCCGAGTACGGCTCCGGCCGTAAAAAGCATGGCCGCGTAAAAAGTGGCGTGTATCACAAGACCCGGTAAGGCAAGGCATAAACCGAGGCCGGCCAGGCAGGCGGCGCCCAATTTAAGAATATCGTTGGTTTTAGCCAGATATTTTGAGGCGATGGTTCCGGCCAAGATGCCTGTCCAGAGCGAGCCTTCCAGAATTCCCAGCGTTGAAGCGCTTCGCCCCAGCGTCTTCGAGGTGTAAATCGGCAGGATCACCAGGGTGGGCGTGGCGAAAAAGTTCACAAATCCGAAGCCGATGAGGATGTTTTTAATGAGAGGCATGTCTTTAAGCAGGGCCAAACCCGATGGAGGCAATGGGGTCAGGTCTTCATTTGTCACTTGCCTACGGGAAGTGACAAATGAAGACCTGACCCCATCACCTGACCCCATTGCCTTTGGGATTACCACGACCGCCAGGCACATGGCCGCCAAAAAATAAATCGCGGCATTAAGAGAAATAACGCCGGCGACTCCGATCAAATCTATCAGGGCGGCTCCAGCCACGGCTCCGCCGAAATAGGCCAAGGGCTGGGCTGATGATTGAAGCGCTACCGCGCTTTCCAGGTTCTCTTTTGCGACTAGTTCGGGTAAGGCTTTGTTGAACGCCGGGTCCATAAAAGCGCCGGCCAGGGCCGTTAAAAAACCGGCCGCGTAAACCGCGCTCAATGGAAATGCCGCAAGCTTCAAACAAGCCGCGCAGACGGCAATGACGCAGGCGCCAGCGAAGCTCGAAAAGATCAGTATGTTTGTCAGGTCCGACCTGTCAGCGGTTTTTCCGATCGTCTTGTAGAACAATAGCGCCGGGAGCGTTCCCGCGGCCATAAAAAGGCCGGCT
>JACQYT010000003.1 GCA_016208085.1 Elusimicrobiota bacterium | reverse complement strand
AATTTAACGAATATCGCCGGCGAGTTCTTGTCCTTATATTCCACTTCCGCGTCGGCCAGGGCCGTTTCGCATGAAACGCACCAGTAGATGGTTTTCTTATCCCTGTGGATATAGCCTTTTTCAAGAAGCTCCCTGAAAGCCCTTATCACAGTGCCTTCATAGCCGTTGGACATGGTTATATACGGATTTTCCCAGTCGCCTAGAATACCGAGCCTTTTGAATTCGGCGCGCTGTATGCCGATGAATTTAGCGGCGAACTCCCTGGCCTTTTTCCTGAAAGCCGCGATATCGGCGATATGCCGCTTACCCAGCTTGAGTTCCTTAAGGAGCGCCTGCTCTATGGGCAGCCCGTGGCAGTCCCAGCCGGGGACATAGGGCGTATAATGGCCCAGAAGACAGCGGGATTTAACCGTCATATCCTTTAAAATCTTATTGAGCGCGTGGCCGATGTGGATATGGCCGTTGGCGTAAGGCGGGCCGTCATGCAGGATAAAGGCTTTTGAGTTTTTCCGCAGGTCCAGCATTTTCCGGTACAGGCCCAGCTTGTTCCAGAACTCCAGCAGTTGGGGTTCTTTCCGGGGGAGTTCGGCCTTCATCGAAAAACCTGTTTTAGGCAGGAAAACGGTCTTGGAGTAGTCCATATATTAAAAAATAAAATGTTGTTCGACAACATTTTATTATACAAAAAAAAGCAAAAAGAAGGCCGGCTCCTTTCGGCTTATCGTTTATTCGCTCTTTATGAGGCGGTTCTTGGCGCGGCCTTCGTTAGTCGTATTATCCGCCACGGCGCGGTTTTCCCCGTAGCCGATGCCGGCCAGTTTCTTGGTGTTCATTCCCGTTTCTTCCAGAAATTCTATAACGCTGTAGGCCCTGGCCATGGACAGCTCCCAATTCGTGGAGTAGCGCCCCGTGTGTATGGGGACATTGTCGGTATGGCCCTCCACCAGCACTTCGTTGGGCAGTTTCTTGAGTTCCTCGGCTATAGGCCTGAGAACTTCTTTAGCTCTGTCCTTCAGGTCCGCCCTGCCGGAGTCAAAAAGCACCGCCTCAGTGAGAACCAGCCTGACCCGGCGCTCGTTTGAATCTATCTGTACCAGGCTGGACATCTGCTTATCCGCCATGCTCTGCTTGAGCTTGTCGGCCACGTTGTCTTCCAGTTCCTGGGCCCTGGCGCGCTCAACGCGCTTGTCGTCGGCCATGCCGCCGAAAGCCTTCTGGATGTTGACGAGCGACTCTTCGTATTTGCGGCTCTTGACCTTGTCCGTCCTGGCTATGGAGAAGGAGAACAGGATCAGAAAAAATATCATCAGGTAGCTCATCAGGTCGCCGTAGGTGATGGCCCAGATGGCGCCCTTATTCAGTTGGTTCTCCAGCTCGTCGCGCCGGCTGCGATATATCATATCAGCGGCTCCCGAAAATATCCTTAAATCTTTCCTCTATCCCGCGCTTTATCTCGCGCAGCAGCCGGCTTTCCACTCCGAGCGTTTCCAGCGTGGAGGCCAGGGCCTCGAATTTTTTGCGGACCAGCATCCCTGAAACGCCCATCAGCTTTTCAAGCTGTTCCGGCGGCACGTCTTTGAGCAGGTCGCGCAGCCGGGCCTGGGAAAACTCCAGCCTCTCCACGGCGCAGCCCAGGCCGGACCGGAAGCACTCCATAAAGGCCGCGGAAAGCAGCGCGTCGGCGTACTCGGCGCCGAACTTTTCAAAGCGCTCGTCGTTCTCTTTCTTTGCCGCCGCGGCATAATCCGCGCTCTTGTTCCGCAGGTCGGCCTCAAGGCGCCGGGCGAGTTCCTCAAGCTCCAGTACCCGCCGGCACGCGGAAGTTTCCAGCGCTGTCTGCGCCCCCTCCGCCTTAAGGATGCCGGCCTGGGCCAGTTTCTCAAATTCCGCGGTCTTTTCCGCCGATAATAAAGCCGCCTGCTCGCGCAGCGTCCTCACGGTCTCCTCCGCGGCCGCGCGCCTTTCCCCCTCCGCCTTAAGGATGCCGGCCTGGGCCAGTTTCTCAAATTCCTCGGTCTTTTCCGCCAATAATAAAGCCGCTTGCTCGCGCAACGCCCTCACGGTCTCCTCCGCGGCCGCGCGCCTTTCCCCCTCGGCCCTGGAAAAGAACTCCTCAAGCTCCATGACCCGCCGGCGCGCGCAAGCTTCCAGCGCCGTCTCTGCCTCCTCCGCCTTAAGGATGCCGGCCTGGGCCAGGTTCTCAAATTCAGCGGTCTTTTGCGTGGATAAAGCCGCCTGCTCGCGCAGCGCCCCCCTGATCTCCTCCACGGCCGCGCGCCTTTCCCCCTCAGCCCTGGAAAAAAACTCTTCAAGCTCCAGGACCCGCCGGCGCGCGGAAGCTTCCAGCGCCACCCCTACCTCCTCCGCCTTAAGGATGCCGGCCTGGGCCAGTTTCACAAATTCCTCGGTCTTTTGGGCGGATAAAGCCGCCTGCTCGCGCAACGCCCTCACGGTCTCCTCCGCGGCCGCGCGCCTTTCTCCCTCGGCCCTGGAAAAAAACTCCTCCTGGGCGCGCCTCAGCTCCGCGGCCGCCGGCTGGGCGGCCAGGGCGGAAATTTTTTCCTCAAGCCCTGCGAGGCGCTCAGAAAGCGCCTCTGCGGCCGCCGCGGACTTCTCCGAGGACGCGAAGGACTCCTCCCTGCGCTTCGCCTCCATGGCGAGCAGGGAGGAATAAAATTCCATCAGTTTTTTCTCAAGCTCGGCGGCGCGCGCCCAGGACTTCTCCAGCTGGTCGTGCATCCGGCGGTCCATCTCAGAGTATTTCTGCTGCTCCCGGACCGCCGTCAGGAGATCTCCTATCTCCCTCCTGGCGCTTGCCTTGGACTCCTCAATGTTTTTGAGCTGCGAGGCGGAAAGGGCGGCGGCCTGGCCGAAATCGGAAATCCTGCGCTCCAGGTCTTCTATCTTGCGGCATAACGCATCGGGATCGGCCTGGCGCGCCGCGGCGCCCGGGTGAGCCGCCGCCGGGACGGAGGCTTTTAAAGCCTCGCTTATTTTTTTCTCAAGGCTCGCGACGATATTCTTTTCCAGCGACTCCATCTTCTGTTTAAGAGCCGCGATTTCCTGGTCTCCCGCCGGCCAGGGCGCGGGCACGGGTCCCGGCACGGAAGAGGGAGCCGGGGCCGGATTCAATCCCGCGAAAATAGAATCTTTCTTTTCCATAAGTTAACACTAAGTCTTCTTCTCCGGCGCGGATCCGGGCGGCTTGCGTTGAAGCGGTCCGGAGACGGACGGGAACAGCGCCGCCGGGGAGAAGGCGACCGTCTCTTTCGCCTGCGTATCGGCCGATTGAACGGCCCCGCTTTCCAGCGGATCGGCGATGCGCCCTTCTCGTATAAGTTTCAAAGCCGACTCAACCAGCTCTTCCATCGCTTTTTCAGAGCTTTCGCGCGAGGGCGCGCCGTATTTCATCGTCTGTTCCACCATCTGCCAGGTCTTCACCGCCATCTGCTTTCTGATCGCGTCTTTCACCGCCTGCGGAAATTCCCCTATTGCGGCGGAAAGCGTTTCCACCTTGAAATTCCCGATCACAAGCGAGATTTCCCGACCGGAAAGCCGGCCCAGGTCTTCGG
>JACQYT010000002.1 GCA_016208085.1 Elusimicrobiota bacterium | reverse complement strand
CAAGCACGGTTCTGTGAGGGGACGCAGAAGCGTGAGTTAAGCAGACGGCTACTGAGGCACCGCCGACCGAAAGGGGCGGAAACCGCTATGCCGTCCTAAGATTCAGGCTTGAGGCGTTCTACTCGACTAACTCAATAACTTTAGGGAAGATAGAGGGCGGCGCTTAAAGTCTTCATAGTTGAGAAAATCAGGAATTCGGTTGGATTCCCGCCTACGACAGTTTCCCACTTATCAACTCATCAACTACCGTCCCCCTGTTCATCTTTTATCGGCAGCTTAAAAATAACCAGTATCCCCGGTATGGTCAGGAGGCACACGGCCAGGAAAAAGCGCCTGTAGCCCAGCGCTTCCTGGAGGTGCCCGCTTATCATGCCGGGCGCCATCATGCCCAGCGCCATTATGCCGGTTGAAATGGCAAAATGCGCCGTTTTGAATTTGCCCCTGCAGATCATCATCAGGTAGACCGTGAAGGCGGTAAGGCCGATGCCATAGCCGAACTGCTCGGCTGCCACCAGCAGCGGGGTTGCATCGCCGTTTTGACCGTGTCGTCGAACAGCCGCTCAAGTACGTCCGATTTGTCGAACCAGTGCTCCTGGTTCTTGGAAAACGTGCTGTCATCCCAAACCTCGGAACTGATATCCAAACCCACGAACCACCGGAACGTCATATTGCACTTCAGTTCCATTATAAGCTTCCGGTCCGACCTCACACCCAATCCGGGGATTTGTGCCCCTGTGTGTTGTTGAAAGCTGTCTTTTCTGATAGTATAATAGTCTGGAGGGAAACGCTGAAAGGCGATTAGGCTATTAGGCTATTAGGCGATTGGGTTAAGGAGAATACATGGTAACCGGACTTGTGCTGCTGAAACTTATGCCTGGCAAAGAAAAACAGGCGCTGAATAAACTGAGGGTTCTTAACAGCGTCGTGCATATGTCGGCCGTATTCGGCCGCTGGGACCTGGTGCTGGACATGGAGACCGAAGATCTGCCCAGCCTCTCAAATACCGTGGTGCAGCAGATACGCTCCATCCCCGGCGTTTTGACCACCGAAACTTTAGTCACGACGTCGCTGTAGCCCGAAAATTGACGAATAAGAATATTCCGCGCAATTTTCGGGCGTTCGTCCGTCTGTTTGCCAGCTTCAGCCGATAGATTTTACCAATGAACGCCTGTAAAATTCACATTGCCGGTCAGGAAATATGTTTAAACTGATCTCTGGTTGCTTCATCCTGCTGGCTGCCGCGCGTCCGGTTTCGGCGCAGGTATATCTTGGCGCCGAGATGAATCCGGGGGCTTTGCTGAAAGCCGAAGAGGCGAAGCCGAACCAGGAGAACGACGAGGCGTTCGCCAGGGCTTTTGTCCTTGAAAATTCCACGGAGGCCGTCTATTCCGTTTTTAAATCCACCACCCCCGAAAGGACCGTCGCGGATTATCTCCGCCAGGGGCTATACCGGCAGGAGTTGCTTATGCTTTTCGCCATGGCCGGGAGCTCCGGCGTCCCGTTCAGCGCCCTCGCCAGGGAAAGGGAGAAAGGCGCCACTCTCCGGGAGCTGGCCGGAAAACACAACGCCGATCTTTTGAAACTTTTCAGGGCCGCCCGGGCGCGGCAGAAGGCGCTTGAGGAAAAAGCGGCTTTGACGGAGGGCGTCTTCACCTCCCCCGCGTCCTCGGTCCCCGTCGTCGGGGCGGAGTTCCCCGCCTCCGCCGCGCATGAAGATGAGAAAAAATAAATTACCCGAAAATTGCCCGCCTGCCAAGTATTACATAGCTTCAGTTTATTCGGCAATTGGGCGGCAGGCAGCTGATATCGATTTTTATTGACCTGCCTGCCGGCAGGCAACTTGAAGAATAAAAATATCCTTGCAATTTTCGGGTGTCTATATCGTCTGTCAAACAACTATAGCCGTCTGTTTTCCCAATGAACGCCTCTAAAATTATGCCACGCCGGTCAGGAAAGAAACCGATTGCGTTCTTACTCCTGCTGTGTTCCGCTGTTTCAATCCGGGCGTTTGAAATACCGCCTGGCGCCAAAGAAGCGCTGCTGGTCCTGCCCGGCGGGTTCAAGGTCAAGGCGGAGCTGGCGCTGACCCGCGTCGAACAGGCAAAGGGGCTTATGTTCAGGAAAGAGCTCAAAGAAGACCGGGGAATGCTTTTTGTGTTCGCCGACGACGGAAAGAAAAATTTCTGGATGAAGAACACCTACATCCCGCTGGATATCGTCATGCTGGACCGCAGGCTGAAAGTTCTGAAAATATTCCACAGGGTCATTCCCGCAAGACCCGGCCAGTCGGACCTTGAAGTGTCCAGGGTTTCGGGTCCGGGCCGTTACGTTCTTGAACTGGCCGGCGGCACGGCCAAGAAGCGCGGCCTTAAGCCCGGCTCCACAATAAAAATCAGTTTCCCCGCCAAAAAAACGCTTGCCGGAAAATAAGAATATCTTGTCGGAGCAAAATTGGTGCCCTAAAGACCCTGTTGGTTTACTTTAAAATCTTGTACAATAACCTTATGGGCGACATAAACACCAATCAACCGGCCACAAAAGCGGATTTAAATTCTCTTGAATCCAAACTGGATGACAAGTTTAAAGGCATAGATGACAAGTTTAAAGGCATGGATGACAAGTTTAAAGGCATGGATGACAAGTTTAAAGGCATGGATGACAAGTTTAAAGGCATGGATGACAAGTTTAAAGGCATAGATGATAAGTTTAAAGGCATAGATGACAAGTTTAAAGGCATAGATGATAAATTCAAAGGCATGGATGACAAATTCAAAGACCTCTCCGGCGAAATTTTAAAAAACGGTTTTAAAATAGACCGCCTAATAGACCGCCTAAACACGGAATTCGCGACAAAAGAGGACAGCAACCGGATTTTCAATCTGCTTGACGCCATTGCCGGCGACATCAAAAGCTACCAAAGAAAAGACATTCTTCGCGGCGACGCCGTTATGCGGCACGAAGAACAGCTCGCCGGCCACGAAACCCGTATAACCTTCCTGGAAAAAAAGTAATTTCCGGATCTGTTAGGAATAATATATTTATCCCGCCCTATCCATAATACAGCCGAATTACCCCCCTAAAAAACAAAACCGCCGGTTTCCCGACGGTAAAAGCAAATCCAGCGGCAAGTTGGTCCTTTAATATGCCGCAGTAAATCCCCCGGCTCCCGGCGGGGAATGGAGGCGGCCCGTCCGAAGGACGCCAGGTTTTTTGTAACCCAGAGAAGCCCCCGGCCTTCTTCCCCATAAAACCCGGTCTTGGAACGCGCGGGAAATTTGCCAGCTTCTTTCGGGGAGGAGGCCCGCGGTTTTGATTATTACATGTAGTTATGTAAAATAAATGTGCGATGGGAATCTGGAAGAACGCTTTTAAACTGCCCGGGCACAGGGAAACAACTGAAGAAGAAAAAAAGCTCCTCTGCGGCCTCGCTGAGAAAATAAATAAAAGGTCCATGGGGATGGTTACCGCGCTTGCGTTTGAAAGCACCCGCCCGCTGCATAACCTGAGCGCGCAGGGCCTGATATTTCTGATGCCTATGCTTAACGCCGTTTTTAATAAAGAGGAAGTTGAAAAGTTCGTAAAATTGCTGGAAAACCCCAACGCCGTTTCGTTTTTTATAGAACAGCTTAATCCGGAAAGCGCGAACCCGGCAGCCAATCCGGCCAGGGAGCGGGACCATGTCAAAAAAAGACCTTGAAGTGATAATAGCCACCGATTGCGGCAGCACCACCACCAAAGCGATCCTGATAGAAAAAAAAGGCGACACTTACCGCCAGACCTACCGCGGCGAAGCGCCGACCACCGTGGAAGCCCCTTTTGAAGACGTTACCAAAGGCGTGTTGAACTCCATTACGGAAGTTGAGGAGCTGTCCGGCCGCACGCTGCTTGACGGCGAGCGCATCATAATCCCCAACAACGGCAATACCGGCGCCGATATTTACGTTTCCACATCCTCGGCCGGCGGCGGCCTGCAGATGATGGTCGCCGGGGCCGTCAAGGCGATGACCGGGGAATCGGCCCAACGCTGCGCTTTAGGCGCGGGCGCCATAGTCATGGACGTGCTGGCCTCCAACGACGGGCGGGCCGACCATGAAAAAATAGAGCGCATCCGCCAGCTGCGGCCCGATATGATGCTGCTTTCCGGCGGCACCGACGGCGGCACGGTGACCCATGTGGTGGAGCTTGCCCAGTTTCTGAAGGCGGCCGACCCGAAGCCCCGGCTTGGGGCTTCCTACAAGCTGCCGGTCATCTACGCCGGCAACAACAAGGCGCACCAGCAGATAAAAGAGATCCTGAACGAGCGCACCGCCCTGATCGTCACGGAGAACCTCCGCCCCACGCTTGAGCGCGAGAACCTGATGCCGGCCCGCCACAAGATCCACGATATCTTCCTTGAACACGTTATGCAGCAGGCGCCGGGCTACCCGAAGCTGATGAAAATGGTGGGCGCGCCGATCATGCCCACCCCGGCGGCCGTGGGCGTTATGACGGAAAAATTCGCGAAGGCCAATAAATTCAACGTGATGGCCGTGGATATAGGCGGGGCCACCACGGACGTTTTTTCGGTCTTCTCGGGAGTATTCAACCGCACGGTCAGCGCCAACCTCGGCATGAGTTACTCCATTTCCAACGTGATGGCCGAAGCGGGCCTGCCTAACATACTCAGGTGGCTGCCTTTTGATATGGACGAGCAGGACCTGAGGAACCGCCTGAAAAACAAGATGATACGGCCCACCACCATTCCGCAGACGGCGGAGGACCTTGAAGTAGAGCACGCGGTCGCCAGGGAGGCGCTGCGCCTCGCCTTTGACCAGCATAAAGCGCTGGCAGTGGGCCTTAAGGGCATCCAGCAGGAACGCTCAATTTCCGACGCCTTCGAGCAGACGGCGAGCGGCCAGAGCCTTATCAACCTGATGGACCTGAACTATATCATCGGCTCCGGCGGCATACTCGCCCATTCGCCCAGAAGGATCCAGTCCATGCTGCTGATGATAGACGCCTATCAGCCGGAAGGCGCGACCAGGTTCGCGGTGGACTCCATCTTTATGATGCCGCACCTGGGCGTGCTCTCGCAGATAAGCGAGAAAGCCGCGCTTGACGTGTTCTATGAAGACTGCCTGGTGCGCCTAGGGACCTGCCTTGCCCCGAAGGGCCTGGCCAGGGAAGGCCAGCTTATAATGGAATGGGAAATTATTGACGAGAAAGGCAAACGGAAAACCGGGGAATTGCGCTTCGGCGACCTGCTGCATGTGCCCTTTGAATCGTCCAAGGGTAAGATGATAGCCAGGCCCGTGAAGGGTTTTGATATGGGGGCGGGTTCCGGCGGCAAAATGGAGGCCGGGATTCAGGGCGGCGTGGTGGGCGTGATCCTGGACGGCAGGGGCAGGCCGTTTGAACCTGCCAAAAACCATGCCAAACGCATGGCCGACCTTAAAAAATGGTACAAGGCTATGGAGATGTACCCGGTGTAACAGCAGGGTATAGAGTAGAGGGTTCAGGGTTTAGGGTAAGGAGTTCCTTAATCCTCTACCCTCTACCCTAACCCCTCTACCCTGAACGATTAGATTTTGGAGGATACGAATTATGGCTCATGCATACACGCCGGGACTTAAGGTTATACCCTGCACTCTGCTCCGGAAAAAAAGGCTGCTGCCCATTCCCGGCAAAGTTCTGGTTGAGATGGGTCAGGAGGTTTCCGAGCTTGAGGTGGTCGCGCAGACCGAACTGCCGGGCAAAGTCTTTTCGGTCAACGTGGCCAACAGGCTTTCCATCGGGCCCGACGAAATAAAGAATTTCATGCTTAAGGGCGAAGGCGACGCTTTGAACAAAGGCGAGATAATAGCGGAAAACAGGCCTTTTCTAAAATGGTTTAAGACCACGATAGAGTCGCCGGTGGGCGGCATGATAGATTCCATTTCGCTGATAACCGGCCAGGTGCTGCTGCGGGAACCCCCCCGGCTCCTGCCTATCAAGGCCTACATCAAAGGCAAAGTAGTGGAAGTGATCCCCGGTTTCGGCGTGACCGTGGAAGCAGAGGGCACTTTTATACAGGGCATTTTCGGCATAGGCGGCGAGACGACCGGCGAGATAGCCGTGGCGGTTGAAAGCCCGGATGAAGACCTGACGCCGGAAGCCATTAAGGACATTTATAAAGGCAAGGTGGTCATAGGCGGCAAGCACGCGGGTCTCGCCGCCATCAACAGGGCCATCGAGGTCGGCGTCAGCGCCATTGTCGTAGGCGGCATACATGACCGGGACCTCCGGCAGATCCTCGGCTATGACATAGGCGTGGCCGTTACCGGCACCGAGCGCATCGGCCTTACCCTTATAGTCACCGAGGGCTTCGGCATGATCCCGATGGCTGAATACACTTTCAAGCTCATTGCCTCAAGAAACGGCGAGAAAGCTTCCGTCTCCGGCGCCACCCAGATAAGGGCCGGCGTAATGAGGCCGGAAATAATAGTGCCGGGCTATCCCAGAGACGTCACCAAATGTAAAAAAGAACAGGGCCGCGGCTGGATAGAACCGGGAGACCCGGTGCGCATCATCCGCGAACCTCATTTCGGCGTGATAGGCACGGTCGCCTCTCTCCCGCCGGAACTGACCAGGGTGGGCAGCGAAAGCAGGGTGCGCGTGCTGGAAGTGGCGCTTGAGGGCGGCGAGAAACTGGTCGTTCCCAGGGCGAACATAGAAGTGCTGGAGAAATAGTGGCCAGGAATAAACATAAAGAAGCCCGGGGACTTAAAACAGCGCCGGAAAGGGAAAGATTTCCCGGCTGGTTTCTCTGGCCGCTGGTGTTTTTCTGGGGCTTTTTCATTTTCAGGAACTATCTCGGCAGGTTCACCCCCGACCTGAATTCCCTTTTTGTCATACTCTCCCCCCAGCAGTATTCCATAGGCGGTTTCAGGGTCATGCTGGGACATGCCGCCAATATCCTGTTCGGCCTGGCTTTCCTGTTCTCAGGTTTCACGCTGGGAAGGCTTTCCCTGCGGCTTTGCGGTTTTTCTTTCCTCAACGCGCTTGAGGAAACGGTGTTCTCCGAAGCCGCGGGGCTGGGCCTCTTCTCCGTTTTTGTCTTTATCCTCGGCATATCCGGCTCGCTCTACGCCTGGGCCGTGGCGATTCCGGCGGCGGCGCTGGCCGCTTACGGCGTTTACGACCTGGCGCGCCGGCCGTTTTCGGGCGGACAGTTCTGGCCGGCTAAACTTGAAATATCCGATGTGGCGGTCCTGGCCCTGCTGCTTTTTTCCCTGCTGTTCAATCTTGCGGGCGCTCTGGGCCCGGAAATATTTTACGACTCGCTGGTCTATCACCTGGCTGTGCCAGGTTTTTACGTCATAAAGCATAAGATAGACCTGATGCCGTATAATCTTTATTCCAACCTGCCGCTTACCCACGGCATGCTTTATTGCGCCGCGCTGCTGATAAAGGGCGAGATACTGGCTAAATTTATAAATTACGCGGCCCTGGCGCTTACCGCCGTTGCCGTTTTAGCCGCGGGAGCAAGATATTTTTCGTGGCGGGCCGGTTTATGGGGCGCTCTGATCTTTTATACCGTGTTCCATACTATGGCCACTTCGTGGACCGCCGGTACCGAGGCGCTTTTGACGTTTTTCAGCCTGGCCTCCCTTTGCGCTTTATTGAACCATAAGGAAGAGGAGAGGAGATGGCTCTGGCTGGCCGCCTGCTTCGCGGGCCTCGCCATGGGCGTGAAGTACACCGGGCTTTTCCCGGCGCTCGGCGTGATGCTGGCCTATGCGTATAAACTGAGGAAGACGCCGCTTATCGCCGTCAGGAACCTGGCGGTCTTTACGCTGATAGCCTCGCTTTTCGTGGCGCCCTGGCTGGTCAAAAATTATGTCTATAAGGGCAACCCGGTATACCCGTTCGCGGCGGGGGTGTTCGGGCTCGACGCCGCTTCCGATCCGGCCAAGGTGCAGGGCTTCCTGGGCGAGACCAGGCAGATGGGCGCTCTTAAGCTGAAGGACTGGGCGCTGCACCCATGGAACATCACTATGGGCAAAGCCGGTAATTCCGAGTATTTCAGCCCGCTCTTCCTTTTTCTCCTGCCTGTCGCTCCCATGCTGGCGGTTTCGGCCGCGGGGAGCGGCGCGCTGACCGCCCTGTGGCTTTATTTTCTGACCGTGTGGCTTACCTGGTCGGGCGCTTCCACCATGGTGCGGTTTCTGATGCCGGCTTATCCGGCGGCGGGGCTTCTCATGGCGCATTATCTTTTTTCCGGCGGGCACAAGGCGCTTAAAATGGCGCTTAAAGCGGTCGTCCTGCTGAGCTGCCTGTCCGGCGTTTACTGGTCGGCGCTGGTCTTTTACACGCAGGGGCGCTATAAGCCGGTCCTGGGCCAGGTCTCCAAAGAAGAATATTTAAGCCGTACCCAGCCCGGCTATCCTTACAGCCATTACTCGGCGCTGCAGTTCATAAATGAAAAGACGGACCCCGGCTCAAAAGTCCTTATAGCAGGGGATAGCCGGAGCTTCTACCTAAAAAAAGATTTCGTCGTAAGCTCGGTCTTTGACAAAACTCCGCTGGTAGAATACGCCGCGGCCTCAAAAACCGGGGAAGAGATGTACGCGCGCATGAAGGCCGACGGCATAACGCACCTGCTGCTGAACGTGGCCGAAGCCGTAAAGCTGGGAAAAGGCTACGGCATGTTTTATTTCGATGACAGGTCGCTCGCAGTGTTTAACGAGTTCTGGGCCGCCCATGCCAAAGAGGTTTATTTTAATGATGAAACGCAAGGCGGCCGGATTCTTAACATGACCGCTGTTTATGAGCTCGCGGCCGCCAGAGACCCCAAAGAACCCCCTCCCTACAACTTCATGAACGAAGTGATAATGAAGTTAAACACCACATCAGAATTCAGTTTGGCGAAACCTTCCACTTTGCTCGCGTCAATCCGTAGCAATCCGTAGAAACCGGACATGCGCACTACCCCTTTGCTTGGGCATAAAGAAAATCGGTATTTGCGGGGATTTATTCTCCTTGCCGGTAAATAACGAAAATATGTATATTATTATCCACGCTATGATTAAAAATAAACTTCTTTTTACCCTGGTTTTGTCCCTGCTCACTGCTGCCGGTGTTTTATCCGCCCCCGCCGCGGGGGCGGATAAAGGAAATAAATCTCCCGCCCAGCCGCCTATCACGGGCCTGACGGCCGCGGATATGCCTTATGACGTCGGCGGAACGGTTTTGCTTGCCTGGGATGCCCTTGCGTCCGTCCCGCCGGGAACGGTCTACCAGGTTTTTGTCTCTTCTCTTGAAACCGGGGGGTGGATAAAGGCCGGCGACTATCCCGCCGACGGCGTGAAACCTTCTTCGGAAATTGAATTGCCTTTCTGGGCCTGGAGAGGCTCCAAAACACGCAGCGCGCTCCGTGTTGAAGTGGGCGAGCTTTTTGCATATAAGGTCACAACTGAAAGGAAAAGCGCTTTGTGCCTGGCTTTGGAGAAAAGTTCCCTGCTTCGCGCAATTCTTTCGCGTTTGCAGGGCCAGGGGCTTTTCGGCGGCGCGGGAAAACCTGAACCCTACACGCGCGTTATTGAGTATAAGGACGGAATCCCCCTTAATTTCAAGGTGGTCGCTGAGCTTGCCGGTAAGCAGGCAACCGCCGTCCAGGTAAAGGGTTCCACAGCCAGCAACTGGTTCCGTCTCGACAGGCTCAATAACCTGCTCCTCCTTATTGTCATCGTTATAGTGTTTTTCTGGGCGGTCTCCCACGCCAAGCGCAAAGGCCTGTTCATCCGGCGTATCGCGGGCCTTGACGCCATAGACGAAGCCATTGGCCGCGCGACCGAAATGGGCAAGCCGATATACTACGTGCCCGGCATTGGCGGCATGAGCGGCATCTCCACGATCGCTTCTTCCTTTATCCTGGGCGAGGTTTCACAGAAAGTGGCCCAGTACGACAGCCAGATAAAGGTCCCGCATTACGACCCGATAGTGATGACCGTCTGCAAGGAAGTGGTAAAGCAGGCGTTCCTGGAGGCCGGCCGCCCGGATTCCTACAGGGACGATATCAACTTCTTCGTCAGCCAGGACCAGTTCTCCTACGCCGCTTCAGTGGACGGCATGATCTCCAGGGAAAAACCCGCCGCCGTATTCTTCATGGGATACTTCATGGCCGAGTCGCTTCTGCTGGCCGAGGTCGGCGCCACCTCAGGCGCCATCCAGATAGCCGGGACCGACGTGGAGTCCCAGTTGCCGTTTTTCTTCACGGCCTGCGACTATACGCTGATAGGCGAAGAACTCTATGCCGCCGGGGCGTACCTATCCAAGGAACCCATGCTCTTAAGCGCGCTTAAAGTCCAGGACTTCGGCAAGCTGCTGGTCATGGTGTCGGTTTTTTTCGGCATTATACTTGTCGCGGTCGGGGCCAAACTCCACTGGGACCCGTTCATTGAGGTCATTCTTAACCTGTTTAAGGCATATTAAGGAGCCTCCTAACCATGAAACTGATAAAAAAACAGATACCGCTGGCGATAGTCCTTGTCTTCGGGGTGCTCACCCTGGTCTCCTACTATGTGCCGCACAAGCTGTCCGTGGACTACATTGAGACGATGAATAAATGGGAGAACATCGTGGCCGCTTTCGCCTTCCTGCTGGGCCTGGTCAGCCTGTTCTTTTCCCACTATTACAAGATAAAGCGCAAGGCCGATGGCTGGGGTTACAGCCTGTTTGTCTATGTGGGGTTTCTGGCGATGGTCATTCCCGCATTCATCTGGCACGGCAAGCAGACGAGCGAGCTTGGCATGACCTCGCTGGGCTGGGCGTTCCGCTATATCTATAACGCTCTCAGCGCGTCTATGTTCGCCGTGCTGGCGTTCTATATAGTTTCCACCGCCTACAGGTCGTTCAGGATAAAATCCGCGCAGGCCTTCGTGCTGTTTGTGGCGGCTTTCATACTGATCCTCGGCAAAGTGCCGCTGGGCCAGATAATCTGGGATTCGGTCCTCGGCTGGACCGGCCAGGGCGTGGACCAGGTGATAGAGTGGATCATGGGCGTGCCGGCCGTGGCCGGCAAGCGCGGCATCATGATAGGCATCGCCATCGGCGCCATAGTAACCTCGTTTAAGATCATCTTCGGCATTGAAAAGCAATACATGGGTAAGGACTGAGATCAATATGCTCAAGGAAAAACTTGAAAAATTCTTTAAAATAGACAGAAGGTGTATCTTCCTGGTGCTGGCCGTCGTGCTGTTTGCGCCGATCATGAAACCGCTGGGCCTGCCCAATAAGACCATCGCGCGGGACACGCGCAACGCCTACGAGTTCATGGATAAGCTTCCCGCCGGGTCATTCGTGCTGTTCTCGCTGGACTACGATCCTTCCACCCGCCCGGAACTGCATCCGCAGGCCATCGCCATGATCCGCCACGCGTTCAAAAAAAACCTGCGCGTGGGCGTGGTCACTTTTATCGCCGGCTCCACCGGCCTTATCGAGCAGATCTTCCAGACGGTTCCCGGGGAATATAATAAGGTCAACGGCGCGGACTATGTGATTTTCCCGTACATGGCCAACCCTGTGGCCGTCATGACCCAGATGGCCTCCGATCTGTACGGCATCTACGACAAGGACCAGGACGGCAAAGACGCCAAAACACTGCCGGTCATGCAGGGTATAAAAAATTATAAGAATATGTCGCTTATAATCTGCATCACCGGGACCGCCATGCTGGATTACTGGGTGGCCTATGTCGGCGATAAGTTTACCGTGCCGGTGGCGGGAGGCGTGACCGCCATCAGCCAGCCGGGCTACGGGCCTTATCTGCAGACGGGCCAGCTTAAAGGTCTTATCGGCGGCATGAAAGGCGCGGCCGAGTACGAGTCGCTGATCCAGGCGCCGGGCAAAGGCACCTCCGGCATAGATTCGCTGAACCTGGGGCATGTGCTGGTGTTGCTGCTTATACTTACGGCGAACATTATACTTTTGATAATCAAGTATCTGTAGACAGGCTGAAGGCTTAAGGCTGAGGCCGAAAATTGCATTTTTTTGTTCATCATGTTCACTAATGAGGATTGACAATAGTTGCAATTTTCGGGTGTGATTATGTCTGAAACATGGATGATTGCGGGCGCATGGCTGGCGGCGGGCCTTACGGTATTTCTGTTCAGTTTCCTTTACAAGGATAATCCGTTCTTTAAGATAGCGGAGCACCTGTATCTCGGCGCCGGCATGGGCTGGTGGTTCCAGGTCTATCTCTACAACATCTGGGAACCCAAGGTCTGGAAGCCGCTGCTGAACTACGACTGGACGGTGCTGATCCCCTCCATACTGGGACTTTCACTGGTGACCCAGTTCATACCCAGAATCTCCTGGATCTCGCGCTACGGGTTTACCTTTATGATGGGCTACGGCGCCGGTTTGGCCATACCGGCCGGTCTTTCCACGGACTTCATAACCCAGATAGGCGGCACGATCAAGCCGCTTTCGGCCATGGCTTCCTCCACCCCGCCGGCTATATTCAATTCGCTGCTGGTGGCGTTCGGGGTCATCTGCGTGCTCTTCTATTTCTTCTTCTCCGTGGAGCACAAAGGCGCGGTAAAAAGGGTTTCCAATATGGGTATATATTTCCTGATGATCTATTTCGGCGCGGCCTTCGGCAACACGGTCATGGCCAGATTCTCGCTTCTGTACGGCCGTTTTGACGACCTCTACACATTCTCGGCCGGTCAGTATCTGTACGCCACCCAGTTCATTATAGTCGGCATGATAATCTATTTCGCCCTCCACGGTTTCCTGACCAAAGGCAAAAAAGAGGCTGAAGCGGCGCACTAACCCTTTATACCCTCTTGAATTCACCGGTTTTATCTGGTAAACTTTAAATATCGCTATTAGGGGCTGATATTGCATGAAAAAAGGCGTTCCTGCTGTTGCTATATTCGCGTTTTTATTTGTGCCCTGTTCCATCTCAATTTCCTTTGCTGAAAACAATAAAAATGCCCCCCCCCCCCTGTAAATCCTGCCGGAAAGCCGATGATTCCGGCGAGTCCACATTCTCAAGGGTGAGATAGGCAAAACAAAAAACAAAACCAAATTAGACATTCTTAAAGGCGGTTTAAAATACGCCAATGAAATCTGTGACGCGGGCGGCGCGCCGGATTTAGCAAAGATTACAAAAGGCCTTCCCGAAAAAGACAAGCTAAGGATTTCACAAAAAACGAATGCCGCGCTTTTTGACGGCAAAGCGGATCTCCCAGACAAAGATTTCACCCCGGACGCCTCCAATATGGCGACTGCATTAGGTGGCAAAGGCGGCCAGGTGAGCGACTTAAAAGCCTCCGAGCCGGATATCATCAAAACCAGCCCTGTAACCGACTTTAGCCTGACTAAACAACCCACCCTGTTGGCGTCCGCAAAAACCGCCGTTTCAACGCAAAAAGCTGAAGCAGCATCGGTTCCGACGGCGCCAAGTACTCTGTGTAGTATGTGGACTCAAAAACTCAAGGACGCTGAGGATCTGAGGACAACGATGGTATCTGCCTTAAACGATACAAAACGTATGTGTAGAGACTCCCCCAGTCCGCAATGCGCTAGTCTTATAGCTTCTTATGAAGTCGCTTTGCGGAACCAGGATAACTTGGTTTTACGGGCAAGAAAACAAAAAGAAAGCTATTGTAAACCAGGCGGAGTAACCGGCGCAGGTGTTTCAGATATCCTAAAAAATCTTCTGAATAAAATTATGAGTGTTATCCGTGCCCTCCGGGAAAAAGCAGACGCTGCGGCTATAGCGCTGTGGGGCAAGGAATTGGCAAGCCAAGCTCTTGATGCCCTGGCATGGGTAGAATGTGATGGGAAAGACGGTTTTAAAATTAACTTTCCATTCATAAACCAAGCTGAAGCGTTAGCAGTCTGTAACTTGCGCGGGTGTGTCTTTAAACATGAGGCTTCCCATATCCGGGACAATATGAATACATACCCCGACAGATGCAAGGGGGAACCGGCGGGAACAAAGGATTTGTGGGACAAGCAGAAAGACTTTCTCGCAAAATCAGAATGCCGTGCCTATCTGATTGTGACAATACCATGTCTGGCGACCGGAATGTCCACAGTAAGTGAGCCATGCAAAGCACAGTTAAAAAAGGCAGTAAACAGCTATAAAAAACTTGCCTATAGGGACTACCGTTGCCAGAACCATGGATATCCGCCTTATTCTGTGCCCTATCCCGGGTATTGAGGAAATTATGCAAAGAATACTTTTAATTGTTGGCAGTCTGGCTGTATTGTCGTTTACAGGAATTATGGTTTTATCCAGCTGTAATAAATACCGCAATAAACCTTATCTCTGTTTTTTGCAAGCCCAAGAAATTGCCGGGAAATTTGTGGCAAAGAAAGGAAAAGATTTTAAGTCGTGTAAGGCTGTCGGGACATTTGAATTTAATGTTAATAACGCCCTCTTGTATGTTTATTACGCCGGCAAAAAAGGGCCGGGGTCTGATTTTATGATTGAATTGGACCTGAATACCTGTAAGCCGCGTTTCAGTGATAAAGTAAAGACGGAAATTCCTAAAATCGCGGAAATCGCGAATAAGCTAATGCTTGAAAAGGGCAGAAACCTGAATATGTACGAAATCCCTCAAATAGATGACGATGCAAAAGAGTGGTATGTTCTTTACCGTAAGTGTCCTCCCCGAGGGTTTGACGACAGTCCAACTGTTCTAATCAGCAAAAAAAACTATAAAGCCATTTTACTGCGGGCTTTGGAGGTTCCCCCCGACAACTGGGATAGTTGAAATTTGAAGAGGAGCTATATAGCCTTGCATAAATAAGTTCGGAGCTAGGGGAGCTAGGGAGCTAGGGAGCTAGGGGACGTTTCTTACTTTCTTACTTGTTTACCGTCCCCGGCATTTATTTCTTCCCCGCGAATAACAAGGCGGGATATGCCGCCGGAACTCATTCGCAATTCCTTCATGAGTTCCGTTCCTCTTGCCCCGGCCTTTTCTTTAGCAAGATAACAGTACAAGGCGCGCGCCTTGCTTATTTCGCGCCCACGACTGCGGCCTGATAGTTCCTTAAACGGCAACCCGCTCTTTTGCTCTACTTCTTTGCGAACGTCTTCCACGGGCACTTCAGCGTCAGTCTTACCTTCCGACTCCTTTAACACAGCTCATTGCCGCGGGCGATTACATGATAGAGTTGTCCCGCCACATCTATTCTTGCTTTTCTAGGCATATCTAATT
>JACQYT010000036.1 GCA_016208085.1 Elusimicrobiota bacterium | reverse complement strand
AATTAGGTGCGCTGACTTAAACCTATTAGAGACTATTACCATTCCAAGGGCCGAGGAGGCGCTGGCAAAGGCAAAGGAGGCATTGGTTATAGCTGAAGAAGCGTGTGATCGGGATCCGAAGTTGTGCGTCTTTGTGCCCACGTATAAACAAAATGTTGCAAATGCAAGAGAGGTTTTACAGTGCGGTCTGGTCCAGAGGACAGCAGCGAAAGAGAAATGCGGCCCTTCGTGGTTCACCGGCTCGTAGTTTGAAGACCGTTGGAAAGATGTTAAGGCTATCGGGAATTGGGTCAAAGAAAAAATATTAGGAGTGGCGTTGGATGTTGGGACGAGTGATATTTCCGCAATGCTCTTCCCGCTTGCCACTGAATTATTGGGGCACGCAGAAGGCGGCGGCGATATTGATATAAATCATAATCAGCAGCTTGCGGGGAAAATCGGGGACATGGTCAAGAACTCCGCTGAATGGGAGAAATGGAAAAAGGAACATGATTCAGAAATACGCTCAGTAAAGGATGGCGGGAAACTACGAATTGACAGATTGGATTTTGACGGATTATCGGATTTAAACGTTGCATTGCATACGGTTGATATATATGCTGAAAGAAACGGGGATAAAATAACATTCAGTCTAAATATTATGCTGAAAAAAACCCTGAAGATCGGCCTGTGGGTTTTATTGACCGGAATTATTCTTATATTCCTGCTGGTCGCAGGTTTCATAGCCGTGATTCATTTTGGAAAAACGGCACCGGAAGGCAAATCTTATGAAATCGGCGGTTCGTCAACGCCCCATGGCTGGATGGGGATGGAAATACGATTTTCCGGCAAAGGCCCTAAATGGATAACCGGTTTTAATTATACTGACAAATTCCTTTACGGCACAATCCCCGGCAGATGGTTTGTGATAACCTCAACCGGCGGCGAACACAGTGAACTTGTTTTATTCAGCGCCGAAAAAAGATTAAAAGCCTATTTAGCGGAACAGAATGTTGAAATAAAGAAACTGGTAGAAGTCCCCATATTCAAGGTTCCGGAACTTTCCAACGGGTATTATCTGATTCCCATCGGGATAGCCTTATACAGGGGAGCCGTATGTTATGCCTCAGGCATTGATTCCATCGGGGTGTTCAGGAATTTTGTTGTCGGCAAAGGATATGATAAAAGAAATCCGGAAGGAGACGACCACAGGTGGTTTGCGATGGATATGGAGAAAGAGGAAATTGTGTTTAAAGACGACCTCAAGGGAATCGCGTCTTTTATCGGCGTTGACAATGAGGCATTGAAAAGCAGCATAAAGGAAATCCCGGATTTTGACCATGAATACAAAAAGAAGTACAAATTACCGTTTGGATGCAAGTGGGGGACTGTCGGGAACTATATAAGTCGTTGGGATTTAGATATTCGTAAAGCGCCTTCAGCGCATAGAGTAATAAGTTTTGTGATGTTTTACAAACATGAAAAGGAATATATTTTCGGCAGGGCATGGCATGAGTATTTTATTTTCAACAAAAAAAACGAAAAATGTTTGTTTTATGTCAAAAAAGAGGATTGGCTTGATAAACTGAAAGAATTGGGACTGTTACCGTCGGGATTTAAATACTTCAGGGATTGGAGTGAAGAAAAAATTATTGAGTATTTTGAGCGTGAGCCATGGTTGAAAGAAGAATATCCCCAGGTAAAACACATCTGACGCCGCTTTAACCTCCAAAGAAGCCAAAGCCGGCGCAGGAGCGCCCCCACTGTCGCGTAGCAGATGGCATGGCCCATCGCTTGAAGCTGCTTGGCCAGCGCGCGAAGGCTCTTGCACGTCCAGCGCAGGGGAGACTCCGGGTCTCCCCGCGTTGCCGGCTCCACCAGCGAGTCCAAATCCGCCGTCAGGCGCGGTTCGGCGTGCGCGAGACTTTTGCGTCCTCCGCCAGACCGGCGGATTCTTGAAGCGTCTATCCGGTGCCCGGGCTTCTTGATTTCCTTGAGACCGCGCAAAATGGTCGCTACGCCCACGCCGGACGCGCGGGCCACCTTGGCCACCCCTCCATAACCCAGGGATCTCGCTTCCGCTGCCACTGCCAGGCGTCGGCCTCGCTCGTTCAAGGCTGGCAACAGCGCCGCGAATTTCTGCTTGAGGGCGTCCACCCATAAAGTGTACCAGTTTTATAGCCAAGTGTATCAGTTATTTATTAACAGAATCAAATCATCTAAAATGTTACCAAACTTGGGGTCGTCAACTCATGTAAAATGTTACCGAACAGGCCCAGGTAAGAAGGGCCTGTTTGGGAGGTTTATAGATGAATTTATCGGCGAGGAGGGAATACGTGAGGGACGCACAAGTTCGGTATCAGAGAGCGCAAGACCGCAAACAAAAAAGTCGGATTATAGACGAGGTATGCAATACTCTGGAATGCCATCGCAAACATGCTATCCGATTATTGAATGGGCCATTTTTGTCTTTGGAGCGCCCTTTCCGCCGTCGCGAGCCACATTATCCGGAGCGTTTGATTGAAGTCCTTAAATCCATCTGGGAGGCGAGTCAATATTTGTGGTCGGAACGGCTGAAGGCAGCATTGTCCTTATGGCTGCCAGGGAACAAGAAACGCTGGAAGTTGAGCGCTGAAGAGGAACAACAGCTTCTAACCATGAGCCCCTCCACCATGGACCGCCGGCTGGCGCCCTACAAAAAAAAGCTTGGCCGCCGGATTTATGGAAAGACTAAACCGGGGAGGTTTCTAAGGCAAATAATTCTCGTTCATACCGAGTCATGGGATGTGCCGGAGCCCGGATGGACAGAAACGGACACAGTCAGCCACTCAGGTCCCAGCGCACAGGGAACGTTCGCCTACACAGTCAACGAAACAGATTTATTTTCTGGTTGGGGCGAATCCATGGCGGTCTTAGGGAAGGGAGCGTACGGGGTTGTAAAAGCTTTAGACGGGATGCGGGATGCCATGCCATTTAAACAGAAGGGGTTGGATTCGGACAATGGTGAGTAGTTTATTAATTGGCATCTGGAACGCTACTGCCGAGAAACGGGTTTAAAGCGTTTCCGCAGCCGCCCCTATAAAAAAGACGACCAGGCTCATATTGAGCAGAAGAACTGAACACACGTCAGAAAGCTCATCGGCTGGGATCGTTATGAGACAGAAGAAGCGGTAGCAGCTATGAACGATCTTTACCGGGGAAAACACAGACTTTTAACCAATCTCTTTTTACCATCGGTCAAGCTTTCAAAGAAGATTCGGGTGGGTTCTAAGCTTAAACGGATCTATAACGAAGCCAAGACGCCTTTGGATCGTTTACTTGAGTCCGGCATGGGTGATCGGGTCAAGTTGGAAGCATACCGCAAGCTTCGTGAAAGTCTCAATCCATTTGAGTTGTCCCGGATTGTGGACAGGAAGCTGGAAGTAATTTGGGCGTTGGCCTCAAGGACGAAAGTGAAACCTGCCCCCAGAGTTTATCAACATTCTTAAATGACTTGACACGTTATTTATTAACAGACACTTAACAGCCCGATTCAGCCTAAAAAAGGTTTTAAACAGCCACATTTGGCGGCGCCCTTTCCGGGACAATCCCCTCTTTTGGAAAGAGGGGAAGGGGAGATTTTTACAACAATTCGCTCAAATCATGCGCCAATTGTGTCTGAACAAGGCTAAAGCCATGCACAACAAACCGGCAGGCGCCCTACTCCAGTTTGAACCTTACCCGCAGGACGCCGTTTTCGAAACTGCTGGAGATTATTTTGAAGACGCCGAGTTCGCCGGTGTTCCTCACGTGCGGCCCGATGCACGGGCAGGCGTCGTAGTCCCCTATCAGGATAATGCGCAGCCTCTCGCCCGCCTCTTCAGGCAGGCGGGCCAGGCTGAATTTTTCCGCAGCCTCTTCCCGTGAAATGAAGTCTTCTTTTACCGGGCTGCCGGCCCTGATCACTTCATTTACCCGTTTCTCCAGTTCGGCCGTCTCTTTGTCGGTCAGCCCTCTGGAAAACCTGTAATCGCATTTCGATTTTTTCCTCTCGATGTGCGAACTGAACGCCCGCCCGCACCCGAACATGCGCACCATGGTCTGGTTCAGCAGGTGTTCGGCGGTATGCATCCTGGGTTCCGCGTATTGTTTCATTTTTCAGGCTTAAGTGACCGGCATTGGGGCTAATCAACTTGGATATCCCGAGCATCGGTTCTCCCGGGTGCGGTCTTGATAATATAGTTTACAATGGGTAGCCGCTTTCGGCGAGGGCCGAAAGTACGCCCGGAAAGTCGAATAAGGCCTATCACAAATAGGCCCTATGGGGAAAAAAACACGCCAAGCGCGTTGTTTTCCGGCTGTAAATTTGTATAATATTTTTGTGGTTCTTCAGGGCGGGGCGAAATTCCCCACCGGCGGTAACCCAAAAGGCCGTTTGAGAAGCATAACTTCTGATACGGCGGCTGCGCAGATATCGGGAAGCCCGCAAGCCCGCGAGGGCAGATCCGGTTAAACTCCGGGGCCGACGGTAAAGTCCGGATGAAAGAAGAACGACGGCAAGCGTGATTCTGGATTTATGAGTTGAAGAGTTTCGATGCGGGATTCGGCAGCTCCATAAATTCAGCGAACCCGGGTCAGACGCCCTGAAGAGCATCTTCAGGGCTTTTTTATGGTCAAAAAAAACGCGTTTTCATCCATCGGGGAATTGCTGAGGGATATAAGGCGCGGGCGCATGGTGGTGCTTACCGACGACGAAGCGCGCGAAAACGAGGGCGATCTTGTGCTGGCCGGTTGTTTCGCTACCCCGGCAAAGATCAATTTCATGGCAAAATACGGCCGCGGGCTGATCTGCGCGCCGCTGGATGCCGAGCGCGCCGGCGCGCTTAACCTGTTTCAGATGGAGCGGGAAAACACGGATCCGCATAAAACCAACTGGTTGATTTCAGTGGATGCCTCTAAAGGCGTCACAACCGGCATTTCCGCCGCGGACAGGGCCCGCACCATACGCGTCCTTTCCGACCCGGCCTCTTCCCCCGCCGACCTGACGCGCCCGGGCCACATTTTTCCCCTCAAGGCGAAGAAAGGAGGAGTGCTCGTAAGAGCGGGGCACACCGAGGCTTCCATGGACCTGATAAAGCTTGCGGGCCTTGAGGGAACAGCGGTTATCTGCGAGATAATGAACGCCGACGGGACTATGGCCCGCTTGGGCGAACTCGCCGCTTTCTGCGCCGGCCACGGCCTTAAACTCGGGACTATCGCCGACCTTATAACTTACCGGCGCCGCAAAGAATCGCTGGTGGGACGGGTAGCCGTCTCAACCCTGCCCACCGAATTCGGCGCCTTTGATATCGCCGTTTACAAGGAACTCCTTACCGGGCTTGAGCATCTCGTCTTGACCCTGGGCAAAATAGGGGACATGGCGCTGGTGCGCGTCCACTCCGAATGTCTGACGGGAGATGTTTTCAGGTCACGGCGCTGCGACTGCGGCGCCCAGTTGCGCGCCGCCATGCGCATGATAGCCGAAGAAGGCGCGGGCGCCATACTATATATGCGCCAGGAAGGCCGCGGCATAGGATTGGCCAATAAGATAAAGGCCTATGGTCTGCAGGACAAGGGGTACGACACGGTGACGGCGAACGAGGCGCTGGGATTTGCGGACGACCTGCGCGATTACGGGATAGGCGCGCAGATACTGTGCGACATCGGCGTGCGCCGGTTGCGCCTGATAACCAATAACCCGCGCAAGGTGGTGGGGTTGAAAGGGTATGGCCTGGAAATAAGAGAACGGGTGCCGCTGCGCGTAACCCCTAACAAGCACAATGCCGGGTATCTGAAAACCAAAAAAGAAAAAATGGGGCATATTTATTAAAAATTTTTGCGGCAAAAAGAGGGAGTTTGAGGGAGAAAGAAATTTCTCCCTCATCCTGTTGGATACAGTTGAATTGTGTCGCTTCGCTCCACCCCGGCAAGGTGTTGAAGAAAACCCCGCGCCGGGTACATAAAATGTTGCCCGGCAACATTTTATTAATGTAATATAACAAGGAGAACATTATGAAAATAACAGAAGGCGGACTGACGGCGGAGAAACTGAAATTTGCCATAGTAGTGTCGCGGTTTAACGACTTCCTTACAAGCAGGCTGCTTGAAGGCGCCCTTGACACGCTTAAGCGTCATGGCGCCTCCGAGAAGGACATCACCGTCGTCAAAACCCCCGGCGCCTATGAAATCCCGGTGGTCTGTGAAAAGCTCGCCGGCGGCGGCTACAACGCCATTATCTGCCTGGGCGCCGTGATAAAGGGCGACACCCCCCACTTCGATTTTGTGGCGCAGGAAACCGCCAAAGGCATAGCTGCGATGTCCATGAAGCACAAGCTGCCGGCGGCTTTCGGCGTAATAACCGCCGATACACTGGAGCAGGCCATAGAGCGCGCCGGAGCAAAACGCGGCAATAAGGGCTCCGAGGCGGCCCGCTCGGCCATAGAAATGGCTAATCTTTTCAAAAATCTATAGCCATATGCTATAAGCCATAAGCCGTATGCTTTAAGGAGTTCCTGATTCTGCCTATGGCATACGGCCTATGGCTTATGGCAATTGATACGATGACACAAATGGATAAGGATAAAATTTTTATGTTCCGCGCCCTGGAACTGGCGGCGCGCGGACGCTACGGCGCGCATCCCAACCCGCTGGTAGGCGCCGTAATAGTGAAAAAAGGGCGGATCATAGGCGAAGGGGCGCATTTGCGCTTCGGCGGGCCGCATGCGGAGATAAACGCGCTCCGGGGCTGCGCGGCAAGCCCGCAAGGGGCGGCGCTGTACGTCACGCTTGAACCCTGCTCGACTTACGGCAAGACCCCGCCGTGCACGCAAGCGCTGATAAAGGCTGGCCTGAAGAGGGTCGTTATCGGCGTTCCGGACCCTAATCCTGCCAACAGCGGCAAAGCAGCGGGACTGCTGCGCCGGGCCGGGCTTAAGGTTAAAACCGGCACGCTGGCGAAAGAATGCGCGGCGCTTAACCCCGCTTTCAACAAGTTCATGCGCACCGGGCTGCCTTTCGTTACTCTTAAAGCCGCCCAGAGCCTGGACGGGAAAACAGCCGATGCCGCCGGGCGTTCCCGCTGGATTTCAGGCCCGGCGGCGCGCCTGGAAACGCATAAATTGCGGGCGGAAGCGGACGCTGTGCTGGCCGGCATAGGCACGGTGCTGTCGGACGACCCTCTGCTGAACGTGCGGGGCATGGCGATTAGGCGTCAGCCGTGGGTCGTCGCTCTGGATTCTTCTTTACGCGCGCCGCCGCTCGCGCGTATTTTTAAAAACGAGCGGGTTATCGCAGCCGTTACCCGGCGGGCCCCGGTTGCGGCCATGAAAAGGCTCAAGCCGGGGGTTAAAATCCTGGTTTTGCCCTCCGACGGCGGCGGGCGGGTTTCACTGCCGGCTTTGCTCAAAGAGCTTGGCGTCTTCGGCGTCGCGCACCTGTTCGTGGAAGGCGGCGGAAAGGTGCTGGGGTCTTTTATCAGCGAAGGTCTGGCGGATCGCTTTATCTGCTTCAGCTCTCCGCTTATAATAGGCGGGACGGCTTCCAAAAGCCCGGTCGTCTGGCCCGACGCCCTCAACCTGAAAAGAAAAAAGCTCGGCGTCAGGATAAAGAGGGAGTTTGAGGGAGAAAGAAATTTCTCCCTCATCCTGTTGGATACAGTTGAATTGTGTCGCTTCGCTCCACCCCGGCAAGGTGTTGAAGAAAACCCCGCGCCGGGTACATAAAATGTTGCCCGGCAACATTTTATTTTATGTTCACCGGAATAATTGAAACTGTCGGAAAAATAAAATCCGTTTCCTGCGGAAAACTGGAAATTTCCGTTCCCGGGGACTGGAAACTTTCCGGCGGCGAGTCGTGCGCCGTGAACGGGGTCTGTCTTACCGTTACGGGTTTTCCCGCCAAACAGCCCGGCGGGTCCGCCGTTGGCGGAAAGCCCGGGCTAGTTCTTTTCTCCATGAGTCCCGAGACAGCCGCAAGGACCACGCTGCGGCTTCTTAAGCCCGGTTCAGCGGTCAACCTGGAGCGGGCGCTGGTTGTCGGAGCCCGGCTGGGCGGACATTTCGTTACGGGGCACGTGGATGGAACGGCCCGGCTTTTGTCCGTCAGCAACGATGGAAACAGCCGGGTTATAGAGGTTGAGAAGGCTGGGGAGGCGGCGCTGGCGGAGAAGGGGTCCGTGGCGCTGGACGGGATCAGTCTTACGGTTTACGGCATTTCAGGCAATTCCTTCAAGGCGGCGGTTATACCTCATACCTGGGAACATACGGCGCTGAAAAATTTAGGTCTTGACCAGCAGCGACAGGCCGACGGCCACCGCCACGACTTCCATGACTATCATCGTGATGATAAGCGCCTGGGCCAGCGCCAGGTTGTTCGTCAGCGCGCCTACGGAAATGAGCCCGAGCCCGCACGACTTGAACATAAGCTCAAGGCCGATAAACTGCCGTATCAGGCTGCGCGAGACCAGCATACAGTAGAGGCCCGCGAAGAAAATAAGAGTGATGAAATACCAGTCCAAGGCAAAATAGTTGGTCATTTTTGCGTTTTTCTCCACGGGAAGATTGAGTTAATCGCGAACGCGCCGGCCGCGAGTATCAAAACCAGGCCCAGCAGGTCAAAGGGTCGTAGTGGAAAGTGTTTTTAATCATCTGTCGCCAGTGGATATAGCCCTTTTTTGCGATGTCTTTTATTTGATTAAGCAGGTTGTAAACAATGGGAAGCAGTTTGGTTCTGGTTCTGTGTGAAAGGAATCCGTAATAGCGGATATTTCTGAAATAGGCGTCAGGGATATGTGCAATAAATCTTTTTTGCAGAGACAACTGTTTAATAATGCCTGCGGCGATGGCCGGGGCTTTATTCATGAGGTAGCGGTTGACCCAAAAGAAGTCCCAGAGGACATCCGGCATGGTGAAGGTGATATGTTGCCATTTGGAGTTGGGAAGAGTGTTAAAGCTGTTTTCTATCCAGATGTCGGTGGCTTTTTTGCCGCAGGAAGAGCAGAACCTGGACTTACAGGAGTGCGGGATTTTAACGCTGTGCCT
>JACQYT010000035.1 GCA_016208085.1 Elusimicrobiota bacterium | reverse complement strand
TTGCGCGTTTCAAAACTGCCGCCTATCCTGCGTATGACGCCTTTTTTTTTATACGCCTTTAAGATTCGCAGCACCTCGGCCTCGGGAACGCCTATCCCGGCGCCCAGGGCGGCGAACGGACGGCTTAAGCACGGGAGGCCCTCCTGCGCCGCGTCCAGGACCAGTTTCTCTATGGAGAGATTACAGCGATTATTCCTTACTATTGCCGTCATCGCTTCTCCATCGCCGTCATCTCTTCTTTATCACCGTAATCTCTTAACCATTTCGCGGCTTCCCTGGCGTGGTAGGTGATTATCATATCGGCGCCGGCCCGCTTTATCGAGGCGAGGATCTCAATGACCATGGCTTTTTCGTTTATCAAGCCCTTGTCCGCAGCGGCCTTTACCATTGAATACTCGCCGCTTACGTTATAGGCGGCGGTCGGGAAATTAAACCTGTCCTTCACCGCGCGCAGGACGTCCAGGTAGGCCAGCGCCGGCTTCACCATGACTATATCCGCGCCCTGCATAATATCCAGTTCCACCTCGCGCAGGGCTTCCAGGAAATTAGCCGGGTCCATCTGGTAGGATTTTCTGTCCCCGAATTGGGGGGCGGAGAGCGCCGCTTCGCGGAAAGGCCCGTAAAAAGCGGAGGAGTACTTGGCGGCGTAGGAAAGCAGTCCGGTCTGAGCGAAGCCCGCGCCGTCCAGGGCCTGCCTTATCGCCCCCACCCTGTTATCCATCATATCGGAAGGCGCCACGAAATCCGCGCCGGCCGCGGCATGCGCCAGCGCCATATTGACCAGCAGTTTGACGGTAAGGTCGTTATCAACCGCGAAATTTCCGCCCGGGGCCTTTTTAACGACCCCGCAGTGCCCGTGGCTGGTGTACTCGCAAAGACAGACGTCGGTTATCACTCCCAGGTCCGGCGCGGCGCGCTTTATCAGCCTGACGGCCTCCGGCACGGGCCCTTTCGGGTTATAGGCTTCCTTGCCCAGCGGGTCTTTTTTTGAGGGCAGGCCAAAAAGTATTATCGCGTTTATGCCCAGGGCGCGGCAGTTTTCGGACTCAACAACGGCTTCGTCCGCCGACAGGTGGAAGCAGCCGGGCATGGAGGAAATCTCTTTTTTGATCTTTTTCCCCGGCACAACGAACAGCGGGTAAACCAGGTTGCCGGCGGTTACGCGGGTTTCCCTGAACATCTCGCGGGCCCACTTTAAATTCCTGAGCCTGCGCGGCCTGGCTGAGTTGGAAATCATTCGGTCTTCTCCTTGGAACTTGAGAGGATAGGTTAGGGAAGGATTTCCTTATTTCTGATCTGCTATCCTCTCGCCTATCCTCCAGCCCCTTTCTTAAAGTATCCCAGCGCCGCTTTCACGAGGCCCGGGATGGTGTACCGGCGGGCCTCAAAATCCGGTTTAAAGCCGAGGGTTTTCAGGGCGCCGGAGGTGACGGGGCCGATGCTGCCCATGGCCACGCCTTTAAGAAGTTTCTTATCGGCGTCCTTGAAGCTTTCCAAAAACCCGGTAACCGTGGAAGAACTGGTAAAAGTTATGAGGCTTACCGCGCCTTCCTCCAGGAGCCGGCGCAGTTCGGCGAGGTTGCCTCTGTCCGGAAGCGTATTATAGGTGGGGATATCGGTCACCAGGGCGCCGGCCTTCTTGAGCCCCGCGTAAAGGGCGTCCCTTGCCGCCGCGGCCCTGGGCAGCAGTATTTTCAGCCCCTTCACCTTGCCCAGCGCTTTCAGAATTTCCTCGGAAATATATTTTTCCGGGACTGCGTCGGCTTCAATGCCCTCCAGCCGCAGCGCCCGGGCCGTGGCGGGACCGATGGCGGCCGCCTTCGCATCGCCGAAGCGGCGCGCGTCCAGGCCAAGCTTCTTGAGGCGGTTAAAAAACACTTCCACACCGTTGACGCTGGTAAAAACCACCCAGTTATAGCCGCCAAGGCCTTTTATCTCCCTGTCCAGGGCTGAGAATGAGCCGACGGGTTCCACTTTTATGGAAGGGAAAATTATCACTTCAGCCCCGAGCGCGGAAAGTTCCCGGGCCAGGACGCCGGCCTGCTCCCTTGAGCGGGTTACCACTATCTTTTTGCCGAAAAGCGGCCTTTTCTCAAACCAGGCCAGCTTTTCGCGCAGTCCGGCCACGCCGCCCACCACCGTAACGGCCGGGGCTTTGATGCCGGCCTTGCGCGCGAGTTCAGCTATATTGGATAGGCGGCCTGAAAGCGAAACCTGGCGCGGCGTAGTGCCGTTTGAAACAATGGCGGCCGGCGTGGAGCCGGAGAGCCCCGCGGCCATGAGTTTTAAGGATATAAGATCAAGGCTTGAAACACCCATCAGGAAAACCAGCGTTCCGCCGCCGGAAGCCAGGCTTTGCCACGGCAGGTCCAGCTCCCTGTCCTTCTTCCCCATCGCTGTAATCTTTTCCCCATCGCTGTAATCTCTTTTATGCCCGGTGACGAAAGTAACCATGGGCGCGAAAGAGCGGTCGGTGACCGGGATGCCGGCGTAGGCGGGAGCCGCCACCGCCGAGCTGATGCCCGGGACTATTTCAAAGGGTATTTTGGCGGCCGCCAGTTCCCTGGCTTCTTCTCCGCCGCGGCCGAAAATGAAGGGGTCCCCGCCCTTAAGACGCACTATCGTCCCGCCCCGGCGGGCGAGGCGCACTAGCAGGTTGCTTATTTCATTCTGCTCAAGAGCGTGGACGGCGCCTCTTTTACCGACATAAATTTTTTCCACTTTTGCCGGCGCGAGGGCAAGCATGTCCGCGTTGGCCAGCGCATCGTAAACCACGCAATCAGCGGCGCGCAGGCACTCCGCGCCTTTAAGCGTCAGGAGTCCGGCGTCTCCGGGCCCGCCCCCCACCAGGTACACTTTGCCTTTCATAATTCAATATTTGATTCTGTTTTGTGTGTAGCGACAAAGCTTGCTTTGCCGCCAATAGCAGAGCAAGCTCTGCGGCTACGAACCGAATGAAGAAGCGCTGGACGCACTACACTAACCTACAAGCTTAGACGCTTCTTAACAGGCGGAAGTAAGCCTGCCTATCGGCTTTAGATTTTGAGGCCAGCATTTTAAGGCGCAGCCGGCGCAGGGCCTCCACTTTACCGCTGAAAGCGCCGCCGTAGAGTTTGCCCAGCCGCAGCCGTATTTTTTTCGCCAGGGCGGGGCTGGCGCCGCCGGTGGAGACGGCTATAGTCAAAGCCCCGTTCCTGAAGACCGCCGGGGCTATGAAATTGCACAGGGCCGGCCTGTCCACCACGTTCACCAGCGCCCCGCTCTTTTCGGCGGCCGCGCCTGCCAGGGAATTTATTTTTTCAGAATCAGCGGCGCAAACCACTATAACCGCGCCTTTCAGGTCCGAGAGCCTGAATTTCCGCCTGGAAAACTTTATCGTCCCTTTTTTGCCGAGCCCGGCGAAACCCGGATGGAAAAGGGGAGCCACGACCCTGACTCTGTCGGCGCCGGATTTAAGCAGCGTTTCCGCTTTCCGGAACGCGACTTCTCCGCCGCCGACCACCAGGCATGGCTTCCCCTTGAGATCCAGAAACACCGGGTACAAAAAGGCTCTTATGGCTTCGCTTCCTCCGGCTTCGCTTCCTCTTTCTTTTCTTCCGCCGCGCCCTTCTTCCTGTTCCCGTCCACGTGGGGGCTGTGGCATTCGCGGCAGTCCACGCCGGGGCCGTTAATGGTCTTTTTCTTCTCGGCCGCGGTGGATTTCATGTGAAGGCTTCCCGCGTTGTGGCAGGCTTCGCACTGCACATTGGCCATTTTCGGGGTTTTCCCCATGGATTCAAAACCGCCGGTCTTGCCGAAGCCGGTAACATGGCATTTCACGCATTCCGGTTTTTTCTGTTCTTCGGCGGAAAGCGATTCTATCGCCGTTGAATGCTTCATCTTCATCCAGGTGGCATGCTGCTTAGCGTGGCACATCTTGCACTTATCCGCTCCAAGGTAAGCAGCCTCCGCGGGTTTTGTTTCAACCGGGGCATCATTGGCTATGACCAGCCCGGTAATACCCAGCGCCACCAAACCGCCGACTAACAAACTTAGTTTCATTTTCTTCTCCTTGGCCGCGGAATTTTTCAGGCCGGCAATTCAAGTATACTAATTTTGGCATGAGCCCCTCAATTTTCGAGCTCCGACGGCGCCATATCGGACTCCGGCTTTGTAACCTTTCCCTATTTCTTCCCGTCCGTCCCGTGATTTATGTACCACACGTAATTAGCGGTGTCTTTGGCCGTTTTCGGAAACTCGGCCGGGCATTTGGCCGCGTCTTCAGTATAGAACGACGCCTGCCTTATTTTATTGGTCCTGGCCTTGACCGAGGCCGGGATGGCGGCGTTATATATCACGTGGCTGTTCCCGGTCACTACCAGCGCCGACCAGCCGGGATTGGCGTTTACAAAATCGGCGATTTTTGCGCCCATAGCCTCGTTCCAGGCGGCCATGGAGGCAAGATAATTGTCCCAGGTGGATATCTTCGCTAGGGGGGCGACCCCGCCGCCTGCCTGAGCGCTGTCAGCGGGCGATTTGGAACCGGCCTTCGGGGCCGAGGCGGGCGGCGGAGTGTCGCCGTGCCCGTCAAAAGAGGTTTTCAGAAATTCCAGGTATTTTTTATGCGTTGGGATGTTGACCGGCTCGGGCAGGAATTTTTTCTCCTCCGCGTCCAGTCCCGCCAGGCCGACGCGGGCTATCTTTGAAACTATCTTCTTCGGAACGTTCAGGGCCAGGGCTTTGAGCTTGTTCTGGATAATAAAGTCAAAAAGCGGCTTATAAAGGCCGAAATCAAACTTCCATTCCTTCGCCCAATCCGTTTTCTGCAGGAATTCCTCCTCGGTCAGCTTGCCGGAGACATAATCGTCCAGCGCCGGCTGCAGCGTCACATTGAGCATCTCAAAACCGACGGCGATTTTCGCGCCGCGGGCCACGCGGAGCGTTTTAAGGACTTCCAACTGCGCCAGGTGGTCCTTTATCTGGTCGTGGGTCTCGCCGACGTGGATAACGTCGGATTTCCAGATGACCGATTTGAACGCGGCCTCGCTGCCGAAAGGTTTGCCGGACCAGCCGCCGAAGATGCAAAAGCCCGGCCCGTCCTTCAGGTCATAGACTTTTGGCGGCTGAATCTGCGGAGGCGGCGCCTGAGGTTGCTGAGCCTGTGAAGCCGGAGCAGCCGCGGTGGAAACGGCAATATCCCCGGCTTGTGCAATAGCGGGTATTAAAAAAAAGAAAGAAAGAAATAACAGTCTCATAAAAGCATTATATTAAATAGTTACCACGCAAAACCCGTACGGCGGATGTTACTGAAATTTCAGCATAAAGCTGGGGATAAAGCCCGGGTGGCGGCACAAATCGTTGCGCCTGGTGTATTCCGTCGTCTGCGGCAACCCGAAGGCCGACATTATGGAAAATGTCCGCCACTTGCCCTGGATGGGTTGGAGGTATGCGGCCGAATATTCAACGTGAAACATCAACTCCTCAAGATCCCCAGCTCAGTCCTATAGGCATTGGTCAGATTGTACATACACAAGGTCAAGATAGCATGCGCTGTGACGGCGCGTGACGTTTTTTCTGATTTTCAATCAGGCTCCTTAAATCATACTTATCCCAGGTGCGGGGGACGTTACTGTCACGGGGAACATGAGGCAAACATACACACCAATTGATCATCGCAGTGAAAAGTTAAACCATTCAGCAAAAAAAAGGTTGAGAAATAATATAGTGTGGCCAATATAATAAATTTCCACCAACCAAACTGAAGATTTAAGCGTTTTTTAACAAAAATGGCGAGTATAATATAGACAAAATAGTAACTCAGCCACAAGGGCCCCATGATAGTCAAATCATAAAATATGCCTATCGCGTACAGAGGGACAAAAACAGGTATGTAGCAGACAATGATAGTGATGAAAAATTTACGCCAGACCCGAACCCGGTCCCTATTGAAACGATTAAACAACGTCATAATATATGGAAAAATCATTATGATAATACCCATCCAGAAAGAAAATAATCCACCTGTGCAAAAGTTTGTTTTCACACGTTATTTCCCACATTGCTCCGCAAATGTTTTATTTAAAACAGTTCTCTCCCTCTCATATGCAGGAGTTTCAATTGAAGAGTTTTCAAACCATCTTCGCCAAGTATAAACCGCCCAGCCGTCGGTTTCACATTGTTGTTTATGAATCATTTCATGCTCAGTTACGGCTTTTTTTGTTTTGCCGGGGCCGGGAGTTCCCCGGACAATTTTGTGCCGCTCAGGCCGAACTCCGATGCGATGTTTAACTTGGGGGTGGCCGGCTCGGCAGTTTTAAGGTCGGTGACCTGGCCGCCCTTACCGGTGAGCGTTGCGGCGCTGTTTGAGGGGACCGGTGTTAAATCTTTCGCGGCCAGCTTGGCGGTGCCGTCGAACATCCGGCTGTTCCGATTGTACAAATCCTTAAGCCGGTCTTTTGTGTTCCTATCCAGCCCTTTGTTTATATCATTGATGTCCGGGGCCTCGCCCCTGGCGCAGGATTCCTTGGCCTTTTTCCGGGCGGCGTCTATCAGGTCGTCTTTCCGTTTTTTCCAGCCGCAGTTTTTCTTGCAGTTTTTTAACGCGGTATCGGCCCTGGCGGCTTCGTCGTCCAGTAACCCGGTAACCGAGGAACAGAGCTGCTCCATGACGCCTGCATCGCAGGTTTGAGGTATGGCGGTGACGGCGAGTTGCATTATGCGCACTGACGTAATGACCGCTTCGCTTTGAGGAACGGAATAGAACGTAAGAGAAGAGAAGAGAAGAGAAGGATTGGAAACAGGACGGACACCTTTAAATTGGCTTTCATCCCCAGGCCCCCACCGGAAAAACCTTTAACACCGCACTATATAGTAGTGTAGCACACAAAACCCAAAAGTGCAAGGGCCGCCGCCGAATAGGGTGCATTCCCGTCGTCTCGGACTTTTTTTATTGTCTGGTCAGTGAGTGTCATAAATCAACTATCAGACGTGGTTTTGAGGCGCAAGTGTCCTGTAGAATAGGTAGGCCCGAAATCTAATTGTCCCTGTGTTATTCATAGGCGTAGGGGATAGGGCACAGCCGCACGCTGTTGCCAATAACGATCCCAGCGGCCATCTTCCGAAAAATACAAGGCACACAAAGTCAGCATCTCCTCGACGCCGGCTGAATTAGCAGCTTCTGGATTCTCCCAATCGTAAACATTCCAAAATTTCTCCGTCCCTTTTAACCTCTTGGCAAATTGTTTCACCGCCCCTTCCACAACCCCTGAGCCTATGGGCCAACCAAGAGCCTGGAATCGGGGATAGTCCATCGCCTTCTTGTTATTGGTGAAAGTAGAAAAAGGCGTTGCGATGCAGAATCACACGAGGGCACGTTTCCGTGTCCCCCTGCCGGGGTTCCCCTCGTTGGCGCGATATCTTTTGCATCTGTTCAATAATCGGATCTACTGACCCATCCCATAGCAGCTGTTTATGGGACCCATACCACCGCGCCGCCTTGTCGGCGTCTTCCTCAAAGGCTGCCTTGGCAAACTCCGATAAGTGCCCGGCCGCATGTGCCCAGTCCAGAATAAATATCGCGTCCGAAAAATGCAGCTGCTGGACCTCTCACACATGCTTGGCCCCATCCCCAATAAAGACCTTCTGCTTGGCCACCGTGTAGCCTCGCCTTTCCGCCTCTACCCGCAATAGCCAGCCAAAATCTTCCCAGGGCCTCATTGTTGCCGTGTAGGTTTTGATCTGGGCCTTGGCTCCCACATAGTCTTCCAACTTGCCGGCGCTCCTATTGGGCTGGGCTTTCGCGTTATAGATCACGCCCACCTTGTCTTCCTTCCACCGGCTTTCTGCTTTCTCTTGTTCCGGAGCGCGGGATGTCGAAATTCGCACGCTATCACGACACTCGCCCCAACAGGCAAACCCCTGACGACTCTGCACGCGGCCGCCGTCGGCGCATACCACCATCAAATCCGCACACCCCTCCAGCGGCCCTTCCAGTTGCCCCGCCTGGTATTTCCTGACCTCCTCCTGCGCCACTTCCGCCAAAATCTTCCCTTCACCTTCCGCTACATCTCGTATCCGTTTTGGCGCCATCTCGATATGGGCCAACCCTTTGAGGTTCTTACTGGCCACACCAAAAGAGGAGGTTGTCACGGATGCCTGACATATCTTCTCGCAAGTCAGAATAGAGTGCCCTTCTACAGGAATTCCCATTGCACGGTCCAGGGGTGCGTAACTGATCCCGCACGGATCGCATACGCAATAGGGGCGCGCATACTCAAACTTCCCCATCGTTGTCGTCAACGTATTCTTCTGCGCCTTCTCCTGAATTCTCATCGGCTTTTTGCACCGCTCACAGAGGAATTCCTGGTCGGGGTTCCTCAAAGGATGATCTTTGACCGCACAGGCCAAGACCATCAACCCAATCTCCAGACATCCATTTAATGCCAGCTTTTCTAAGTCCATCAGTTTCAGCCTCTCTTTCTCTTTTTGCTCCGTATCATACAATTGCCCGCACTTGGCCAGGAACTCGGCCCTGGACAGATTCATCGCAGCGGCTAAAGCTAAAGGGTTCATCCCAGATGCACCTGTCGCAATTGTCCCAAACGGTCCACTTCCCGCATGAGCCGGCTCCACGTTTGCAATAGCTCGCGGCGACTTCCCTGAAACCGTCGCCAGGCTTGCACCGCTTCCAACTCCCGCGTTCCATCCCCAGGCATTAGGCTCTGAGTCTGGATACGACCCCCACGCCGGATTGCCAAGACCTTGTCCTGATGGAGGTGGCCCCGGACACACCGACATCGGACTTTGCCGCACCGGCGCCGCCGGACATAGACGCTGCCTGGCAACAGCGGGGCGCGCTTCTGAAGCCATTGAAGTGTCCGGCTCAAACTCTGGTAGTACATCCCGATCTTTTGTCGGGTCTGACTTTGTTTATTGTGCTCCATGCACGAATCTCCTAGCCCTGGTTTTTGAGAATTTGCAGGTTGAGTTCCGAAATCCGGCACAGCTTTTCCCAGAGCTTTTTGTAGGCCGTGATTCCCCGCTTAGCCTGCGGTACTTGACCGGCGGGCAACAGGTACCGCCGTTGTCGGCCCTTGGCGTAAGAAACACCAATATACCAGTACGGACCATGCCGGCGGCGCCGGGAGCGGTGGCATCGGCAATCCGGGTTGCCGCAGGTAAGGCGGTAGCGCAGGAGGGTGCCGCGGATGACGTCCACCAGGGGCGGGGCATTGGCGGCTTCCCTGGTTCTGGCTGCCAGGAGGGCCGCGCTGGTTCGTGTTTTATGCCTAGCCATATAAGGTACTAGGTATTATGGCAAAGAAAAGACCTGCTGTCAAGTATATTTTGCTTTATTTTATTCTGGATTTGGCCCTACCGGGCCTGGCGATAGAGCCGAGACGAGTGGAATGCACCCAATAACACCAACAGCAGGGCTTTCCCCTTAAATTTGCGAAGGCCGCCTGCCGGAAACCCCGGTTTTTATTTTCAGGGTGAAACATTTCGGCCGGCCGCGTGTCATATCCTGTGCGGGAGTTAATCCAGCGAGCGAGGAAAGGATATGATGAAAAAACTTATAGAACTGGCGGCCGGGGCCTTTGGGCGGAAGCCGGGCAGCGCTAAAAATATACAATATAGGTATATTTACCTGCTGTCGGAAGGCGGCGCGGGTTTCGGCGCGGTCTGCGTGGGCTGACGGTTCTACTATGGAAAATGAAGAAGGCCTCCTGAAAAGGATAGCCGGCGGCGAAAAGGAATTTTTCGGCGAGCTGGTGCTGAAGCACCAGGACTTCATTTTCAACATGGTGAAGGGGTTCGTCAGGTTCGAGGAAGATGCGCGCGACATCACGCAGGAAGTTTTCCTTAAGGCCTATGAGAACATAGACAAGTTCAGGGGCGACTCCAAGTTTTCCTCCTGGCTTTACCGCATAGCCTACAACCACAGCATAAACTGGTCGGAGCGCAAGGCCGGCCGCGAGACGCAGCTGGACGACAGCTTTGCAGAGACGATATCCGAGGAGCCGAGCACGGCGGACGAGATGTTCGACAGGGAACTGGTCCTCTCGAGGATAAAGGAGATAATAGAGGAGCTGCCGGTGAAATACAAGATCGTATTAAAACTCTATTATTTCAAAGAAAAGTCCTACCAGGAGATAGCGGATACGCTCGGGATCCCGATAAACACGGTGAAGATACAGCTGCTGCGCGCCAAGGAACAGGTAAGGAAAAAGCTGGATTTTTAAAATAGGGTGAAACATTTCCGTAGCTCGCGTGTCATATAGAGTGAAGGGGCCGGAAACGGAAAGCCCGATAAAAAAGGGAGAAAAAAATATGCTTAAAGGTCTCATAAAGTTATCGTTACTGACGGCGCTGATAATCGGCATCGTACTGATGATGCAGCACATCGGCCCGCTCAGCCCGGACACCAGGGTTATGCTGAAATATCTGGGCTTCGGTTTCCTGGGGCTGGCGGCGCTCGGCATAGTGTCCGTGACGGTGCTGGGCCTTACCGCTATAATAATGGGCCTTTCCTTCGCCAAGGGCCCCGGCTTTTGGTCCGGCCGCAGGGAAAGGGCCGGCGGTTTTGTGGCCGAGACCGTGGGCGGCGCGCTGAAAGGCGCTTTTAGTGGCTTGAGCGAGGCCGGCTCTTCGTCCTCCCGGAAGGTGGAGCTCTCCGTGGACAAGTACGGCTGGGCCTCCTTTAAGATAAAGACGCTGAGCGGCGACCTGACCGTGGCCGGCCACGACCAGCCTGGGGCTAAAGCCTCCGTGGAACTGCTTGAGAAGGAAGAGGGCGACGCCGAGGCGTATTTCGAGGACGGCGAGATAAAGGTGAAGTCCAAAAGCGGCAAAAGGATCCTGATCGGCGACGCTACGGTTTTCCTCCCCTCCAGTCTTGCCGCCCTGTTCGTGGAAAGCGTCAACGGCGATATAGTGGTAAGCGGCTTCGTGACCGAGGGCGCTTCGGCCTTAAAGGGTGTGAACGGCGACATCTCGGTCTCCAGCCTGAAGAACGACAGCGAGGTTTCAGTGAAGACGGTCAGCGGCAACGTGGAGATAAAGGAATCACAGTTCAATTCCCTGCTGACGCAGAGCATCAGCGGCGACGTCGTCATAACCGACTCAGCCGCTGAGAGCGCCGTCATAAAGACGGTTAGCGGCGACATAGACTACGCCGGGAGCGATATAAAGAACCCGAGCGTGAAAACCGTGAGCGGGTCAATAAAAAAATAAGACTCCCCGCGTAATAAAAAGCGCCCCGGCCCGGGGTTTTCTTCAACACCTTGCCGGGGTGGAGCGAAGCGACACAATTCAACTGTATCCAACAGGATGAGGGGGAAATTTCTTTCCCCCTCAAACTCCCCCTTGCCCCAAGGTTACCCCGCCCGAAAAAAGGCTAAAGGATAAAGGCTGAAGGATGAAGGAAAAACAAAGAGATTATTCCGGCCTTTAGCCTTTAGCCTTTATCCCTGATCCTTTATCCTTTCTTTAGGGCGGGGTATGGTAAAAATTTTTGCCGCAAAAATTTTTAATCAACCTCGTAGATTGCCTCAAGGATTCTCTTTATCCCCATCTGCACTATCTTGTCTTCCACAGCGGGGATTCCCAGACCGCGCATGCTCCCGTCCTGTTTAGGAATGAAGACCCGCCTGACTTAGGCCGGCAGGTCACCGGCAAGACCTAATACATTTCTCGGCGCACTTGTACAGCGTCCCCAATCCCCCATCAGATTTTGAAATTTTTGCCGGTGATAGGTGTGAAGGGGCGGCGTGGATGCCCCATGTAGGCGTTGAACTGGGTGGCGAATTCAAGCCAGGCCGCGGCGTCGTATTTCCCGTCTGCGGTCCGGAAGGTCTTCCTGTTCTTTTCTATTTGCTCCATATCGCCGTTTATGGAATCCGTGAAAAGCAGGTTCTTTTTATTTTCCGCCATATTTCTCCCGCAGTTCCAGGAAACGCCTGCCCATGCCAAAGAGTTCAAAATAGGTTTCAAGTATTTCCCAGTCCAGTTTCCTGGATTTCATCAGCTCTTCAATGTCGGAATTGTCTTTTGCCAGCCTGGTGGGGTTATTGTTTATGGATTGCAGTTTAAGGGCGATTAAATCTTCCGCCTTAGGCACCTTTACCCTGACTTCTTTACCGAAGACCGGGACGGTTTCAGCTTCAGCCAGCATTTTCACGGAAATAGGCCTGAAAGCGTGTAAAAAGTCCACCTCCCCCATTTCCGCCGAGGGCGAAACATATTGCGAGGCGTTTTCGGAAGAGAAAACTTTCTTATAGCCCAGCGCGAGCATTATCGCCTCAACCTTATGAAGCGCCTCCGCAGGAACGAGGAAATCCAGGTCTATAGTGCTCCGCGGCACCCCCAGCGCTCCCATCGCGAACCCGCCGATAATGGCGTAGCTCACATTGTTCTTCCCGAACTCCGCCACAATAACCGTCAGAACCTTTTTAAGGTCCATGGCCATATTATACCAAAAGCACCCTAAAGTTCAGCCTCTCCCGAACACAGCAAATATACCTTATGTTGCCAAATTTTAAAGCGAACAGGAACTCCGAATTATTCCGCTTTCAACGCCGCAATGCGGCGCTGGAACCAGGGCGGCGGCTGGGCGGCGGAATACAGGCGGCTGCAAGCCGGGAGGACTGGGCTGGGGCGCAAACTCGCGGGCATTAACGCGCTGGGGCTTGACCACGAGGATGCCATCGAGGCTGATCCGGATTAAGCGGTAAGCCGCGGCCGGTTTGAGCCGCAGGTTGTGGACGAAACCCCGGATGACTTTCACCTCCAGACTTGGTTTCATGCTGAGCACATCAACCAAACCATCCGCATACGCGGACGGCCAGGAAAGCTCAGGGAGTGATAATTAGGAAATTAGGAAACAGCGTCCCCTCCCCCCCATGGTGCGCCGTGGAAATCCAGGCTAGACACGGGGGCTATTTTACAACAGGGTTGGGGATAAATATTTTATTGCCGCCTTTATCAATTGAAACTGAATAAGTCCGGCCTTTCTGTTGTGGAAACCGAGGTTTAGGCATAACTGCTTTATTTTCGTCTGTAATGATAAATATTTCGTGTGCGAATTTATTTCGCAAGTCTATATTAACTTCATATTCCACATTTTTTTGCAACGGCTCAAATGGCCCTTCCATCCGTGGAAATCCTTCAATTTTCTTTCCATATTTTATCTGTTTAAGTTTCGGATATTTTCTTCCTTTTTCCTTGATTGCAGGATCATAGCTAACAGCCCATATTGTCTTCCATTCCTTTTCCCCTGCCTCCCCGGCTTTAAGATTGCGGGCAAACACTGCCACGCTCTTGATCTCGTGCTTTTTTTCCAACACAAAAAACAATTCATTGTCTATCATTACCACATCAACCGGAGCAGGTCCCCGGCCCATACAAGAACAAAGGCCAATAGCAAAAGCCATCAGAAGAACTGTTTTTAGGTGTCGTATTGTTTTCACCGCTTCCTCCTGCAGTAGTGTGGCTTTACTTCAAAAACCCCGCGTCCCGCAGCATCTTTTCCATGATTTCTTTTTGCTCAGATGTTAACGGCGGATCCTTCTTTCCTAATAAATCCAAATAATAGTCTTGTACAATTGCGGCTTGTTGCTCAACGCCAAAATCTTTAAACACTTTATCAGAGGCCAGAGCATTTTGATATTCATATGCCGCATCTCCCTTTGTCAGATGCTCCCATATGGCTTTCAGAATATAGAGCAGACCATCGTTTTGACGCTGGTAGATGTGGGTCATCTCATGCATCAGCCAATCGGCATTCAGTTTGGAATCATATTGGCTGCTGCCATCTTTGTTATTGGGGAAATAAATTGTATTACCCCAGGTCACGGCGGAACCGGTTAAAGTCAAAATCTTTCCCCAAAAGGTCATGCCTTTTCCGGTTATAATTTTGACTTTATTATAATCAATGGTATCCCCGAATATTTTTTTTGCCGTTTCCATTTCTTCAAAAGTCAGGGAGCGGCCTTCTTTGCTGTCTTTCGGTTCGCATTTTTCGGCTATGGTGGGCACTTTGTCTTTGTCGGCACAGGCGCGTTTCCCTTCGGCGGTCAGGGTTTGATCCGCCGGGCAGCCGCATTTTTTATCCACTACTATCTGCCCCAGGGGACATTGGCATTTCCCTTCCACCAGTGTCGCGCCTTCGGGGCATTCGCATTGCCTTAACGCCGCATTCCAGATTTTTCCACCCAGGCACACGGGTTCGCATTTCCCGTTCACCGGTTTATGACCATCAGGAGGACAGCCGCAGGCGTTGCTCAGAAGTTTATCCTTCTTGACCTGCATATCATCTCTATATTTCTCCAATTGCTCAATAGTATTCCTCCACCCGGCCTTATCAGTTTCGCAATACTGGAAGTAACCTGAATCCGGATTGCAGTTTCCCCCTCCATTTTGTAATATCTCTAATTTCTTCCT
>JACQYT010000034.1 GCA_016208085.1 Elusimicrobiota bacterium | reverse complement strand
TGCGTGCGGATATAATTACCGGTCTCGTCGTCAAAAGAGATGCCTTTGCCCGTGGAGGCTTTTTTTGTCTGCTGCGGGTCCCGCCAGCCGGTCCCGTGGTCCCAGAGTACGAGCATGTATCTTTTGGCGGGATAGGCCTTTTTGGCCCAGGCGACGAAATCCACCGCCCGCTTGTAGTCGCCCATGTGCACCTTGTCGGTGGTCATAACTACGGGCGAGGTTATTTTTTCCGCATCGGAGTCTTTCTTGATCAAAAGCCTTTTGGCGCCGGTCCAGTCGCCGTCCAGGTCCGTGTCGAGCGCCTGCCCTTTCATCCGGCCTATCTCAACCACGATGTTCATATTTTTGGTGGACCCGACCCGTTCCATCTGGTTGACGTTGTAAAGCCCGGCTATTTCAAGGTCATTTTTGCCGTTTATGAAGACCATGACGGTCCATTTCTTTTCGGCCGCGGGTTTGACGGCCCCGCTTGCAACTTCAGCGTCCTTGGCCGGAGCGGCGGGCACGGGGACGGCGGTGTTGGACAGGGCGTCGTGTATGGAGTCGCCGGTGTTGAACTCAAACTGGGCATAAGCCCCGGTTAAAGAGAGCAGGAAAAATCCGGTTAAAAGCGCGCTTGCGAAACGTTTCATAACAGCCTCCTTTCCAGCATGAATATAGGATATCAGATATCATTGATCCGGCAAGGTCTCAAGGTCCCGGAGTTTTTAGGCCCAAAGGACCTATGCTGGGCAGGTCAAAAAACGCTGTTAAAGCGGCCTTAAGGCCATTGTCCGGGCGGCCGGGTTTCGGGTACAATATATACAGCAAGAACCCCTATTTGGAGGCAATACTGCATGAAAAAAACAGTTCCCCTTATGGTTGTAACGCTTTTCTCCGCATCAAGCATGATCTCCGCATCCGGCCTCAAAGAAAACAAGGTTATATCCGACGCCGGTTTTTCCACACTGGCGATAGAAGTTCCTCTCCCCGGCGTGCCTGCGGCCCCGGAAACGAAAAACAACCAGCAGAACACGGCTCTGCGCAAGATCAAGCTGAATGAGGCGCAACCCGATATGAACGACACGCTGACGGCCAGGCTGGTGCGCCACACGAACATCAACAAGGTCGTCCGGGAACTTAACGCGGACGGCTTCAAGGCCCGGGCCTGCCGCAATAATAACGGCGGCTGTATGATCATGGTGGACGTGACAGGCGTTGACGCGGCCGACAGCGCGCTTGGCCTGGCCAAATACTATTACGTGGCCGAGGTCCTGGTCGGCCAAAAAGTCTATGACCGGCTTTTCAACGTCAAAGCCAAATCCTCCTACGCGGTTAAAATAGGCGCCATCAAAGGCGGGGCGAACCATAGCCCCGTGGATATTGCCATCAACAAAATAGACTGGACCGTCAAAGGCGGCGCTAATCACAGTCCGGTAGACATTAAGATAGATCATGAAGCCAAGACCATCACCGGTGGAGCCAATCACAGCCCTGTAAACCTGAAATTCGCCTGGAGCACGGAAGATATTACGGTTGAAGGCGGAGCCAATCACAGCCCCGTTAAATACACCGTCGACTGGAAGAACGGACTGCTGGAAGGCTACATGAACCATGCCCCGCTGAAGCTTAAGTTCGATATGCAGGAAGGCGTGGCGGACGCCGTCATAGTCAGGGTCGCCGGCTACGTCAATCATGCCCCGGTGGACCTGACCTATAACAAGATCAACGGCCATATCGGCGGAGGCATGAACCGCAGCCCGGTGAACCTCACGCTGACAAACTGCGATCTTTACGACTTCCTGACTTATTTTTTCATATTCGCGAAGTGAGCGTTTATTGACCTACGCATAAATAATAGAAATGCTGGCCGGGCCGATTTTGGAGCGAAACAAGGAACGAGGAGCGCGGCGTAGCAGCGCTACGTAAGCGACGAGTGACGCAGTTGCAGCCCAAAAGCGCCCGGCCCTTTCCCGACGGGAAAGGGAGGCTTGCCTTTGAGCGACTGCTTCGTTGCTCCTCGCTCACAGGCCGCCGGCCTGCTCGTTCGTCGCGCCTTGCATTCATCTCAAATCCAAGCCTCCAACAATTCTATTACTTGTGCGTAGGTCAATAAAACGCTGTTTTAAAAAAGCTCCTTGTCCTTAAACCGGAAAGGGGCTTTTTTTTTGGCCGTCAACAGCTCTTCAATATATATTATAATCTCTAAGTGGAGGCTCCAAAGTAAATACGGCGGCATTTCTGCGCTCTACACTTTAGACTCCGGACTTTAGACTATGGTTATGAAGAAAACCCTTTTACTGGCGGCGCTGTTCTGGCTCCCGGCTGCGGCCGATGCCGCCTCTTGGCTTGAGAACGATTATTCGTTCGGATCAAACGGTTTTAAAAAAGAATCCCTGACCTTTTTTTCAAAAGTTTCCACCCGCGTGGTGACCGGGGTGAACGCCTCTTTTTACAGGGACACGGGGCGCTACAGGGATCTAGCCTACTCCTTCCGCGTCCCCCTGATGTATTCGGGCGACAACTTCTTCCTCTCCGTCGGACCGTTCTTCTACCCTTCCATAAACCGCTCCAGGGCGCAGGGCGGCAAATTATATCTGCTTGTGCCGGTAACCGAGCAGCCCGACCAGAGTTATCTGCGCCTTATGTTTTCATGCGCCGCGGCCCGCCAGGAAACTACGCTTAATTTGAGCGGCGGCCCGGAGCGGAAGTCTTTCTCCGAGGCGTCTTTTGAGCTGCAGGCCGAGAAAAGCTATTTCAACCAGTTCTTTTTTCTGGCCTCGGCGAGCGGTTTTTTGAAACAGGGAACAGCGTCCAATTCAAATCTGAGAAATCCGGTCCTGGACCACGGCGAGATAGCGTATATGGGCGCTTTCAGGTCCGTGACCGGCCTGCCGGAGTGGGCGGCGGGGGTGCAGGCCGCCCGCAGCATGGCACCGGACTATAACAGCAATATTTACGTGGGGTTCAGCAGGATAGCTTTCAGAAGCGCGGAGACCGCCAGTTCGTTTCTGGCCGGCCTGAAACTGAAGCTTAATGACAAATCTTCGTTTGATTTCGGCTATAACTTTTATAAAATTAAAGGGGAAGCCGGTAAAAGCTATTATAGGCTGCTGGTGCAGGTGTTTTTTAACACCGGCCAAAAAGGGGAATAAGGCAAGATGATACTTCAGTCGCAGGAAAGCCTGGAGATGCTGGTGATGGTTTCAAGGCTTTTATCCTCAAAGCTGGACATTTCGGAACTCCTGTTGACCATCATGAGGCTGGCCTCGCGCGTCGTCGGCGCCGAGCGGGCTTCCTTATACCTTTTGGACGAGAAGGCGCAGGAACTTTATTTCGACGTGGCCCTGGGCCTGCCTGAAAACGTGCAGAAGATGCGCTTCAAGCTCGGGGAAGGCATAGCCGGCACCTGCGCCAAAGAGGGCCGGGCGCTGATCATAAACGACGTTGCCGCGGACCCCCGCCACGCCCAGAAAGTGGATAACAAGAGCGGTTTCGTGACCCGCTCGCTCTTGACCTGCCCCATGATAATAAAGGGCAAAGTGATAGGCGTGGTGCAGGCTATCAACAAGACGGACGGGGACTTCTCCGAAACCGACAAGAACAATTTTGAAGCCTTCGCCTCCCAGGCGGCCATCGGCATAGAGAACTCGAGACTTTTCGCCACCGTGAAGGAAGAGAAACGCAAGCTTGAGATAATCTTTAAAAGGATAAAGGAAGGGGCGGTGCTGACCACGCCGGAAGGCGGGATACTGATACTCAATAATTCCGCCGGCCTCTACCTTGAGTACGAAAAATACAAATTCACCAGTATAAAACAGGCGCTTGAACCTTTCGTCCTCAAACCGTCTTTTGAGAATATCATGTCTTCGGAAGGAGCCGTCTCCCGTTTTGAAGTGATGCGGGAAAAGCCCAAGAAATTTTTTATGGACGGCTCCGCGATAAAACTTTTCACCGAGGACCGGGACGGCAATTCAAAGGTGGAAGGCCTGCTCTGGGTGCTCTCCGATGTCACGGCCCAGAAGCTGGAGGAGTATATGGCCAGGAATTTTCTGTCCCTCATCTCCCATAAATTCAAGACCCCGCTCGCTTCCATCAACGGCTATTCGCAGATCTTAAAGGACGAAGCCGCCGCGAAGAACCTGCCGGAGATAGTGCAGAAATCGGCCGAGACCATCTTTGCCCAGGGCGGCAAACTCAGCGGCCTGGTGGAAACCCTGCTTGATTTTGTGACCATAGACAGCATGGATGAAACCAGCATCAATAAGACCGAATTTGACGCGGCGGCGGTCTTTAACGAGGCCGTGGAAACGGTTAAAACCAGGTTCAGGAACATGGAGGGCCTGACTTTTAAAGTGGTTGTTCCCGAGCCGGTAAAGCTCAAAGCCGACAAGGCCCTCGTCAAGAACGCGCTTAAGTGCCTGCTGGACAACGCGGTGAAGTTCAACACGGCCAAGGACAAGCTTATCATTCTCTCCGCCCAGGAAAAAGACGGCTGCGCCCTGCTGTCCGTGGGCGATAACGGCCCCGGCATACCCGGCGAGGAGCTGACCAACATCTTCAATAAATTCTACCAGGTGGAAGCTTCTTTCACCGGCCAGGTGGAGGGCTGGGGGCTGGGACTGGCGCTGGTCAGGAAAGTGGCCGAGGTGCACCGCGGCCAGGTCCAGGCCAAATCCCAACTGCAGAAAGGCTCCGCGATTACCCTGACCCTCCCGCTTTAAAAATTTTTGCGGCAAAAATTTTTACCATACCCCGCTGTAGCGGCGGATGTAAATCCGCCTAAAGGGCGATTCACATCGCCCGCTGCAGGGCGGGGTAACTTTTGGGGTGCGCGCGTGCCGCGCGCATAAAGAAAGCCCCCGCCGCTAAACCCGGCGGGGGCTTTTATCAGTAAACCCTTGCGGTTTATTTAACCTCTATCTTGCCGGTGCTGCCCTTCTTCACGTAGCCGCCGGTGGAGAGTTGGCCGACGCGCCTGAAACTCCATTTAAGGTAATACTTCTTGGCGCCGCGGGTCGCTTCGCCGGGTTCAAAGCTCTTGGACGGATCGTCGCCGGGCTCAAAGGACTTGGAAGTATCAAGCTCGTTCTCCGCGAAGTTCAGCTCGTAGCCGAGCGCCGCGTCGAACGTGAATTCCTTGCTGCCCTTGTAGCTGTTGAAGAACCAGAAACCGTCTTTGTACAGTTCGACTTTGACGGTCGTTTTTTCGCCAGCGTATTCGGCCGCCCACCTGTCGTTGACCTTGAAGGTGAATCTGCCATCGGCGTTGCTGAGACCGCCGTCGGAAAGCCCGTCCTTGTCGGGCGCCATCGCCACTTTGTTCTGGGGGGTCAGCTGGTACTGCACATCGTAGTCGCCGATGGAGTGCACGCTGTAGTTATAGGCCTGGCGCTCTATGTCGAGGTCCATGTAGGGGCCCTGCAGGCAGACTTCGAAGCTCTCTGTTTCCCAGGGCAGCAGTTTGCGCGCGCCTATGTTAAGCTGGGCGGTGCGGCGGAAGACCTGGCCGGGACGCTGATGGCACTGCATGCCTTTGGTGGTTTCATCAATCGCTTTAGGCTGGTTGGGTTGTTGCGGCGGGGGCGGATCCGGAACGTAGTAGCATTCTTCCACCCATTCAGTGCTGTCAAGGTAAACCCTTTCGGATACGACGCTGCTGTCATTGGCCCCGAAATTGAAAGTGCGGCAATCGCGGGAATAACTTATATGATGCGGCGAGGGCCCCCAGTAGCCCGGATACGGCTGGTTCGGGTAATAATGGCCCGGATATGGATAGCCCGGATATGGATAGCCCGGATATGGATAGCCCGGATAAGGAGCTTTGATATCTATAGCGGCCGCGTCTTTTACGGCGCTTTTAACATCAACTCCCTGGTCGAAGTTCACTTCAGCTTTTGCGGAAACCGCAAAGCCCAGACAGACCAACACTGCGACTAATTTCTTGTTCATGCAGTTTTTACCTCCACGGAGTTTGCCGTTGAATTCACAAAGGATGAATCTCACATTAAATTGTAGTCTAAATATATACCTTATTGTAAGAGGCTTTAGGACTAGCCGGGGGATATTTTTGGACCTACGGTGAAGGTTACCAAAAGGCCTACTCCGATAATTGCAACAGCAATTATCGGAAGCCTTCCCGTCCGCCCCTTAGCCTTTATCCTTTAGCCTTCCCGAAAAAATCAACTGATTTTTTCGGGTCATGCCAGTTTATTATCCGCCACAAGCTTTTTGAGCTCGTCCATATCGGGATTTATATGGAACGGCCGGCCGCAGGCCTTGACGGCGCTCTGCACGTCTTTCAAGCCGTTGCCGCTTATTAAAAGCACCACCGATTCGCTGTCTTTGACCTTACCCTCTTTGGCCGCTTTCCTCAAGCCCGCGTAAGTGGCGGCCGCGGCCGGCTCCGCGAAAACATTGGACCCGCGCGCTATTTCCGGTATGGCGGAAAGGATCTCCGCGTCGGTGACGGAAACGGCGAAACCTTTGGAATCGCGAATCGCCATAACGGCGGCCATGCCGTCTCTGGGCAGGCTTACCGAGATGCTGTCGGCTATGGTCTCGCCCGACACCGGCTGTATGTCGCCGCCGGATTCAAAGGCCCTTTTGACGGCGTCCGACTTTTCGGCCTGGACGGCTACGAGCTGCGGCAGCTTCTCTATGATGCCGAGCCGGTGGAACTCCACAAAGCCTTTCCACATGCCGCTGATGATATTGCCGTCGCCCACGGACACGAACACCTTGTCCGGGGTCTCCCACTTCATCTGCTCGCAGATCTCAAAAGCGCAGGTCTTTTTCCCTTCGCGGGTGAACGGGTTGATGCCGGTGCTGCGGTTGTACCAGCCATACTCGGCGGCGGCCTTAAGGCACAGGTCGAAAGCATCGTCATAAGCGCCTTTGATCATAATGACCGCGGCGCCGAACACCAGCAGTTGCGCCACTTTCGGCGCCGGCGCGATTTCCGGCACGAAGATGACGGTTTTCATGTCCAGGCTGCCGGTCAGGCAGGCCAGCGAGGAGGCGGCGTTTCCCGTGGAGGCGGTGGTTATAACCTTCTCTTTCAGCTCCCTGGCCCGGGCTATCACGACGGCGCTGGCCCGGTCCTTGAAGGATGCGCTGGGATTCCTGCCGTCGTCCTTTATGTAGAGATTCGGCACGCCGGCCGCGGCGCCGAGCCTTTCGACCTTGTAAAGCGGCGTCCAGCCCACCTGCACCGGGGGTATCATCTTGAAACCGGCCAGGGGCAGGATTTCCATGTAGCGCCAGAGGGTCAGGTCATGGTTTTCTTTCAAAACCTCGTAATTGAGCCTTTTTTTGATAAGGTTGTAATCATAGATGACCTGGAGATTCCCCCCGCAGGAGGCGCAGGTATATTTGACCTCGGTGAGTTTGTGGTCCCTGCCGCAGTTTATGCACTGTAAAGTTTTTATTTTTTTCATGGCCGCCATAAGCGTTCATCCTTTTTTTCTTTTTTTAAGGCTTCAAAAATAGAATTGCGCACCGCGCCGGTAAATTTTGCCAAATCGGCGGGGGAAGTTTCAAGCCTCTTGCACAGCCTCGGCGTTATTTCAAGCTGCATTCCGCCCAGTCGCCCGCGGTTGACTATGTTCCTGGGGTTGACCCCCGGTAGCTTCCGGCAAGGGGCCTCGGCCGCAAAACCGGCCGCGTAAAGCGCAGCGGCGACAAGCCTGCCCGCCTCCGGGGCAGCGCCGCCGACGCAGACCCATTGGCCCCGGTCGGCCTGAACGTGCAGGGAAACGGCAAAAACGCCCCCGGAGGAAAGCGCCAGAGCCTGCGGATCGTCGAAATTGACCGAAGTGATATGCAGCTTGCCGCTGTCGGGGCCCAGCCAGCCGTTGAAGATATAGAGATTGAAATCGGCTCCGGCGATATTGCGGGCCAGTCTTGAAGTGGCCGTTTCTATGTCCCCACCGTGTATGGCGAACACGGAAACCGGGGAGTTGCGGTTATAGACTTCCCTTGAGTAGTCCCGGCCTTCCACATGAGCGGAAGCAAGCGCCTGAAAATCGGGATAGACGTCCTTTTTGGGCCTGCGCAAGCCCGCATCCGCGCCGCAGGCGCATAAAAACGCCAGTAAAAGCGGAAAAAACGCTTTGCAGCGGTTTATTGCAGCTTCGCGCTCCATATACTAAGAGTATTATAGTATAAAAGGCCGCACCGCTTCTTCCGCCGCTGGTTTGATAGCCTTGTTTGCCGCCTTAAAATATGCTTTTATATTTTTCAAGACAGGGACACAGTATAAATACTGAAAAGAGGCGGTAAATCATGGCCAGAATAATAAAATGCGGTTTGATCCAGTGCGCTCTGCCGGTCCATGAGGGCGAAGGGACCGTCGCGCAGATAAAGGACGCGATGATAAAAAAGCATCTCGGCTTCATAGACAAGGCCGGCAAGAAAGGGGTGCGAATACTTTGCCTGCAGGAAATTTTCTCCACGCCCTATTTCTGCCCTTCCCAGGACGCCAAATGGTATGCCACCGCCGAGCCCGTGCCGGGACCGACCACGGAACTGCTGTCTAAATACGCGAAGAAATACCGGATGGTCATCGTAACGCCGCTTTACGAGCAGGTCATGGCCGGGGTCTATTATAACACCGCCGCGGTCATAGACGCCGACGGCAAATACCTGGGGAAATACCGGAAGACCCAGATTCCGCAGGTGGCGGGGTTCTGGGAAAAGTTTTTCTTCAAGCCGGGAAATCTCGGCTACCCGGTCTTTGAGACGAGATACGGTAAAGTGGGAGTCTATATCTGTTACGACCGCCACTTCCCGGAGGGCGCCCGGATTCTCGGGCTGCACGGCGCTGAAATAGTATTCAACCCTTCGGCCACGGTAGCGGGGCTTTCCCAGCATCTCTGGAAGCTGGAACAGCCCGCGCACGCCGTCGCCAACGGCTATTTCATGGGCTGCATAAACCGGGTCGGGACCGAGAGGCCGTGGAATATCGGGAAATTCTACGGACACAGCTATTTCGTGAACCCCCGGGGCGAAATCCTGGCGGAGGCCGGCGAGGACTCCGACGAGCTGGTCACGGCAGATATAGATCTTGATAAAATAACCGAGATCCGCAATACCTGGCAGTTCTACCGGGACAGGCGGCCGGAAACCTACGAGGACATAGTGAAACTTCTGCCGTAACAGGGAACTGCTGGAGGAATCAGCAGTCAGAATAAGGGAACCTTGTAGTAACGTAAATTTATACTATAGGAATTTACTTTTTTGGTTTTTGCGTTGTTGTAGCGGCGGACGTAAGTCCGCGAAATTGGGGCGATTTACATCGCCCGCTACATAAGGCCTTGTAGTTGCCCGCCTCAGGCGGGCCTAATTTAGTCACCATGGAGGAAATATGCCGAAAAAAGAAAAACAAAAAAGCGCTTCGGGCGATATGCTGATCAAGAACGGCAGCGTGTTTACGGCTTCGGATTCTTTTAAAGCGGATATACTTATCAGGCACGGAAAGATAACCGAGCTTGCCGAAAAGATTTCGCCCCCTCCCGGGGCCGAGGTCATAGACGCGGCGGGTCTGGAGGTCTACCCGGGCGGCGTGGACGTTCACACGCACTTTGCCCTGCCGTTCATGGGAACGGTCGCGGCCGACGATTTTGAAAGCGGGACCATAGCCGCCGCCTGCGGCGGAACCACCACTATAGTGGACTTCGCTATACCCGCTAAAGGCGGCAGCATCCTTGAGGCGCTCCAGGCCTGGCATAAGAAGGCGGCCGGCAAGGCGGCGGTGGATTACGGTTTTCACATGGCAATGGTGGATTACAACGACAAAATAGCCGCCGAAATCCCCGAGGTCGTCAAAGAAGGCATCACCAGTTTCAAGTGTTTCCTCGCCTATAAAGGCGCTTTCATGGTGGACGATGCGCAGTTCCTGGAGATCCTGGCCGCCGCCAAAAATAACGGAGCGCTGGTCTCCATTCACGCCGAGAACGGCGACATGCTGGCCTACCTGATGAAGCACCTCGTTGCGGAAGGCAAGACTGCGCCGCAGTACCACCCGGCGGCCCACCCGGCCGAAGCCGAAGGCGAGGCCACGCACCGCGGCCTCGTGCTGGCGCGGCTGGCTGACGCGCCGCTTTATATCGTCCACCTGAGTTCAAACGAGGGGCTTAAAGAGATCAAGGCCGCCCGCGCGCGCGGCCAGCTCGTGCTTGCCGAGACCTGCCCGCAGTACCTGCTCCTGGACGACGAACTGTACCTCCAAAACGGCTTTGAAGCGGCCAAATGGGTGATGTCGCCTCCGCTGCGCGACCGCGCCGGCCAGAAAAAACTCTGGGACGGCCTGCGCGACGGCTTCATCCAGACGGTCGCGACTGACCACTGCTCCTTCAACTTCAAGGGCCAGAAGGACATGGGCAAGGACAACTTTCTGAAAATACCCAACGGCATCCCCGCGGTCGGCGACAGGGTTAACCTGCTGTACACCTACGGCGTGAAAAAGGGGCGGCTGACCAGGAACCAGTTTGCCGCCGTGACTGCGACCAATCCGGCCCGTATCTTCGGGCTGTACCCGGAAAAGGGTTCCATAGCGCCGGGCTCCGACGCGGACCTGCTGATCATGGACCCCGCTAAGAAGTGGAAGATTTCCAGAGAAACCAGCCATCACAAGGTGGATTATTCGGCGTTTGAGGGCTTTGAGCTGGAAGGAATGCCGGCGATAGTCATCTCCCGGGGCGAAGTCTTAGCGCGGTACAACAAGTTCACCGGCGCCGCGGGCCGCGGCAAGTTCATCAAAAGAAAAAAATTCGACGCAAGAGGAGACAGAAAAAATGCAGCATAAAATAAAATTGACCGCAAGGGAAAAAATAAATATCTGGCTTGACCTCTGTGATTTTTCTTTTCGGCTGATGAAAAACGCTCTTAGTGTTACAGAATTAGAGAAAAGATTAAAAAAAATAAGGCAAGCCCATTTAAAAGAAGACAGATTGTTTCTGCTTAAGTTGGCGGGACTAAAATGACCAGGAATATTTTATTTGCGGTTTTGGAAAAGCTAATAAAGGTGTCTAGGCAAAGCAAGACAAAGTTTGTTTTAATGGGCGGGATAGCCGTCAGCGTTTTTGCCTCACCCCGCGCCACTTACGATATTGATGCGATCATATCTTTGGAAGACGAAAAGTTAAAGGATTTTCTGGATTTACTAAAAAAAGAAGGTTTTAAGTTTGACCGAAGATATCCCATAAAGTTTATCCAGAATCTGCCCTTTATTACTTTCTATTACCCGCCCTATAAAACTTATGTCGACCTTTTTGTCGCCCGCAATGAGTTCCAGCATGAAATTTTAAAACGAGCCAGAAAGGTTAAGCTGGATAAATTGAAATTGTCTATTATTTCGCCGGAAGATTTAATTCTGGTAAAATTGCATAGCGGCAGGGAGAAGGACATGGAAGATGTAAGACAGATAATCCTGGAGAATAAAACCAAATTGGACTTTAACTATTTGCGAAAATGGTCTAAATTGCTTAACCTAAAAGTTTTTCTTAAAGATGAAATGAGGAGTTTGGGGATAATGGAGATGAAAAAATGATAAAACACACAACGGTAACAAACGCGGAAATAACGAAAAAATATAAGGAATTCCTGTATCCAGCGGTGATAACCTATTATCAGGAACCGCTGCCGCTGGTCGCCGGCTTGGGCTGCCATGTTTATGACGCCGAGGGGCGCCAGTACCTGGATTTCTTCGGCGGGATCCTGACCGTGTCGGTGGGACACTCCAACGAAAAGGTCCTCGCCGGGACTATCGCCCAGCTGAAAAAACTTCAGCACGTCTCCACGCTGTATCCCACCGCCCCCGCCGCCGAGCTCGCCGAGCGGCTGGCCGGCATTACGCCCGGGGAGCTCAAGAAAAGCTTTTTCACCTCCAGCGGCACGGAAGCCGACGAAACGGCCGTGCTGACGGCCCAGCACTACACCGGGGCGCAGGAAATAATAGCGCTCCGGCATTCCTACAGCGGTCGGTCGGTCCTTGCGATGAACCTGACCGCGCACGCGCCCTGGAGAGTCTCCAGGACCCTTGTGCCGGGCATCCATCACGCCCACGCGCCCTACTGCTACCGCTGCCCGTTCAAGCTCCAATATCCCGCCTGCGACCTGGCGTGTGCCCGCGACCTGGAAGAGCTTATCCAGACCGAGACCTGCGGGAAAATAGCCGCGTTCCTGGCCGAGCCGATTCTCGGCGTCGGGGGTTTCGTCGTGCCGCCGAAGGAATACTTCAAGGTCGCGGTGGACATCGTGCATAAATACGGCGGGCTGTTCATAGCCGACGAGGTGCAGACCGGCTGGGGCAGGACGGGCGGAAAATGGTTCGGCATCGAGCAGTTCGGCGTCATACCGGACATTATGACCTCCGCGAAAGGCATGGCCAACGGGATCCCCATCGGCTGGACGGTGACGACCGCAAAGATAGCCGACGGGCTTAAAGGGCTGACTATCTCCACATTCGGCGGGAACCCGGTCTCCTGCGCGGCCGCGCACGCCACGATAGACTATATAGAGGAAGAGAATATCGTGGCCAACGTCACGAAGATGGGCGCCCACCTGCGCAACGAGCTGCTGGCGATGCAAAAGGAGTTCCCCTGCATCGGGGACGTGCGCGGCATGGGCCTGATGCTGGGCGTGGAAATTGTGGCGGACAGAAAAACAAAGGCCCCGGACGCGAAGGCGGTCGTAAAAATATTCGAGGAAACCAAAAAGGAGGGGCTACTTATCGGCAAAGGCGGCCTCTACGGCAACGTGCTCCGCATAAGCCCCCCGATGAACGTGATGACAGGGGAAATAGACGCGGCCGCAAAGATCCTGCGGAAAGCGTTTGCGAAAATTTAAAAAGTCCCGATATTGAAGAAAGTTTCGGGGGCATACAGAAAATTCGTATTTGACAGCCGCGATATGAAGATTATTAAAGCAGTTTTTTATGAGCGACAAAAAAGCGCCGTTCGGTTTCTTCGGCAGGCTGCTTGATATTGACCTTTCAAAAAAAGCGTCTTGGGTCGTTGAATTCGGGGAGGCGCACGCGCGCAAGTATTTCCTCGGCTCGGGCCTGGCGGCAAAGCTCCTGTATTACGACTTCCCGAACGACATGGACCCGCTGGATGCGTCGGCGCCGCTTCTTTTCATTTCGGGGCTGTTCACCGGCGGCAATCTCCCCGGCACCTCAAAGCTGAGCGTCTGCGCCAAATCCCCGCAGACCGGCATCTGGAACGAGGCGACGGTCGGCGGACACTGGCCGGCGGAGTTCCGCAAGACGGGCTTCGACGGGATGCTAATGACCGGCCGTTGTCCGGAGCTGACCCTGCTTTATATCACCAAGAACGGGGTCGAGTTCCGTTCTGCGGCAAACCTGGCCGGCAAGGATGCCTACGAATGCGGGACTTTGCTCAAAGACAAATTCTCGGCGCGGGCGAAGGTCGCCGTGATCGGCCCGGCCGGCGAGCAGGGCGTCCTGATCTCCTCCATCATGTTCGACCCGCCCATCTCGCGCGTAGCGGCGCGCGCCGGCATCGGCGCGGTAATGGGCTCAAAGAACCTGAAGGCCATAGTCGTGGAAGGGGACCCAGCCATCCAGCTCGAGGTGGCGCGGCCCGAGGAGTACAAGGCCGAGCTTAAGACGGACATAGAGGAGATCCGCAAAAATACCACAGGGCTTACCAATTTCGGCACTTCCGGCGGGGTGGAAGCCGTGGAGAAATACGGCGATCTGTCGATCAAGAACTGGCAGATCGGAAGCTGGCCGGAGGGCGCGAAAAAGATCTGCGGCCAGGCAATGCAGCCGTTGATGCTGGACAAACATTACTCCTGCTACGCCTGCCCGATACGTTGCGGCAAGATCTACAAGAACGAAAAGCTCGGGCTGTACGGCCACGGCCCCGAGTACGAAACGATAGGCATGCTGGGCGCCAATTGCCTCAACGACGATCCGGAAGCAATCGTGGAAGCGAACGAATGGTGCAACCGTTACGGCATAGACACCATTTCGGCGGGCGCAATCATCGCGTTCGCGATAGAGGCTTACGAGCGGGGCATCATCACGCAAAAAGACGCCGGCGGCTTAGCGCTCGGCTGGAACGGCGCCAGCGTCGTCGCGCTTACGCACAAGCTGGGGCGGCAGCAGGACATCGGCAGGGTGCTGGGCCTGGGAGTGAAGAAAGCGGCGGAAAAGCTCGGGCATAACGCCTCCGAATTCGCGGTCCATACAAAGGGTCTTGAATACCCTGCCCACGACCCGCGGGGGCACGTGGGCATGGCGCTGAGCTACGCGACCGCCGGCCGCGGCGCCTGCCATCTTGAGGGCCTGACCTATTTTCTGGACCGGGGCATCCCAGCGGCCGATTTCGGCTACACTACGCCGCCGGATCCGCATTTATCTTCGGACAAGCCGCCCATCGTGGTCAACATGCAGAACTATATGTCCGTTTTCAACCCGCTCGGTATATGCAAGTTCCTGTTCATAGGACGGGTGGGGCCGAAGAAGATCGCCAGGTGGCTTGAGCTCGTCTGCGGCTGGGACGCGACGATGGAAGAAGTGCTGCTGACTGGTGAACGGCTTTTTAACCTGAAAAGGATGTATAACGTCAAGCTCGGAGTGAGCAGGAAAGACGACGTGCTGCCTCCCCGGCTTTACGCCGAAGCCAAGCCCGACGGCTCGGCGAAAGACGTGCTCCCGGACCTCGGGAATATGCTCTATAAATATTATCAGCTCAGGAACTGGACCAAAGACGGCATCCCGGCCCCGGAAAAGCTTGCCAAGCTGGGTATTAAATAATGGCGCCCCCTAATTCCCCCTTTTTGAAAGGGGGATGAAGGGGGATTTTATTAATGACAAATAAGCCGATCAGTTATCAAATAACGGCGCACGCCAATTTAAGGCATTATCTTCAGGGCGCAAACGAAGCGACCTCCATTGAAACAAAGCGGCCCCTGACGGCGCGAACGCTGCTCAAGGCGCTGGAGATCCCGGAATCAGAAGTGATGGCGGTTATTGTAGAAGGAAAAACCGTGGAACTAGACAGCGTCCTTGAAAAAAGCTGCGCCGTAGAGATCTTCCCCGTGCTCTCCGGCGGCTAGCATACGCAGCGATAAGTTATGAGCGGGTTGCATGAATGCGCTCCATATGCGGAGTAGTTGCAGGCCCTTGGCCTGCTTTTATGGCACGCCAAGGGCGTGCTACTACACAAACCCGCTCAGAATTTAACGCTGCGTACACTGGCGCGGCGGCGGGGGAATTCAGCCGGCCGGGGCGGGCGCGTCTATGGTTTTTCTTTACAGCTTTGAGGGTTTTGGGGTATATGGTTTCTTGCCTTTTATATCCTTAAAAGTTATCAGGCTGTCAACCGGACAGACGAAGGAACAGATCATGCAGCTGTAACACTTTTCATCATCCGGGACGGGCCTTCTTTTTTTGGAATCCCACTCAAGCGCCTGGCCGCCGGCATCCCGGCACACTATGTAGCATTGCCCGCACCCTATGCAGCGTTCAAGGTCATAGGAGGCCGTTCCCTGTTTTGACACATCAAAAGCGCTCGTCTCATGTATGTTCGGCAGCGCTTTTCCCACTATATCTTTAACCTGTTTAAATCCCTTCGCGTCCATAAAATCGGACAGCCCCTCGCACATATCCTCAACGACCCTGTGGCCATAGCGGATAACGCTTGTCGTCATCTGCAGGGTCCAAGCGCCGCACAGCAGATATTCAACGGCGTCTATCCAGGTCTCCGCTCCGCCGCAGCCGGACAGCGGCAGGCCGAGCTCTTTTTTCTTTGCCAACTCAACAATGCACTTCAGCCCGATGGGCTTTATCGCCGGCCCGGAATATCCGCTGATCGCGCCTCGCCCGTAGACATTGAGAGACGGGACAAAATCATCCAGCCCTATGCCGGCAAGCCCCCTCACCGTGTTAATAGCGGTTATGCCGTCCGCGCCGCCCTCCTTCGCGTACAGCGCCGGCTCTGTTATATCCGTCACATTGGATGTCAGCTTCGCCAGAATCGGCAGTTTTACGCAATCCCGCACTATGCGCGTGAATTCCCTTACCAGTTCAAACGCCTGCCCCACCTTCATGCCGGTGCCTTCAACGGACATATGCGGGCAGGAAAAGTTTAATTCCAGCATATCCACGCCCGCATCCTCCACCGTCAAAGCTAGGTCGCGCCACTCGCCTTTTGAAAAGCCCATGATGCTTCCAATGACGACATGCTTCGGGTAGCGCTTCTTCAGCCATTTTATGTCATTGATGTTGTCCTTCAGCGGGCGGTCCGTGGTCATTTCCACATTCTGCACTCCTATGACTTTTTTGCCCCCATAATCGTACCCGCGCATCCTGGGCGAAGGGTGTATTATCTTCGTGTGCTCGCCGCCGAGCGTTTTATACGCCACGCCGCCAAAGCCTTTATCAAAACCCCTCGCGATCATCTCGGCGGTGTTGCTTACCGGCGACGAAGAGAGCAAAAACGGGGTGGGAAATTTTACCCCGCAGAATTCTATGCTTAAATCTCTCATGATTTATTTACCTCCCTGTAAAAATTCCATGATGGCTTTTGCGGCCTTTTTGCCGTCGGCGACCGCCTCAACCGCCAAAGCGGGCCCCCTCACGATATCTCCGCCGGCATAGACGCCTTTTGCCGAAGTGGCCAGCGTGTTTTTATCAACCTGTATCAACCCGCGTTTGGTAAATTTTACTTTCGGCAGTTGCTTTTTGAGCTGCGGGTCCGGCCCCGAACCTATGGCTATTATCACCGCGCCCGCATTTAATGAAAACCCGGTGCCCGGGACGTCTTCCGCGTTTGAAGGCATGAATAAGCCCGGCCCCTTCACCTTCCATTTTGTTTCGTTTCCCTTAACGCCGGCGACCGCGCCGTTTTTTTCCGTTATTTCTTGGACCCGGCACTGCGGTTTTATGATGACGCGGTTATCCAGGGCCAGCAAAAGGTCGTCCCTGTAAGCCGGCAGTTCACCCATGCCCTCCAGAGCGATGCAATAAACCTTATCCGCCTTAAGCGCCCTGCAGGTGCTGGCGACGTCCATGGCGACGGACCCTCCCCCGATAATCGCGACACACTTGTTTTTCACCAGCCTGCTTATTTTCTGATGGCTGCCGGCTTTCGCGGCTTTTAAAAATTCCGTTGAAGTAACGACGTTTTTCAAATGAGCGCCGGGAATATCCGTTTTATAAGGCACCGACAAGCCTGTGCATGCGAATACCGCTTTAAACCCTTTCTTTAACAGGTTTTCAACAGCGCCTTTGCCTTTAACCGGAGAATTGCATTTAATCTTTACGCCAAGCGCCGTAATATCTTTTATCTCCCTGTCGGCGAAATCTTCGCCCAGTCTGAAGGAAGGCACTCCATATCTTAATATGCCGCCCGGTTTTTTATTTGATTCAAACACGGTCACGTCATAGCCCTCTTTCGCGAGATACGCGGCGCAGGTTAATCCCGCAGGTCCGGCCCCGGCCACAGCCACCTTGATATTATTAGCCGGTTTTTTCATCAAAGGGTTAAAGCCGATCTGCCGGCCGTACTCAACCAAAAATCTCTGGAGCCTGCCGATATTAACGGGTTTATCTATCTCCGTCGCGGAACATTTTTCCTCGCATAAGCGCCCCGTGGGACAGACTACGGCGCAAACGCCGCCCAGTATGTTATTCTCTTTAATTGTTCTCACCGCGCCTTTCAGATTTTTCAGGCGCAGTTTTCTTATGAACTTGCCGGGGTCGGTTTGGGCGGGGCACCCCGCGCTGCAGGGGGCATCATGGCAGAGGAGACATCTGTCCGCTTCGGCAATAGCCTGTGTCAGCGAATAACCTTCTTCAACATCAAACAGGCTTTTTAACGGGCTGGCTTTTCTTAGTGATTTTTTCATTTTTTGTCTCCGCTTTAATTCCGATTCTGAAATTTTAAGGATAGAATTACAAAATCAATAATATAAAAAACAAAGCCAAAAAGCCAATAAGCTGGGGGACGCTGTTTCCTAACTTCCTGTACTCCCCAGGGTAATGTCTGCAATTTAGGAAAATAGTAAGCCTCGCCCCTGGCGCAGGACTCTTTGGCCTTTTTGCGGGCGGTGTCTATCAGGTCGTCTTTCCTTTTCTTCCAGCCGCACTTATCTTTACAGGCCTTTAAGTCGGCGCCGGCCTTGGCGGCCTCGTCGTCCAGAAAATTGGTAACCGAGGAACAGAGCTACTCCATGACGGAGGCGTCGCAGTAGGCGGGCTGAAATAAAACCCCGGCGCTTACAAAAGCGCGCCGGATATGGCCGTTAAACAACATTTTTTTGCTGAAACGGGCTAACAGTCTGTTTTAAGCGGTGTTTTTTGAGTTGGAAAAGGGGGCCAAATCATGCCCTATTATAGGGCGCTTCGAGGGGCTTCCGGGGCACTTATCCATCCATTTTTTGCCGCGGCGCTGGCTAAATGCTTATTTCAGACGGCGGATTTTTCTTTGGCGAGACTGGCGAGGGCGCGTTAGTGTTTAAATCTTCGGGCAGGGCAACTCAGGTTCTGGCGGGTCCTTGATTTCGCTAAGGCCCATTACTCCTTCTTCGCGAAAATGCATCAACAAAATAACCGAGCCATCCCTTTCCCGCTGTCGTGTTACACCATAATAATGAATTTTCCCTTTCGATTCCAAGGCTATTCGGTCCAGAAGTTGCCTGAGCGTGATATTGCGCGCCTTGATTCTGAACGGGCACAGACCTTTTTTAAAATCAGAAGTTCTGCCCGAAAGGAAAAAAGGGATTAACTTTTCCGGGAAGTTGCGATGTTTTATTTGACCTAGTGCCATTTCAACCATATCGGCGTAATTCCCGGTTTCTGAAAATTGTTCTATTTCCGTATTCAACTGGTAATCAGGCCGCTTGTCCAGCGATTTAGCGATTATATGGATGACGTCCCCTTCTGTTCTCCATACGAAGTCTTTTTGGGAAACAACCGCATTCAAAAGTTCCCGCACCGTCGTTTTACCAGACGAGAAAGTGACCTGCGGGGAATTATCGTATGTGTATGTGCCGAGAGTTTCATCAATTTCCATCACAATCATAATTCCATGGCGATCCCACAATAATTCATCTAAACCAGTAAATTTATAATCAATCTTCACATTTTCCAGGATCCGGTCCTCTATATTCTCCTGGCCTGTAGCGAAAATCCCGATTAGAAGAAGGAGAATAAACGCACTGGTAAGAGTGCAAAATAGTATGAGAATAATTTTTTTTAGACGTTTCATTGGAATTTCACGGGAAGCTTTCCGGTTATTGCTGGTGGCGTCGCAGTAATATTTACCTCCTCATTCTCCCAATAACCGAGGTCTACCAATGTTAATTTCTGGTCAATCCAGATATCAATTTCTTGAGACCATAACCCCGTCGGGATGGCATATTTATCCACCATCTGGCCGGCTTTATTGGTTGTTCGGGTAATATCTATGTTTTCCTTCCACCGGGCATCTTCTTTAGTAATATTGCTCCTTTTGGAGTTAAAAGTAACGTATTCATTGATTCTAACATTGATTCTCCCGTAAAAAGTCGTTTTTTGGTCCAAAACTGTAGCGGCGGACGTAAGTCCGCTCAATAGGCGACTCACGTCGCCCGCTACAATTTCTAAACAAAATGAACTTTTTACGAATGAATCAACATTGGCCATCGGGTCTCCAAATTGGTCTGTCAAAGTCCACGTGAATTCTTTTTTAGTTCTTATAATGTAAAAATTGACTTGATCCCGTATCTGTTCAACATCATTAGAGGACAGAACCGGATGCGACATTTCTTTCGGGCGTTTTACGGTCAGTTTCTTCGGTGGGGACGTTACGCCGTCTATGGTAACAAAAACGCTGATATCGTCCTTGGTTTCGCTTGCCGCCAGCGGCTTAACCACTACGGCCGCCTGGTCGGTCGCGCCCAGGAATTTTATCTTATCGCTGCTGGACGACGACCACTTAAATTTAGCCGGGCAGCAGCCTGCCGTCGCCCGCAATGTTATAAATTTTGAATTTGCGACAGGTTTGTATAAAATCAAGTCGGAAGGCCCAGTAATTCCAATAGCGCCGGCGCTGATATCACTAAACCTTTGATTTTCATATCCGCGGCCGCCGCCGGCAAAACCCAACATTTATATTGTAGCAAACGCACCCGGAATGTCAAGGCCTGCGCCGGGAGAAAAATCTGCCGTGCCGGCGGCGGGAGCCGGTTGCCGTGGTCGCGGCCTACAAACAGCCAAAATCTTATATAATAATTTTAGAGCAATTTTGTTCTTTCTTTGCGGCGGGCGCGGGCGACCTGCCTGCCGGCAGGCAGGTAATTTTCCTGATATGGATTCCCGCCGATAGCTTGCGGGAATGACCTGGTGTGCGAAAAGGTGATCATGGACAAAACGGTAAAAAGCTCGGATGAGGCGGTGCGCGACGTTATGGACGGGGCGGTGATCATGTCGGCGGGATTCGGCCTCTGCGGCATCCCCGAGAACCTGATACGCGCGCTGGTGCGCAAGGGCGTAAAAGACCTCACGCTTATCGGGAACAACCTCGGTTCGACTGATTCCGGCGACGGCGAGATATACGGCATCGGGCTGCTGGCCGGGAACGGCCAGATAAAAAAATTCATCGGCTCTTTCCCCGGGCCGATAGCCAAGCTCCCCTGGTTCAGGGAACTGTACAGAACTAAAAAGATAGAGCTTGAAATAATCCCGCAGGGCACTTTGAACGAAAGGATACGGTGCGCCGGCGCGGGCCTGGGCGGGTTTTTCACCCCCGCCGGCGTGGGCACGCCGATAGAGGCGGGCAAGGAGAAGCGCACATTCAAAGGCCGGGAGTATATCCTGGAAATGCCGCTGCGAGCGGATTTCGCGCTGGTCAAGGCCCATAAAGGGGACCGCTCGGGAAACCTGATCTACCGCTATTCGGCGCGGAACTATAATCCCGTCATGGCGCCGGCCGCCGATGTCACCATCGCCGAGGTGGAAAAGCTCTGCGAGACCGGCTCCTTTGACCCCGACAGCGTCCATACCCCGGGCATCTTCGTAACCAGGATCGTGAAAGGCGAGAAGTATGAAAAAAGGACTTAAGAGGCTTCTTAGCAAGGAACAACTGGCCGCGCGCGCGGCGCGCGAGGTTGGTGACGGGATGTGCGTCAATCTCGGGTTCGGCATTCCGAGCCTGGTGGCGGAATATCTCGCGGGAAGGGATGTTCTTCTTCACACCGAGAACGGGATCATCGGCATGGGGCCCATGGCGAAAAAGAGCGGCGGGGATCCGGACATAATCAACGCCACCAAACAGCCCGTCACGATAGTTCCGGGCGGGGCGATAGTCTCCCAGTCGGACTCGTTCATGATAATCCGCGGCGGCCACCTGGATATGACCTTCCTCGGCGCATTCCAGGTCTCCGAAAAAGGGGATTTAGCCAACTGGAAGGTCCCCGGCGAGGATACCATTCCCGGCATGGGCGGCGCGATGGACCTCGCGGTAGGGGCGAAACGCATCATAGTCACGATGACGCACACGGACAAGGACGGCGCGCCTAAAATATTAAAGGAATGCACTTTCCCGCTGACCGGGCGCAGATGCGTCAGCCTGATAGTGACCGATCTCGCCGTGATCCGCATAACCCCGGAGGGGCTGGTCATTGAAGAGACCGCGCCCGGCTTCACCGCCGCCGAGATACAGCAGGCGACCGGCGCGAAGCTGAAAATCTCCCCCTCGCTGAAAGAGATAGCGGTATAATATTTACATACGGTGTTGTAGCGGCGCGATTTATCGCGCGTCCGTCGGATAAATCCGACCGCTACGGTAGGAAAATAAGGTCATTGCGGGTCAGCTTATGAATTCATTAATTGTCCGGCGCATATTGCGCGGCGAAGTGGCCTCGGCGGCCCGGCTGATGCGCGACCTTGACGACGAAATCCCTTCGGCCCGGGCCGCGCTGCGCGAACTTTACGCGCGGGCCGGACGCGCCCACATTATCGGAATTACCGGGCCGCCGGGCGCGGGAAAGTCCACGCTCGCCGACAGGCTGGTGGAGGCCGCGCGCAAAGCCGGGAAGGCCGTCGGCGTGGTGGCGGTGGACCCGACCAGCCCTTTCTCCGGCGGCGCGGTGCTAGGTGACCGCATCCGGATGCAGCGCCACGCGACTGACGAAAAGGTCTTCATCCGCTCGCTGGCCGCGCGGGGAAGCGTCGGGGGCCTTTCGCGCTCGGTCTTTGACACCGTGACGATGCTGGACGCCATGGGCAAGGACCTTATAATCCTTGAAACCGCAGGAGTGGGGCAGGACGGCGTCAAGGTCGCGGGAGCGGCGCACACCGTGCTGGTCGTCATGTCGCCCGGACAGGGCGACGATGTCCAGGCCCTCAAGGCGGGGATCCTGGAGATCGGTGATATTTATGTGATAAATAAATGCGACCACAAGGACAGCGAACAACTGGCGCGCTCGCTGGGGCTTGCGCTGGAGGGAGCGGCGCCCCGGGACGGCTGGACTACGCCCATATTGAAGACCGAGGCGCTTTCCGGGAAGGGAACGGCCGAGCTGCTGAAGGTCGTCTATGAACACCGCCGCGCGCTGGACGGCGCGGGGGCCTGGGAGCGGCGCTCGCTTAATATGGCCAGGAGCGCGTTCATGGAACTGCTGGAGACCGGCCTGCGGGGATTCATAAACGAAGAATGTGAGCACGGCGCGGAATGCCGGAAGCTCTTCGGCGCGCTGGCTTCAAGGAAAACCGACCCGTATTCCGCTGCCAAAACAACATTGCGGAAACTGTTGAAAAAATCTCCCCCTGCCCCTCTTTCAAAAAGAGGGGACAATCCCTCTTTTAGAAAAGGGGGAAGAAGGGGGATTTGAATAAATCCGTACAATATGAAAATTAAATCCGCTAAAAAACACTGCCCCGCAGGAGCGAAGTCCGGAGCGAAACTTAAATCCCATATGCGGCGCTGGGAAGCGCTCGCGCTTAAAAAATCCCTGGTCAGGCTGCCGGAGCGCCGGGCGCGCTTTGTCGGCGATTCAGGCATGGAGATAAAACGCCTCTACACCCCGCTGGATCTGCGTGAAAATGATTATCTGCGGGACCTGGGTTTTCCCGGCGAACCGCCATTTACACGCGGAGCCCAGCCCACGATGTACCGGAGCCGATTCTGGACCATGCGCCAGTACGCGGGCTTCGGCACGGCGCAGGAGACCAATCAGCGTTATCGCTATCTGCTCAAACACGGCCAGACCGGCCTCAGCGTCGCCTTTGACCTGCCGACCCAGATCGGCTATGACTGTGACCACCCGCTGGCCGAGGGCGAGGTCGGCAAAGTCGGTGTGGCGATCTCCACGCTGCAGGACGCCGAGGACTTGTTCAGGGGCATTCCGCTGGACAAGGTCTCCACCTCAATGACCATAAATTCCACGGCCGCGATACTGCTGGCCATGTACATAGCCGTGGCTGAAAAACAGGGCGTCAGGACGGAGTCGCTTGAGGGCACCATCCAGAACGACATACTAAAAGAATACGCGGCGCGCGGCACTTATATCTACCCGCCTAGAGAGTCCATGCGCGTGATAACCGATATCTTCGCCTTCTGCCGCAAGCGCCTGCCGAAATTCAACCCGATCAGCATCAGCGGCTATCACATCCGCGAGGCCGGCTCCTCGGCGGTGCAGGAAGCGGCGTTCACGATAGCCAACGGCATCGCCTATGTTGAGGCTGCGCTGGAAAGCGGCATGGACGTGGACAGCTTCGCCTCCCGGCTTTCGTTCTTTTTCAACGCGCATAACAATTTCCTTGAAGAAACAGCCAAGTTCAGGGCCGCGCGCAGGTTGTGGGCCTCTATTATGCGCGACCGTTTTAAAACCCGGGATCCAAAGTCCGCCGTAATGCGCTTCCACGTCCAGACCGCGGGCTCGACATTGACCGCGCAGCAGCCGGACAATAATATCGTCAGGGTGGCTTTCCAGGCCATGTCCGCGGTAATGGGCGGAGCGCAGTCCCTGCATACCAATTCGCGCGACGAGGCGCTGGCCCTGCCCACCGAGGATTCGGTGCGCATCGCGCTGCGCACTCAGCAGCTCCTCGCCCATGAGAGCGGCATTGCCGACACCATAGACCCGCTGGGCGGGTCGTATGCCGTGGAGGCGTTGACCGGCGAGATAGAGGCGGGGGCCCGGGAGTACCTTAAGAAGATAGCTTTGATGGGCGGCGCGGTTAAAGCCATTGAGGCGGGATTTATGCAGTCCGAGATCGCCGACAGCGCCTACCGCCATCAGCGCGAGGTGGAGAGCGGTAACCGCGTAGTGGTCGGCGTCAACCGCTTCCAGTCGCCGGAGCCGCCGGGGCGGCAGGTCCTCAGGGTCAGTCCCAGCGTGGAGCGCAGGCAGCGCCGGAAGCTGGCGGTTTTCCGCAGGAAGAGGAATTTACGCCGGGCGCAGGCGGCGCTTGAGGGCGTTAAGAACGCGGCGGGCGGGACCGATAACGTTGTCCCCCCGATCCTTGAAGCGGTAAAATCGGGCGCGACGCTGGGCGAGATCTCGGACGCGTTGCGGGAAATTTTCGGAGAGCACAGGGAAATATGAACAAAAATTTTTGCCGTAAAAATTTTTTCAGGAGAAAAGCGAAAAAGATACGGGTTCTGATAGCCAAGCCCGGCCTTGACGGCCATGACCGCGGGGCCAAGGTGGTGGTGCGGGCGCTGCGCGACGCGGGCATGGAAGTCATCTACACCGGCATCCGCCAGACGCCTGAAGCCATAGCCGGCGCCGCCGTGCAGGAAGGCGTGGATTTCGTGGGGCTCTCCTGCCTGTCGGGCGCGCATAACCATCTCTTTGCGCGCGTGGTGCGGCTCCTGCGCAAAAAAGGGGCCGCAAACATAGCCGTTTTCGCCGGCGGCATCATACCGGCCGCCGACATCCCCGGCTTGAAGAAGGCCGGCATCAAAGAGATTTTTCCCCCGGGCGCCTCCACCCGCGACATAACGCAATGGGTGCTGCGCACGGCTCAGTAGTCCATTTCGGAGGGCTCCAGCAGACGAGGCGAGCGGACAGGGGAATTAAATGAGCTTGCGACGTATTCCTAATAGGAAGCGCGAGGGAAGAGGATCTCTCTGCCTGGCAGCGATCCTGCTGGCTTTCCACCTGTCCGCGGGGGTCCAGGCCAAGGCGGATTCCGGCCTCGAAGCCCTCATAATGAAACGGGCAGCGCAGGTCGCAGCCCAGATTCACAACTCCGGCGGCTACCGTTTCGACGGCAGCAACGACTGCTACGGATTCATGCGGAGGGTCTGGGACCCGGTTCTCGGAGCGCGCGGCGCGCCCGGGCTTCCTGTCGCTGATTTCGTCAGCAGGAACTGGCAGCCTATTCGTTCCTGGTCCGCGCTTAGGCTCGGCGACGTTTTGGCGACGCACCAAGGGCATCGCTGGGGGGAACAATGGCACGGAGGTCTGTTCAACGGGTTTGTTTCGGGCAAGGCCTACATTTTCGATAATTCTTACGCCAATGGACCGATGGCGAGAGTCGCCCCGGCGGGGCTTTTCCATTACTATTACCGCCCTACGCACGACATGCTTGGAGGATCAAATTCGGCTCAAGGGTCTTCAACCATGAGCCAAGCCTCCAAAACCGACAAGGTGTCCGATAAAATTCCCGGCATAGACCTGAAGAAGCTTAAATCCGGCGCGATTTCCAACCTCAGCATATCTAAAACGCCGTCCATCACTTCCAGGCTGCCCGCCGCGCTGTCCGGGGCGGCGCAGGCGGCGAAAACTTCCGCCGATAATTTCACCGCGGGAAGCGCTTGGCAAAGATTTTTATCGCGCATGTCTCGAGCGGGGCAATCCGTGGTCGACATCGGCAGGAGGATCGTCGGAGACATTGCGGGTATAGACGGCGCTGCCGGTCCAGTCAAGAACCTGGGCGATGCGGGCAAGAACCTCCTTAAGGGAAATTTAGTAGTTCAGAAGTCTCCGCAGGTCCGCTCTTCTGCAGCCCCGGCTAAGAGTCTTCCGGCTTCCGCCTCGCAGGCTCCGGCCGCCGCGGCAACGCAGAGCAGCCGGTCCGCGGCGAGCCGTGCGCCTGCGCCCCCTCTGCAGCCGGGCGGGATATTCGGCATGAACATCGACCCGGCCAATCCCGCGGGCTTCCC
>JACQYT010000033.1 GCA_016208085.1 Elusimicrobiota bacterium | reverse complement strand
TCCGGGCACAGGGCTGGCCGATAGGGTCGGGCGTAGCCGAAGGGGCGATTAAGCAGTTTTCTTTGCGTATGAAAGGCAGTGAGAAGTTCTGGAATGTCGCCGACAGCGGGGCGGAGGAGATGCTTGCGCTGTGCGCACTGTGTCACTCGGAAGACGGACGTTGGGACAGACACTGGCGCAAACGGGCGCAGCCGCGATGAAACAAATGAATCCTTTCAGCGTTAAAAATCATTTTGCTCCAATCGTGTTTTTCGGATAAATCCGCACGCCGCAGTAATTTTTTTCAACCTCCGCAGTGTTTTGTGAAAAAAAACCGAGATTGAGGTAATGCACCCCTTCATGCCGTCGGTGAGTGGAGCCGCGAGATGACAGTGAAAGTGGCGGAAGGCGTCATCGACACTTACCAGGGAAGGATTGTCGAGATGCTGTGTTCAGGCGAAGGAGACGCGCGCTGGCTTGAGCATGAAGCGCGTGGCGCCAAGGGGTAGATATGCCTGGGTTGCGCTTACCGAAGCGGGGGCAAGCGTGAACACAGGAAGCTTCGGACGGAACTGGGTCCGCTGTCCATAGAAACGCGCCAGGTGGTCTGTGGGGTCTGCGGAAAGCGTTTCCGCGTGCTGGGTCCGCTTTTGAAAGTGGCGCCGCGCGCCCGCCCGACTATTGGCCTGTTGCACATGGCCGCGGAGACGATGACGGATCTGAGTTATCGCAAAGGCGGCGGCCGGATGGCGGCGCTGGCTCAGAATATTCAGCGTTGTCAATGGCATGTGCCGCATCATCTGGGCTTTGCGCTTTGGGAGGATGGGCTGCGCAAGCCCGAAAGGCAGCCGCATATAGACAAACTGGCGGGCATTATAAAGATAGATTTGCCGTCCTTTCTGGATATTTTCACAACGGCGTTCCCAGATAGCGGCAAAGCTTGCTTTGCGTATTAAACGGTTGGCGCGAGCAAGGCAGGATGCCCCTTGATTTAGTATTGAATTGTTTAGTATAAATATTGTACTGGACAAAAAACGGACATTTTGTCCAGTATATATAAACAATTTAACGCAATGCGGAGGATTTATGATAAAAGAAGTGGTTATAAGGCAGAAGGAAGAAATGGAAACGCTTCTGGCAAAGCCGTATGTGCCGCGGTCCCGCACACGATACGCTGAAAAATTTGCCGGCGATGAGATTATAAAAGTGGTAACAGGCCCGAGAAGGGCGGGGAAATCACTGTTTTCGCTTCATTTTTTAAGAAAATCCGCGCCGGCCTACGCGAATTTTGACGATGAGCGCCTGATAACACTTAAAGATTACGATGAGCTTCTAAAAGAGCTGCATGCCTGTTACGGGAGTAAAAAACAGCTGCTGTTTGACGAGATCCAGAATCTGCCGGGCTGGGAGCTTTTTATTAACCGGCTGCAGCGCCAGGGTTATAATATCACGCTGACGGGGTCCAACGCCCGGCTTTTAAGCGGTGAGTTGGCCACAAGCCTTACCGGGCGCTATGTGCCCATAGAAATACTGCCGTTCAGTTTTATGGAGTTTCTTGCCGCAGAGAAATTTGAGCTTGATTCCCAAAAAAACCTTTTGCCTGAAACCAAAGGGCGCATGCTGGGTTTGCTGGAACAGTATCTTGTTAACGGCGGCTTCCCCGAGGTGGTGGTTAAAAAACTGGAGCCGAAGGGCTACCTGGACACGCTTATGGATTCGCTGATACTTAAGGATATCGTTAAAAGATATTCCGTGCGGCTATCCGCAAAGATATATGACCTGCATGGATACCTGCTGAATAATTTCGCCGCCGAATGCAGTTTCCGCAGGCTGGCCGCTCGTCTGGGTTTCAAAAGCGTTACCACGCTGGAAAAATATATCGGCTATCTTGAGGAGGCCTATCTCATATATGTCCTGCAGCGTTATTCCAACAAGGCCGCTGAGCGGTTGGGAACGCCTAAAAAAATATATCTGGTGGATAACGGTTATGTGGCGGCCGCGGGTGTGCAGTTCTCTCCCGACCGGGGACGGCTTATGGAGAATCTGGTTTTTGGCGGGCTGCTGAAGGCCGGGCGCGAACCCAACAGGGATTTGTTTTATTATAAGACACGTAACGGACGGGAAGTGGATTTTATAACTAGAAAAGGCCAGGCAGTGGATTCTTTGATTCAGGCGGCTTACAATCTTGACGCGCCGGGGACAAAAGAAAGGGAGGTAAAGGCGCTTATAGAGGCCGGCCGGGAACTGCGGTGCAGCAACCTGTCGGTTATAACCTGGGACCATGAAGAAATTATGAAAGCGCGCGGCAAAGGCAAAGAAATAAATTTTATCCCCCTGTGGAAATGGCTGATCTCCATTTGAAATCTTAAAAAGCGCCAGACGCCTTTTAAGTCCGGCGCAGGTGTTTGGCGGCGGATTTGGCTGCTTCGGTAGCACAGGCTTCCAGCCTGTGACTCAAGAGCTATGCTCATCAGACGGCCAAGGATGCTGGCGGTTTCATTTCTTCCGGCGAGGCTTCTTTGCACAGGGAGGCGAGCCGGCTGGCCGGTCTGGATTTTGCGGCGTAATTTGCGACTCTGCCTGAAAACATTTCCGAAACCGGCGCTTCCAGCGCTTTTGCTATTTTTTCAATCGTTGTAACAGAAAAATCCGTAACTGCCCAGGTCCCTATGAAGCGGTGCTTGGCATAAACGGCCGGCCGGTAAGAGCGTTGGCGATTTCCTGAAAGACATCGCGCTTGTTTTTTCTCACAGTGGACAGGTAGGCGCGGATGCGCGCAAAGGTCTGCGCGCCCTTAAGCGTACGGAAAGCGCCTGATATTTTCTGCTGAACCTTCATCATGCGCAGATCCTGTTCGGCCTGATTGTTGCTGAAGGGGACCCGAAAATCCTCGAGGAAGGCGAGCACGGAATTCCCATGCTGCCGGAGCCGGAGCAGAAGGTTCTGAGCCTTTGTGTGTTTGGGACGACCTCGCCGCCCCGACAGGGATTGAGGCTCCGGATTTTCAGCGAAACCTGCGTGCAGGATGGCCTGATATTTTTTGGTCCAGGCCGCCAACTGCGGCGAGGAGACTGGCCCCGCCCGGGTCTGATACACTGCAACAGAGCGGCGCATTCTAAGAAGCAGGCACAGCATCCGTTTGACCCACTTCTGGTCAACTTAAATTAAGCTTGCCGAGGGCAAGCAACTACAAAGCGTTACGTAGCGGGCGATGTAAATCGCCCTAATTTCGCGGACTTACGTCCGCCGCTACAACAACCCTGTAGTTTCACGCCCTTGGCGTGATATTATTGAAATTCCTGAGCATCAAGTTCCCGAAAATTGCAGTTATTGTCACTCTTTTTGAAAAGTATCCGACCGGCCGGTTTTGCCGATAAACGCCGATGCGTTTACGGTTCACCGGTCAGGGGGAACCAAAGGCGCTTCGTCGAGCCCCCCACCTCAATCCTCCCCCACAAGGGGGGAGGAGTTCTTAAGTGATCGGTATTGGGACTAGAACATCAGCTCCATCAGCCCGAACCAGTCTTCGGAGACCGTCTTCAGTTTGCCGACGGCATTTTCAAGCGGCACTCCGACTATCCGGTTGTCCACTAGGGCGCTCATCATGCCGAACCGACCGGCGTGCACAAGCTCCGCCGCTTTTATGCCTACGCGGGTGGCCAGCATCCTGTCAAACAGCGTCGGCGCGCCGCCTCTCTGCATATGGCCGATAACGGCGAAGCGGGTCTCTATGCCGGTATGCTTCTCTATAAACTGCGAGATATGCTCGCCCATGCCCCTGTCCTTAAGGATGCGGTGGCCGAACTGATCGAGATGGTGCTTTATTTTGTCCTCGCCGGCCTCCGGCATTTCGGCGGCCTCGCTGGTTACGACCAGCGCGAAACGTTTCCTGGCGTAGGATTCTTTGAGCTTGCGGATCATCTCCGCGGTGTCTATTTTGCGCTCCGGGATGCAGACGAAGTCCGCCGCCGCGGCGATGGCCGTGTAAAGCGCCACCCAGCCGGCGTGCCTGCCCATTACTTCCAGCACCATGATGCGGTGGTGGCTGTCGCCGGTATCTATCAGCGACTGCGCGGCCTCCATGGCGCGCGTGACGGAGGTGTCAAAGCCGAAAGTGTAATCCGTGGCGTTGAGGTCGTTGTCCATGGTCTTGGGCACGCCCACAATGTTAAGTTTGTGGTCTTTATAGAGCCTGGCGGCTACGCCCAGCGTATCGTCGCCGCCCATGGCCACCAGCGCGTGAAGCTCCAGTTTTTTAAAATTCCCGAGGCATTTTTCAACGCCGCCCTCGGTTTTTACGGGGTTGGTGCGCGAGGTGCCGAGAATCGTGCCGCCTTTCATGATGAGATATTCCGTCAGCTCCCTGTTGAGGGGGGTAGTAACGCCTTCCACCAGGCCTTTCCACCCGTCCAGCAGGCCGACGCATTGATAACCGTATTTTTGGGCCGCGTACACGCAGCCGCGTATGGCGGGATTAAGGCCGGGGCAGTCCCCTCCGCCGGTTAAAATTCCTACCTTCTTGACCATAATTCCTTCTCCTCGTAGCGGGCGATGTAAATCGCCCCAATTTCGCGGATTCACATCCGCCGCTACAACAACGCAAAAAGCCAAAAAGAAAATTCCTATGGTATAAATTTATCGCTGGTATGCTGGCAAGCTGGTTTAAAAGTTTGTGCTGTACCTGAGCTGCACTATACGTTCGGTCTTTCTGGATTTTACGCTTGAGAAATCCTCGCTGGCGTTCAATTCCCTCAAGCCCATGTCCACCTGGAAATAAGGCGTGATATATATGCGGGCGCCGACGTTAAGGCGCGTGGGATCGTCCCTGTGGAACAGGCTGTCGTATTCCACTATAAAAGATACCTTATCCTCCAGAGTGTAGTTGGCGCCCAAAAAGCCGAACAGGTAATTATTGTCGAAATCAGGAACGTTAAAGCCGCCGTGCAGGACCAGGTTCGACATCCCCGCCTCCTTTGAGCCGGCCAGGTAAAGGCCTTTTCCCTTTTCCAGGTATTTTTTAGCCGCGCTGTCGTAATAATAGCCCTGTCCGTCATACCCCGCCGCCAGGGCCGGAATATAATAGCCGCCGTCATAGAACCTGAACTTGACCTGTATCTCGGGGCGCCTCATCTTAATGGGCGCGTAACCTATCAGTTTTACTTACGCTCCCAGTAATGCGGCCACCCTCTTGTCCAGTTCCTCAAGCGTGAAAGGTTTCTGGACGACGTCGGCAGCCCCGCTCAGCAGCGCTATGCCTTTTTCGCTCGCGACGTCCCTGGAGGTCATAATGAGTATTTTGGCCGCCTGCTCCCCTGATTCGGACGTAAGCTCGTGGGCCACGTGGTAGCCGTCTATATAGGGCATCATGACATCAAGCAGTATCAGGTCGAACTGGCCGGTCGCCCCTTTCTGCAGGGCGTCCTTACCGTTGACCACGATAGTGATTTCGTAGCCCTTTTTTTTAAAGAACGTTTCCAGCAGATCCAGGATGTCCGGATCGTCGTCGGCTATCAATATCCGCTTTCCACCTGCCATGTTTTGCCCCCCAGGATTTTTTCCAGGTCCCTGAACAGGCCGTCGTTCAGCAGCACCCTGTCCGTGGTCTCTACCACGTAGGCGCTCCTGGCTTTCGTGTTTATCTTCAGGTAGACCGGGCAGCCCCCGTGGCTTTTGCCCAGCGTGTTTCTAAGCTCGCTCAGCTGCTTCTCGTCAAAGAGCATTCCCTCCGGCAGGTGGATAAACAGGTGCTTTCCCCATTTATTCATCGCGTCGAAAAGGCCGAGCACTTCTTCGGCTATAAGCTCAAAAGGGTTCTCGCCGAAGTCGGATTCCTTTACCCTGCCGGTAACGACCACCATCTTGTTGGCCGCGAGCCCGGAGCCGAAAAGGGCGTAGGTCTTGGGGAACAGGACCACGCTGATACTGCCGGAGAGGTCCTCCAGCTCGAACTTGGCCATCGTATCGCCCTTCCTGGTCTGCAACGCCCTGGACTGAAGCACTATGCCCGCCACCCGCACCGTCTCGCCCGGTTTAAAGCCGGCGCCCAGTATCTTTTCAATATTGGAATTGGAGATCATGCTGATGTGCCGGCGGTAGCTGTTCAAAGGGTGGCCGGAAAAATAGAAACCGAGCACTTCTTTCTCGTATTTCAAAATAGTGTGCTCATTAAGCGCCTCAGTTTCCGCGGCCTGGACGGCGACCGGCCTGCCCGAAGCCTCCACGGCGAAAAGCATATGCTGGTTTTCATCGGTTTTGCGGCCCGTTCTGCCGGCCCCGCTGAAATTTTCCACGGCTTTAAGGGCTTTTGTGCGGGACAGCTCCGCGGCCGGCGCGGGATACAGCTTATCAAAAGCGCCGCTCTTGGCCAGCGATTCGATGACCCTTTTGTTCAGCTGCTTGGTGTCGGCGCGCATCGTGAATTCCTCGAAGGATTTGAACGGACCGTTCCTTTTCCTTTCCTCCACCAGGGCCTCAACCACGCCTTCGCCCACGTTCTTGACGGCGGTCAGCGCGAACCGCAGCGCCGGCCTGGAGTTCTTTTCTTCGATGGCGAAGATCCTGCCCGAATGGTTGAGGTCGGGGCCCAGTATCTCTATGTCCATGTTCTGGGCCTCTTCGATATACGTGACCTGCTTGTTCTCCTTGTCCTCGGCGCCCATTGGACTATGGCCTATTTCGCTGGTTAAAAGCGCGCACATGAATTCTACCGGGTAGTTGGCCTTCAGCCAGGCGGTGTGGTAAGCCACCAGGGCGTAAGCCACGGAATGGGATTTATTAAAGCCGTAGCCGGCGAACTGTTTTATCTGGTCAAAGATCTTGGTCGAAAGCTTGTGCGGGATGCCTTTTTTCCTAGCCTTATCCACGAATTTGACGCGCTCCCCTTCCATGGCATCCACGTCTTTCTTGCTCATAGCCTTGCGCAAAGAGTCGGCTTCGCCGGGAGTGAAACCGGCCAGTTTTTTGGCTATTTCCATCACCTGTTCCTGGTACACCATGGTGCCGTACGTGTCTTTTAAAACAGCCTCAAGCAGGGGATGGTCATAGACTATCTTTTTGCGGCCGTGTTTCCTCTCCACGAACAGTTCCAGCATGCCCGCTTTTATGGGACCGGGCCTGTACAGGGCCACTAATGCCGCGATATCGCTGAACGCGGAAGGCTTGAGGCCTTTGATGAGCTTCTTCATGCCCTCGCTTTCAAGCTGGAACACGCCGGTGGTCCGCCCGTCGCACAGCAGGTCGAAGGTCGGCTTGTCGTCCAGCTGTATCTTGTAGATATCAAAACTCTTGTCTTTGCTCTCCCGTATGAGTTCGGAGGCCGTCTCGATTATGGTCAGCGTCCGGAGCCCCAGGAGGTCCACCTTCAGCAGGCCGAGCCTGGTGAGCATATTGCCGTCGTACTGCGTGGTAACGACGTCCTTGTTGTTCCGGTTAGCCAGCGGCACATACTCGGTGACGGCTTCGCGGGTTATAACCACGCCGGCCGCGTGCACGCCTACCTGGCGGCGCAGGCCCTCTATTTTCTTGGCGATATTGAACATCTTTTCAAATTTCGGGTCCCGCTTGCCGTATTCCTTAAGCTCCGGCACGGTGTCCAGGGCCTTGTAAAGGGTTTCCCCGTCCGGCGGTATCAGCTTGGCTATCGCGTTGACGTCGGTCAGCGGGATGTTCATGACGCGGCCGACGTCGCGCACAGCGGTCTTGGCCTTGATAGTGCCGTAGGTTATGATATTGGCCACGTGATCCGCGCCGTATTTCCGCCGGACGTATTCGATGACCTTTTCCCGGCCGCAGTCCGAGAAATCAATGTCCAGGTCGGGCATACTTTTTCTGTCCGGGTTCAGGAACCTCTCAAACAGCAGCCCGTTCGTTATCGGGTTCACCCTGGTTATATCGAGCGCGAAGGCCACCAGCGAGCCGGCCCCGGAACCGCGGCCCGGACCCACGGGCACGCCGTTAGCTCTGGCGTAATTTATAAAATCCATGACTATCAGGAAATAACTTGAGAACCCCATCCGCTTTATCACTTCCAGTTCATAGTCAAGCCTTTTCTTATATTCTTCATTCACTCTGCCCAGGTTGTCGGCAAGGCCCCGAAAACAAAGCTCTTTCAGGTACTCAAATTCCCCTTCCTGTTTATGTTTGTCCCTGTAATCGGCCGGGATGTCGAATTCCGGAAGATAAAGTTTGCCCGAGTCTATCCTTAAGTTGCACAGCTCGGCCACCGCCATGGTGTTCTGTATGGCTTCGGGGGTGTGCGAGAAAAGCTTTATCATCTCCTCGGGGCTCTTGAAATAAAGCTCCTGCGTGGTCATTTTCAACCGGTCCGCGGACTCCACCAGCGAGCCGGTGGAGATGCAGATATGCGCGTCATGCGCTTCCCAGTCCTCTTTTTTCTGGTAATGGCAGTCATTGGTGGCCACCACCGGAAGGCCGGTCTTTTTGGCGGCTTCAAGCAATGTTTTAAGGGCCGCGGCCTCCTCCGGGATGCCATGGTCCATCAGCTCAAGATAGAAATTCCCCGGGCCCATTATGTCGGAATATTGGGAAGCAATCTTGACGGCTTCCTCGACATTGCCCTGGACCGCGGCTCTTGCCAGGTGCGATTTCAGGCAGCCCGACAGCGCCACCAGGCCCGCGCTGTGATGCGCCAGGATTTCTTTATCTATGCGCGGGTCGTGATAAAACCCCTCAAGGAACCCTTTGGAGACCAGTTTGATCAGATTCTGATAGCCCGCCTGGTCTTTCGCCAGGAGAGTCAGATGGCCGTTGTCTTTGCGGGACCCTGTCTTATCTTTCTCCAGGCAGGAGCCTTTGGCCACGTAGACTTCGCACCCTATTATCGGCCTGATACCGAGGGAGGAGGCGGTGAAGTAGAATTCCATGGCGCCGTACATGTTGCCGTGGTCCGTGAAAGCAAGGGCGGGCACTTTCCTGTCCGAGAGGCCTTTGAGGAATTCGGAAGGCTTGCCTTCGCCGTCGGTAATGCGCAGCATCCCGTCCAAAAGCGAATATTCGGAGTGGTTATGCAGATGTATAAAGCCGGCGGATTTCATTTTCGGGTTATGCAGTAACGAACCAACGCGTTTAAATTGCCAGACCTGTATTTTTACGGGGCTAACTAATTATATAATTTATAGGTTGAGCTATGAAAAACAAATGTTTGTTCGAGAAGCGTATCACGAAAAGAACAGTATTCTCCGGCAATGCCGTGGATTTCAGGGCCGACACCGTCCGCCTGCCCAACGGCAGAACGGCCATGCGCGAGTTTATGTCCCACCCGGGAGCGGTGGCCGTCCTGCCCGCGCTTAAAAACGGCGACATAATTATGGTCCGGCAGTACCGCTATCCTGTGGGCGAAGCCACGCTTGAACTGCCGGCCGGCAAACTTCATTCCAGAAGGGACGAGCCCCTGGAACGGGCGGCCGCCGAACTTCAGGAAGAGACCGGCTACCGCGCCGGGAAGCTCAGGCTGCTTATGTCTTTTTGGCCTACGCCGGCTTTCTCCAACGAACTCCTGTACATCTACCTGGCCACGGGGCTCTCTGCCGGCAGTTCCAGCCCGGACAGCGATGAATTCATCAAAGTGGAACATATACCGTTCGCTAAGGCGCTTCGCCTTGTAAAGCTCGGCAAAATAAAAGACGCAAAGACCATCATAGCGTTGCAGGCGTATGAACTGGCCCGGAAAACCCAGTTAAATTTTCCGGGCAAGGATAAAGGATTAAGGATAAAGGCTAAGGGCGGGAAATAACACTTTTGTATCTGCTGTATTTTTTCCTTCATCCTTCAGCCTTTATCCTTTAGCCTTAATAAATCAGGAGCATTACCTATGCCTTTCACCGAAATTGATCAATTGGCCGTGAACGCGATACGGACGCTGGCCGTGGATATGGTGGAAAAAGCCGATTCCGGCCATCCCGGCCTGCCGCTGGGGCTGGCCCCCGCGGCCTATGCTTTATGGAGCCGGCATTTAAAACACAACCCGCAAAACCCCGAATGGTTTGACCGCGACAGGTTCGTCCTCTCCGCCGGCCATGGTTCAGCCATGCTCTATGCCCTGCTCCACCTGTACGGCTACGGGCTTTCCATGGAGGAGCTTAAAAATTTCAGGCAGTTAGGGAGCCTGACGCCCGGCCACCCGGAATACGGCCTGACCAAAGGCGTGGAAACCACCACCGGCCCGCTGGGGCAGGGTTTCGCCAATGCGGTCGGCCTGGCCCTGGCCGAAAAATATCTCGGCGTCATTTTTAACACGCCCGAATTCAAATTGATAGACCATTACACCTACGCGCTGGCCGGCGACGGCGACCTGATGGAGGGCATAAGCTATGAGGCGGCCTCCCTGGCCGGGCACCTCAAACTCGGCAAGCTTATCTGCCTCTACGATTCCAACGGCATCACTATAGAGGGTTTGACGACGCTGACCTTCACCGAAGACGTCAAAAAAAGGTTCCTGGCCCAGAACTGGCAGGCGCTGGAAGTCGCCGACGGCAACGACCTTGGCGAGCTGAACACAGCCCTGCGCAAAGCCAAAAGAGAAGCCGAAAAACCCTCGCTTATAATCGTGAAAACGCATATCGGCTTCGCCAGCCCCAAGCAGGATATGAACTCCGTGCACGGGGAACCGCTGAAAAAAGACGAAGTTCTGGCGACGAAGAAAAACCTGGGCTGGCCCTGTCAGGAACCTTTCCGGCTCCCGGAAGCGCTGGCGCCGCACTTTGAAACGCTCGCGCGGGCCGGCGCCAGGGCCGAGAAAAAATGGCTCAAACTGCTGAAAACGTACAGGGAGAAACAGCCGGAGCCAGCCGCCAAACTCGGGCGTTACCTGTCCGCCGACCTGCCGGAGGAGCTGATAAAAGACGCAGATTTAATCTTTGATAAGCCCCTGGCCACCCGCGAAGCCTCGCACAAAGCCCTGAATCTGCTGGCGGAACGTGTCGGCAATCTTATCGGCGGCTCGGCGGACCTGGCGCCTTCCACCAAGACCGACTTCACGGCGCACCCGGAGCGCACGCTGCATTTCGGCGTCAGGGAGCATGCGATGGGCGCCGTCGTCAACGGCCTGGCCCTGCACGGGGGCTTAAGGCCTTTCGGCGCCACGTTCCTGGTCTTCGCCGATTATATGCGAGCGGCGATACGCCTGGCCGCCTTTATGGGAGCGCCCTCTATCTTCGTCTTCACCCACGACAGCGTGGGCGTGGGAGAGGACGGGCCGACGCACCAGCCGGTGGAGCATATAATGGCTTTGCGCCTGATACCGGATCTCGCGGTCTGGCGGCCGGCGGACGCTTATGAGACTTTTTACTCCTGGGAAGCGATATTAAGGACCGGGAAACCGGCCTGCCTGCTGCTTTCAAGGCAGAAGCTGCCTGTCCTGGGCGCTCAGAAGGATAAAATACGGGACGGGGTGAAAAGAGGCGGTTACACATTAAAGGGCCCGGCGCTTAGTCCGGACCTTGAAATAATAGCCACAGGCTCGGAAGTATGCCTGGCGCTTGAAGCGGCGTTAAAGCTTGAAAGCTCCGGACTCCGGGCTAAGGTGGTTTCTATGCCCTGTTATGAAGTTTTCCTGAAGCAGGACGAGATTTACCGCTCTTCCGTTATCGGCAGGGATTTGCCGAAGGTGACTATTGAGGCGGGCAAAGGCATGGGCTGGAAGGATATGACAGGCGGAAAAACTTTGAATATTTCCATAGAAACCTTCGGCCGTTCCGCCCCCGCCGAAAAAGTCTTCGCCCGCTTCGGCTTCACCGCCGATTCCATCGTGGAAAAAATAAAAGCTTTTTTATAAATTCTTCAATGCGCTGTAGAAGTCCAGCGCGCCGGCGTATCTTTGCGACGGCTCTGGGTCCAGCGCGCGGTCTATGACGGCGTCCATGCCGCCCGGCAGCCAGGGCAGGATGGCGCTGACTTCGCGGTAGCTTCTCGCTTTCTTCAGCTTTTCAAAATCATGCCCTTCAAACGGGAGCTTGCCGGTCAGCATCTCGTAAAGGCATACGCCCATGGCGTATATATCCGATTCACGCTTTACGACCCCCGTATATTGCTCGGGCGCCATGTAGGCCGGCGTGCCGGACATGGTCTGGCGGGTCAGCCTTGTCATGCTTTCCCGCAGCTCGCTTGCCAGGCCGAAGTCCATCACTTTAACCGTCTTATTCCCGGTCAGCATGATGTTGGCGGGCTTCAGGTCCCTGTGGATGATGTTATTGCTGTGCGCGTAATGGATCGCCTCGCATACATCCCTGAAGATGTCTTTGCAGTCCTCCAGCGGCAGACGCTTCTTTTCTTTCAGGATCTCGGATAAGGTCCGGCCCTCCACATAGTCAAATACCAGGTAGGTGTCGCCGTCCTGTTCCAGCGTGCCGTGGACGCTCACGATATTGGGATGCTTGAGCCGCTCTACGATCTTCGCCTCGCCCACAAACCGCTCGTATTCTTTGGGGTATTCTTTAAGCGAGGAATGCATCCGCTTTACGGCCACCTGCCGGCCGGTCTGCCGGTCCAGGCCTGCGTAAACGACGCCCATGCCGCCGGCGCCAAGCTCGCCTTGAAGTTCGTATCTGCCGCCAAGCACTACTGCGCTTATGGAAACGCCGGGCTGAAAGGCCGCAGGGCTTTGTGACTGCGTGAATTTCCGGGGCTGGGGCGCGGCCTGAACCGCTTTGCCTTTCAAACTGTTATAGCGGCTAATCACGTCCCGGTAGCCGTCCTGGCCGGTTTCCAGGAACAGCCGGTACACCTGGGCGGCCAGCTCAAGATCGCCTTTGTCTTGGCTGAAGCGGGCGAAATTGTAGTACGGTCCGGGATTATTCCGTATATCCATTGCCGGCTTCATGGCCTCAAAAATACCGCGGCTCAAAGCCCGCGCCAGGTCAATTTGCGCCTTTTCATAGCAAAGCCCGGCTAATTTCCGGCACAATTCAAGGTTTCCGGTCAGAAGTTTGTTTCCTTTTATATCTTCAAACACCAGCTGCGCGCGGTCATAGTTGCCCAGGCACAGGTGCAGTTCAAAAAGGTTGATCCTGTCCCCGTCGGTGATATCGGACGGGTGTTTGGAAGCGTAGGCGGCCAGGGCTTTATTATAATTCCCGGCGTCCAGGAGGTCCCTGAGGCGCATGTCAAACCGCGCGGTCTTATGGTCGGCCGACATTTGTTCCAGAGCCTCGTCGGAGAGCTCGGCTGCGCCGGGCCGGCTGTTCAGCGTCATGGGGGCCCGGCCGTATTTTTTATATAAGAAATAAGCTCCGCCGGAGAGCGCCAGCGCCGACAGGCTTACCGCTAAAGCCATAATGTTATTATGGCCGTCTTCCGCCGGCGCGGCCGCGCGCGCGTTCTGCGCGCCGAAAGCCGTCATGTTATCCTTCGGCTTCGGCTCGCTCAGCTTCTGAACGGCCGCGGCGCGGGCTGAGCGCGCCTTGTCCAGGTCCGGGTTCAGATGCAACGCCTCGTCATAATCAGCGATGGCTTTTGTATACTCTCCGTCCTGGTAAGCCCTGTCCCCGCGCTTGCTGTACGCCTGGGCGAGATACGGCCGTGTCTGCTCCGCCAGGCTTCTATCAAGCTCGACAGCTTTGTTCAGCTCGCGCACAGCCGTTGAAAAATCGCCCCGGTTGTAAGCCGCAAACCCGTTTTCATAGTGGGCGGACGCGGCGCCCAGCTTCCTTTCTGCCGCTTCCAGCCGGTCCCTTAGGATCGCGTTCTTGGCGCCGTAAGCGTCTTTCCGGTTTTTAAAGGCCTGGACGCCGGCGGGGCCATTGCGGTTAAGCTTAATGGCCATATCATAATCCGCAATGGCCCGGTCGTAATCGCCTTTATTATAATAGGCGTTCCCGCGGTTGAGGTAAGCGGAGCCTGTCACCCAGTTTTCGCAGGCGCCGGACGGGTCAAGTCTGAGGGCCCGGCTGAATTCGGTTATGGCATTGGCATGGTCTTGTCTGTTGTAGTAATGAAGCCCGCGGTTATAGTAATCCTTCGCGGCTCCCGCCGGAATATACGGCGGCGAAAAGACAAACAGCAAACCGATAAGGCCCCACTTGCAGATATTTTTCATAAACCCGGGCTTTATGATAAAAATTTTTGCGGCAAAAATTTTTAGTCAACCGATAATATGCCAGACCCTTATATCGCCGAACCCTTTAGCTCCCTTGACGCCGAGCTGTTCGCAGCGGAACTCTTTTTCCACGAGCCCGCGGCCGGCGTCCGACAGAGCTATGCCGCCGGGCATGGCCAGTTTCCGCAGACGCGAAGCGATATTCACGGCGTCGCCTATGGCGGCGTACTCCAGCCGGCCGGCAAAGCCGACATTGCCTATGACCACGCGGCCGGCGTCAAAGCCGATCCTTAAAGGCAGGGCTCCGCCCGATTGTGAAGCGGTCCGGCCGCGCCACGCTTTTATCATCTCCCTGGCCGCGCGCGCCGCCCGCAACGCGCAGGAAGAACCAGCGGCCGGGGTCTCCCCCGCCGACGCCGATTCAAACACCCCTCTCACCGCGTCGCCGATGAATTTATCCACATAGCCGCCGTGCTTGTGGATGCACTCGGACATCAGTTTGTAATACAGGTTCAGCAGCCCGCTTACCTCGCGCGGTTTATGCGCGCGGCAGAATTCGGCGAATCCCGAAATATCCGCGAAAAGTATGGCGGCTGTTTTTTCCGCGGCTTCAAGCCCCGGCGGCTTCCCCTCTTTGGCGTCCACGGCCAGCTGCCTGGCCACGCTGGAGCTGAAATGCTGTCTTAAATTGTCCTCAAGACGGCCAAGAAAGACCTGCCTTTCCGCCATCAACTGGAGAGAGATGACGCCGCTCAGCGCCGAGGCCAGGTAAAGGTCGTCCTCGGTGAAAGCCGGTTTGCCGCCCCGGTTGTCCAGGTAAAGGACGCCCAGCCGGAGGCCGCCGCCGGACAGGGGCGTGAGCAAAGCGGAGGAAATGCCCTGCAGATTCCGACTGGAAGAGGGATCGGCCGCTCGCGCCGAGAGGAGAAAAGGCTCCTTAACAGACAACTTTTCAAGCAGGTCCGGGCTGAATCTGAAGTCAAACACGCGTCCCTGGTTCTTACGCCAGGCCAGCCGCGCGGCGGGCGCCGAGGCCGGGCGGTCAAGCAGGATGGCGGAAACTTCGGCCGCCGCGATCCTCTCCGTCGCGAAGGCCAGCGCGCGGGTAAGGCATTCTTCAATATTTTCAAGCTTGTTCAATTCCAGGAAAAGCCCGTGCAATTGCTTATAGCCGGCGCCGGCTCTCGGGTCTTTCGGGCTTATTGTTATGCGCCTGCCGTCCTGGTTGACCCTTAAAGCGTCGTCTATGTCAATACAAAAGTTCTCAGCCTCTTCAACCTTGAAATCCCAGGGGCCCAGCGAGATGGTGTCTCCGGGAAAGAGTTCCTGCGGCTCTGTGACTGACGCCCCGTTGCGCAAGGTGCCGCCGACGCTTGATTTTTTAAGGCCGGTCTCCGGAACGGCGTCAAAACTGCCGTCCCCGATAAAATACCGCCCAGCGTCTTCCGTGATATAACATTGCCAGCGGCTGGTGGTTTTTCTCAGTTGGGCGGAATCCGGCAGGATAAGCCGGCAGTCCAGGGCCCGGCCTATCACAAAAGGGAACTCGCGCAGCAGCGCGGTTCTCTGGCCCGTTACAATGTCTTTAAGCTGCCATTGCGGAGGCTGTGGGTTCCATTGAAAACCCGCAAATGGCTATACATTTGACTGGCCGATTTTGGGCTACGCCGAAGCGGCATGAAGCGACATGTACTACACGTACATTAGCGTAATGCCACGAAGGAGTAGCCCAAAAGCGGCCAGCCCCCCGGGGGAGGCTCATCTTCGGCCGGCTGCTTCGTTGCTCTTCCTCTACATACATGTAGTATGCCTTCGTCATCGCGCCTCGCATCCAGCTCAAATCTGAGCCTTCAAATGTCTAGTTATTTGCGGGACGCTACACTAGACGCGCAGCGGACGGCATTGTAGCCGTTCTTAAGGCTGCCGCCCGCGCTGCCGTCGTAGAAGTCCACAGCCCAGGCGTTACCGGCGCTCTTCACATCGGACGACCAATACCGGTAATCGCATGTATTGCCGCTTCTCCCCCCCACACACTCGGCGTTATGCATATTTTTGAGTTCATTTACAGTCGGCAAACGGCCGCCCTTTTTTTTGCAGTAATCAACAGCGCCGCGCCAGGTAATCTTTTTAATTTTTACCGTTTCTTTCTTCAGCCAGCCGCCGCCTATCGCGGACAGCGAATCCTGCGGCTGTGAAGCCGGCCGCGGCGCGGCGGCGGCCATTTCCGTTTTGTAGGCGCGGTCTGCGAGCTCCCTTGCGAGGATAGCCGCTTTTTCCTGTTGGGCTCCGGTCCTGGCCGCCTGAGCCAGATAGTCTATGGATTCCTCAATGACGGCGGATTGTTTTATCAGCGCCTGCACGAACTTCAACATCTCAGGTTCCGCCGCCGTCGCCTTCGGTTGGGGCGGATTTATTATCCGCAAGCCCATTTCAGGGAAGAGCTCATCAGCGTAAAACCGCGACCCGTTGTGGCTCTGGCTGAACAGCTCTATGGTCGCGCGGTGCGGCGGCGAGGGCGGTCTCCAGATATTAACCCATTCATTCAGGTTGCCGGGGCGCTTGAATCTGCCGAAATACGCGGGATCAATTTTCTGCAGCGTCGGTTTATTCATATCCAGAGCCGCCAGCTTGTTGACCGCGATGTTTTTTCCTTTCCGGGATACCCCTTCCAGCTTCCTGATGGCTTTCAGGACGGGCGCGGCGGAAATGCCCTGCGTGATAATATTCACTTCCGCGCCGGCCTCGCCGGCTTTTATGACGGCCTCCTCCAGCTCCAGGGCCATCTCTTCCTCGCTGGCGGTTTCAAAGCCTTTATGCGTCCAGACGGCGCTCGGAATATTTGGGAAAGCTTCTGCCAGGCCGCCGTCCTCGCCGGCGGACATGGTTCTTCGCAGGAAAGTCCTTTTAAACCAGATGCCGGCCCTTTTCCAGACCGGGGGTTCGTCCGCAATAGAAAGGGTGTCGCTGTCCAGGACCGACCGGCTGCCGGAGTTTTCGTCCCCCCCCGGCGGCGGGAGGGGAGCCTGGACGTCGCTGATTATGAGGTTCACGACCCGGTCCGTCGCCGGTATATTCCGGGATTCCCAACCGGCGGCAAGGGCGTTTATCTGGGCGGTCAGTATGCCGGGGTCCAGCGCGGCCCTGGATTTGCGCGCCAGCATAAATCCCAGCCCGGCGACAAGGCAGACGGCGACAACTCCGCAAATAGCGATAAGGCGTTTCACAAAGTCCCCCTTCAGGCCTGCTTTTCGTTTTGTTCTATTTTAGCCCAGGTGTCTTTCAGGGTCACCGTGCGGTTGAACACGGGAGCCCCGGGCTTTGAATCTTTGGGGTCGGCGAAAAAGTAGCCCAGCCGCTCAAACTGATACCGCGCGCCCGCGGCGGCGTGCTTCAAGCCCGGCTCGCAGCGGGCGTTCTTTAAAACCTCCAGCGACCCGTTGTTCAGATTTTCCTTATAGTCGCGGCCCTCTTCCACCTCCTCGGGGGCGCGCCTGGCGAACAGCGCATCATACAGCCGCACCTGCGCGGCGAAGCCGTGCCGGGCCGAAACCCAGTGGATAGCGCCTTTGATCTTACGTCCGTCGGGCGCATCCCCCCCGCGCGTGGCCGGGTCGTAGACGCAGCGGACTTCGGTAATATTGCCCGAGGCGTCTTTAACCGCTTTCTCGCACCTGACTATATAGGCGTACCGCAGCCGCACTTCCCGGCCCGGGGTCATCCGGAAAAACTTTTTCGGCGGTATTTCCCTGAAATCATCCTGTTCTATGTATATTTCCCGGCAAAACGGGAGTTTGCGCGTGCCGGCGGCCGGCTCTTCGGGATTATTTACCGCGTCCAGTTCTTCAACTCCATCCTGCGGATAATTGTCTATGACGACCTTCAGCGGGCGCAGCACGGCCATGACCCGGGACGCGGTTTTATTCAGCTCGTTGCGTATCGCGTTCTCAAGCACCCGGAGATCCACGATGCTGTTGAACTTAGCCACGCCTATTTCTTCGCAGAAGTCCCGTATCGACGACGGCGTATAGCCGCGGCGACGGAGCCCGGAAATAGTGGGCATGCGCGGATCGTCCCAGCCGGAAACGTGTTTATCCCTGACCAGTTCAAGCAGTTTTCTCTTGCTCAGGACCGTGTTGCTGAGGTTAAGCCGGGCGAACTCCAGCTGCTGCGGGTGGTAGATGCCCAGCGCGTCCAGGAACCAGTCGTACAGCGGCCGGTGGTTCTCGAATTCAAGCGTGCAGATGGAATGGGTTATGTTTTCTATGGAATCTTCAAGGCCGTGCGCCCAATCGTACATCGGGTAGATGCACCAAGCGCTCCCCTGACGGTGGTGCTCGGCGCGAAGGATGCGGTACATGACCGGGTCGCGCATATTAAGGTTCGGGTGGGCCATGTCGATCCTGGCGCGCAGCGTACGCGAGCCGTCGGGAAATTCGCCCTTTTTCATGCGCTCAAACAGGTCCGCGTTCTCTTCTATCGACCGGCCGCGGAACGGGCTGTCTTTTCCCGGTTCGGTCGGGGTGCCGCGGTGCCGGCGGATCTCCTCCGGACCCAGGTCGCAGACGTAAGCTTTCCCTTTTTTGACCAGCGCCATGGCCCAATCGTACATAGCCTGGAAGTAGTCGGAAGCGAAAAGCAGCCGATCCTGGAAGTCCCCGCCCAGCCACCTGACGTCCTCAATGATGGAATCAACATACTCCTGGTCCTCTTTGGAAGGGTTGGTGTCGTCAAAACGGAGGTTAAATTTGCCGGCGTAATCGCGGGCGAGGCCGCAGTTAAGGCAGATTGATTTGGCGTGGCCGATGTGAAGATACCCGTTGGGTTCCGGCGGAAAACGCGTGTGCACCCGGCCGCCGAACTTGCCGCAGTCTTGGTCGCGGTCGATGATCTCGCGTATAAAATTTGATTTCGCCGCATGGTTTTCCATATTTCTCTACCCTATCCCCTATACCCTATCCCCTGTTTTTTGGGCGCGGCGGAGCAGGAGGTTCAGTATGCCCATCGCTCCTTTGGTCAGCCGGGCGTCCAGAAGCCCCCTGCGGACCTCTTGCGCGTACCGCCCGCCTCCCCAACCTTCAGTTTCCTCAAGGAGAGAACAGATATCGGAGACCACCCGCTCTATCTGCCGGACGGACGGGACCGGCGCCGCCGCCCGGGCCGCCCGCGGAACTCCGGCAGGCAGGCGCCCGGCCAGCTCATAGCACACCAGCGCCACGGCCTGCCCCAGATTGACGGATGGCTGTTTCCCGCAGGCGGGGATATTTATCACGGCGTGGCAATGGGACAGTTCCGAATTGGTCAGGCCGGTCTTTTCAGAACCAAAAAGGATGCCCACCTTGTCCCCCTCTACCCTCTCCCCTCTACCCTCTACCCTGCTGTTTTTGCCCGCGAGCCTGTCCGCCAGATAGCCGCGCAAGTCCGGAAGAAGTATAACATCCCTGTCCGGCGTGCGTCTTTGAAGCGCGGAAGTCCCCAGCAGAAGAACGCAGTCGGAGGCCGCCGAAGCCACCGTAGCGCAGATGCGGGCGGAGTCAAGGACGTCGGCGGCGCCCACGGCGGCCCTTTCCATGAGCCGGACGGGCCGGCCACCCAAAAGTTTTGGGGGGATTTCAAGGGTTTCCCTCCAGGCGGGGAGATGCGGGGCCGCCACGGCCAATTCGTTCAGACCGAAGTTAGCCATGGCCCTGGCGGCTGCGCCTATGTTATCGGGGTTTCTGGGCCGGGACAGGATGATCTTAAACCGAAAATTGCAATTGAACTCGTTTTTCACTGAGGAACTTTTGATAAACGTATCCATGGCAATTTTCGGAAGGATAAAGGATGAAGGCTGAGGGATGAAGGAAAAAATGAGCGGGAACAAAGAAATCTTGCCTGCCTTTAGCCTTTATCCTTTAGCCTTAAGCCTTTCCCCCCTCATTCATCGATTGCCCATTCGGAAAGGCGAATATCCTTTTTGGAGAGGGTCCGTTCTATCGTCATCGGGACGAATTTTGCGAAAATGTCCAGTATTATAAGCGCGTTATAATTCGCGTCCTTCAAGGAGGTTTTTCTGAATCTCGCCACTATCGCCTTGTTCAACAGTTCTATTTTTTTATAAGCGTTGATAAGTTTCGTCAGTTCCCAGTCAGGGGGGCCGCCTTTATGTTTCAGGACATATTGCCCCACCAAATAATTTGAAACCGTCCTGAACATCGTTTCATCAATCGAGGAAAAAGGCAGATGATGCCTGACCATCGGTTTTAAGACGCTCATTATGGAGCAGCCGCTTGTCGCCATGTATATTCCTATCGCCGAGCTCAAGCCCGCCTGAACGGTCGTTCTTTTGAAATATTCCCGCTCGTCGGTCACGACGCGCACATCCACCATTTTATAGGATTCCTTGTCGGAAAAAGTTTCAAGCGCGTCCGCGAGATTTAAAGCGATCGGGCAGTATGGTTTTACGGCGCTGTTATAGGGACAAATGGGGCATTTCGCGTAATCCAGGGCGGCCCACGCCGGTATTTTATCTCTTTTTTTCGGCAGCAGGTCGAGCGTGTCCGGGTCGAGCTGTATATCAAGGACCTTCTCTTCCAGGCCGTCGAACTTAAAAAAATACTTATAGCAGATAGGTTTGGCGTCAGTCATAATACACAATAATACCAAATTTCTGGCCACAATTCCTAAAAAACTTTGGCTTTCCGCAAGCCCAGGAAAGACAGCGCAAGGAAAATAAGCGCCGGGCCGAAACCCGCCGCCAAAGGCGGCGCCAGCTCCGCCTCCCCCGCCGATTGCCCCATTATCATGAAAGTCCAGAATAAGAACCCGGTGGCAAGCGCCGCGCCGAAACTTAAGATCCGGCTCATCCTGATCAAAAGGACCAGCGTCAGCCCCATGACCGCCAGCACTATATTGGCCAGGGGCCCCGCGAGCTTTGAATAAAGCAGCACCGTTTCGCCCGTAACGGGCGAGCCTATGGCTTTGAGTCTTTTTATCCGCGTTAAAACGTCGCGCAGCGCCACCCCGTCCGGCACCAGCCGCTCAAGCGCCAGGTCCCTGGGCGGATTCATCGCCACGCCCGAGAACGCCCTGAACTGCGAAGTTACCGGCTTTTCTCCGCGCGCTCCGTATTTTATCACAACCCCGTCATAAAACTCCCAGTTACGGCGCGCCCCGTCCCAGACGGCTTTTTGGGCGTTTACCTCGGTGGAGAGGTTCCCGTCCTTGTAGCTGTTCACCAGCACGCGCTCCATGACCCCGGCGCCGCCGTCAAAGATGTGGGCGGTCACGAATACCTCGTCTCCGGCGGAAAAAGAGACGTCTCTTTTAACAAGCCTCTGCCAGTCCCCGCGCCCGCGCAGTTTGCCTTCAAAAATGTGTTCGGACCGCATAAAGAACGCGGGCGCGACGGTTTCCTGGATGGCGAACTGCGCCAATGCGGCAAGGACCGAGCAGAAGATCAGCGGCGCGGCCATCTCTACAGGCCGCCAGCCGCCGGCCATGCCCGCCTTCCATTCCCCCCGGGCTATCATGCCCCCCAGGGCGAACAACACGGCTAAAAGCGTGGCCATGGGCATCATCTTGACGGCGAAATAAGGCAGCTGATAGACGAGATGCCTGATAAAAACCCCGAAACCGGAACTGCTTTTCATGAAAAAATTCATCTTGTCAAAAAGGCTGCCGAACAGCATCAGCGCCATGAAAACCCCGAGCCCGAAGAAAAAAGGCCCCCAGAAATTTTTAGCGATGTATTTGAAGAAAACTTTGTTCATAATTCCCGAAAATTGCAGCAATTTTCGGGTCCTCGCTCGCTTGTCTACGAGCTTTGAGCCAATAGATTTCACCAATAAACACCTGTAATATTTATATCGCCGGTCAGGAAAAGTATTAAATTGTAGCGGGCGATGTAAATCGCCCTTCAGCGGACGCGGATTTACATCCGCCGCTACAATAACCCAAATATAAGGAACTCTTTATATATCCGGCTTCTGACCTCGCAACTTCCCGCAGTGACTACCGCGCGTACAGCCGCTTTTTCCACAACATGAGTCCCAGCCCCGCGCCGGCCGCGCCGGGCGCGAATATCACCCACGGGAACAGCCACGCGTATTTCTTCGCAAGCACCATGGCTGTTATGCTGAATCCGTAATAAAAGAAAATGATAAGGAGGCTCAGCGCGAACCCGGCAGTGCGGCCCTTTTTCTCCAGCACCACGCCAAGCGGAGCGCCGATCAGGAAAAACACCGCCGGGGTGAGCGCCAGGGCCAGGCGCGAAGAGATCTCTATCTTGTATTTAAGGGCGGTCTCGGCGTCCAACGCCGCATCCCCGAGCCTTTTTAAAAGTCCGGCCGTGGACTGCTCGTTCGCGTGCAGACGCCGCGTGCCCTCGCGGCCGGAGAAAAACGGTATAAGGGTTTTATAGGAACTAAAATCGCCGTAAAGCAGTTTCTGCCGGTTCCTGCCGTCGGTCTGGCTGAACTGCCCGTTTTCCAGGCTGATCTCTATGCCGCGCTCGCGCAAAACCTGATAAGCGCCTTCTTTGGCGTTTATCACGGTGATAAAAGAAGGCGCGCCGTTTTTATTCATGCGTCTGACCAGCTTAACGCCTTTCAGGCCGCGCGTGCCGCTGTCGACCTCTCTGGAATAGATGACCCAGTCGGACATGTTCTGAAAAGTCCCGGGTTTAAGCTCTATTTTCGTCACCCGGCTTATCATGGAACCGGTGTAATCCGCTGAGCGCTTAAGGGAGCGCGGCCCCAGCCAGTTATTGACGAACAGCAGCAGGGCCGAGGCCAGGACGGACGCCCGGAACATGGCGCAGAGTATCTCGCCGAACGAAAACCCGCCGGCCCTGAGCGCCATTATTTCGCCGTTCTGCGAGAGCTGGCCGAGGCTGAGCAGCACGGCCATCAGCAAAGAGAGCGGCAGCGACATGGCGATGAGGTTGGGCAGCAGGTAAAGGATGCCATTGGCCAGGAAGTAAAAGGAAAAACCGCTTAAGGCCCCCTGGTTCACGATCTGCACGAAGTTAATCATGACGAAAAGCGACGTGAATACGAACAGGGAAAGCCCGAAAAAACGGGAAAAAACCCTGAGCAGGTATTTCTGGGATATAGGAAGAAGCATTATTTTACTCTGTTATCGCCCTTGCACTATATTATAATATAGTTTGAAAGTGAAAAAACTATCGTATCTCCCGCTTATCGCGATGCTTCTCGCCCTCCCCCAGGCTTTTTGGGGGGGAAATTTTACGGCCGGCCCCGAAACCTCCGGGAACCGCTTCCTGCTGTTGGACCGGAGCGATCCGGCGCATCTCTTCAAGGCGGACGAGGCCTCCTCTCCGGGCTTCGAGTCTTTCCTGGACGGCGACCTTCCCCTGTCCGATTACTCCTCCGACCTCTGGAATAAAGTGCGCCGGGACATAGAGGAGGGGCGTTTCAACCAGTATGAACTGAAGCCCCGGATTGAAGTGGAAATCTCCACCGATACCCCCCTGTCCCCGCCGCCGGAAGTGGAGTTCACGGACTCCGGCGCGAAACTTTCCGTGGCCGGCAGAAAACTCATAACGCTTAATTACACCGGCAAGCGTTTTTTAAACGAGCAGAAGACCGTCACAAGGGCCAGGTCGCTGAGCCTCTTTGAGATAAACCAGCAGATGCAGGTGCGCATGCAGGGCAAGGTCGGAAACAAGATCACCGTCAACGTGGACTATGACGACACGAAGCAGGACAAGCAGGACATTTCCGTGGTCTACCAGGGCGCCGGCGACGAAGTGGTGCAGAACGTCTCTTTCGGCGACATAGACCTCTCGCTGCCGGCCTCGGAGTTCGTGTCCTACAACAAACAGCTCTTCGGCATCCGCGCCGACCTGAAGACCAACCGTTTCAAGTTCACTTTCGTAGGCTCGCGCACCAAAGGCCAGACCAAAACCAGGCAGTTCCTGGGCAACACGCAGTTCCAGGCGGTGGATATCCTTGACATCAATTATCTCAGGCGCAAATATTACGACATCGCCTTCGGCAACGTTTCGCGCCTTCCCATCGAAGCCGGCTCCGAGCGCATTTACATAGACCAGCAGAACCAGGCCATGGCGGACGGCGTGACGGTCTTCAACATGAACGCCAACGACCTGGCCGTGCAGACCTCCACTTACACCGGGCGCTTCCAGATAATGAACCCCGGCATAGACTATGTTGTAGACTATATAAAAGGCATAGTGACCTTCAACCGGAACCTGAACCCCCAGGACGTCGTCATAATAGATTATGATAACGGGGGCCTGGGGACCGGCACCAGGCTTTCGCAGAACTCGTCGACCGCCGCGCTGGACACAAACGGCCTTTATCCGGATTATTACAAACTGATAAAGACCAAGAACGATATTCAGATCTCTTCCTCTGGCGAAACCGGCTACAACAGGGAGCTGAAAACCTATTATTCCATAGGCCAGACCAACATGGTCCGCGACGACGGCCGGGGCAACTTCACGCTTAAAGTGCAGGATTTGAACCGCAACAGTATAGGCTCGTCCTTAAACCCGCGGCAGCTCTATCCGGACACCATCAACGTGGATTTCGAGCAGGGCATCTTCAACCTGCTGACCCCCTTCGCCAAAGAAGACGACCCCTCCGCCCAGGACCCGCTGCTCTATTCCGCCGCGCCGGTCTCAAAGCGCGTCATACGCGTGGAATATTCCTTCCGCTTCAAGACCTTCACGCTTGAGCCCGGCATAGTTCCGCAGTCCGAAACAGTGCAGGTGGACGCCAAAAAGCTCGCCCGGAACGAGGAATATTTCCTGGACTACGATTCCGGCTTTATCACCTTCTACTACCCGGAGCGCGTAAAACAGGATTCCAAGATTGACATAACTTACGAAGTCTCGCCGTTCGGCGGCATAGGCAACCAGTCGCTGGTGGGCGGCCGCGTATCCTATGACCTCAGCAAGCATTTCTCCCTCGGCAGTACCTTGCTGTACCAGGGCGGCGTCAAGTCAAATACCGTGCCCAATGTAACGGACCTCGCCAACAGCATGCTGGTCTACGAGGGCGACGCCCAGGTTAAAAGCCTGAACCTGCTGGGTCTGCGCACAAACCTGTCCGGCGAAGTGGCCCTGTCCAGGCTCGATCCCAATTTAAACGATTTTGCGCT
>JACQYT010000040.1 GCA_016208085.1 Elusimicrobiota bacterium | reverse complement strand
CCAGCTTCGCGCGGTTTGTTGCCGCCCCACGCGTAGGATTTAGTGTTGGGTTGGTTGCTAACCTTTGCCCAAGCCGGACTTCCTGCCCGTCGAACTTAGACAGGTCACCGGTAAGACCTAATACATTTACTCGGCGCACTCGTGCAGCGTCCCCTTCCCCCCGGTTTTATTTTAGCTCGGAATGCTCTTATAACAAAATAGAAAATCAACAAGCCGATAGCGAATAAGAGCACTTTATACCAATACGGGCTGGTTTTGTTTTCAATGGGTTGCCGGGCAGCTTCTTCCATTATCAGCTTTAATGTCGCAGTATCTTCTTCAATCAACGTGCCGCCTCCCGGGCGCCAGCAGTGGATGTCAACAAAAGGCTGTTTGTCTTCTCCATAATATTCAAATTCCCACGACGCCATTCCGTCGGCCTTGACTATTTTATTGAGCGCCTCGCGCAGGGTCACTTTTTTAAGATGCAGGGAAATCGGTTTACAAAGTTCCCGAATGCCGGCCAGGTCGCGCGGGAGACAATTCAATCCGGCAGCATTACAAACTCTATTGCGCGCCAAACCCCTTTCCTCATTTATGGTAAAGTCTTCAACAATTGTATCAAGCGGATCTTTTCCATTTACAAGATGCCGGAATTCCTTTTTCGGCGCAATATTTATTACGCCGTCCTCAATCGTCCATTGGTAGCGCGGATTTTTTCGGATTATTTCTTTTAAAACGCTTTCCACCGCCGCATTTCCGGTAATTTTAACCTCGTTAAAATCATCGTTTGAATCCCCTTCCGCATACACACAGCCGCACAACGCCTTCATGTTTCCGCACATCCCAAAAGCGTGCCCATTACGGGCCTCGAAATCTTGCACGCCTGTTTTGAGGAGAACCTGGGCGTTGGCCGGGGTTATCACCAAAAACCATACAAGCGTTGAAATTACGCCTGGATATACAAATCTGTTCATAAATTCTCCGGATTCTACTGTCTCGGTCCTATCGTCGGCTCATCGGACCGGAAGATTCTTCTGGCGCCGGAAGGATCGGCCTCAAAAGTTAGAATATTTGTCTGTATTCTGCAGCCCCCGACCATTATCTCCTGGTCGAACTGATGCGCGCAAGGAGTGGTAATAGTCACCTCAGCAGAAATGCCAAGGGTATCGCTGAATCCAAACAGGCCGTTGGAGCCTTGCTTAAGTGGAAAATCTGTTGGTTTCGGCAGACCTGGATAACATATTGGCCGTGAGTCAACTTGTCTCTTATTTTTGAGACTTTCACTCGCATTAACCCCAGCTAAATCCAGATATTGCGAATCGCGGAAGTAGATATTATAAGCCTTACAATAACCAGTAAAGTCTGATGGACAAACGTTGTTCTTAAAAACGGCGAATTCAGAAGGCGGCATGCAGTGCCCACCGCATTTATTAAACTTCTTTCCCTTCACGCAGCATTGTTTGTCCGGATTATACCAAGTCTTTCCGCACCTTATTTCGTCTTTAACCAGCTCGTGGTACTTATCTATCAACCAGTCCTTGATGGTTTTTGCGCTGTCCTGTAATTTCTTCCACGCGGCTTTGAGTTTATCCAGTAAACTGGAACCGGTTCCGTCCCCGTCGCCTGAGGGACAGTCGGTGCCACCATGGTACTTCTCACAGCATTGCTTAACGCAATCACTGTAGTCAGTTGTCTCAAACAACGTTCCAGTATCATCTTGCGGGCAACTGCACCAAAATATGTAGGAAGCGGCTTGCGCGCTTGCTTTTGGGGTTGCCGCGGAGGCGGTTTTCGCGGATGCCGGCAGTGTGGTTGATTTGCTTGCTAAACTGAATTCGGACGGAGAGGTGATTTTTTTGATGTCCGGTTCGCTTGATTTCAAGTCGCTTACCTGGCCGCCTTTGCCGGTTGACGCGGGCGATTGGTTGGATTTTACATCGAAGTCTTTGGATGGAATTTTCGCGGTGCCATCGAACATCCGGCTGTTCCGGTCATACAGATTTTTAAGTTTTTCCTTGGCGTTCCCTTCAAGCCCTTTGTTTATATCATTGATGTCAGGGACGTCGTTTCTGGAGCAGGAATCTTTCGCCTTTTTGCGGGCGGCTTCGATAAGGTCATGCTTTCTGTTTGTCCAGCCGCAGGTTTTCTTACAGCTCTTGACGGCGGCGGCGGCTTTGCTCTCTTCGTCGTTGAGCAAGCTCATAACATGAAAACAAAGGTCGCCCATTACGGAAGCCGCGCATCTTGGAGGAATGGAATAGAACGCAAGAGAAGAGAAGAGAAGAGAAGAAGAGCCGTGGTCAAAGCAACCGATTTAAGATTCTTTTTCATGCCCCGGCCTCCGCCGGAAAAAGCGACGTTTATATTATCCCGAAAATTGCCTGGATATTTTTATTCATCAAGTTGCCTGCCTGCCCTGCCTGCCGGCAGGCAATTGCCGCTTTTGGCCTGCGCCTTTGCACCGCTCAACTTACACCCTCCGTCGAGGGTGCTCGTTTCGCGTCGCTTCGGCTCGTCATCAAAATCGTCAATTTCGCCTTGAAAGTCTTATGTCGGACAGGCTCCGGCGATATCCAGCAGCGCTTTGCGGAATTCTTCGGCGGTTTTAAACCTGTTGCCGGGTTCGGGGTCCAGGGCTTTGGCTATCAGAACGTCAAGGCCCGCCGGCAGACCGGACAGCGTGGCGCTGAGCGGCTGGTAAAGCCTGTGAACTTTCTGGTAGTGAAAATCCGGGCCTTTGAAGGGCATATCGCCGGTCAACGCTTCATAAAGGCATACCCCCAGCGAATATATGTCGGACTCCCTTGAAGACACGCCCAGCTCCTGCTCGGGCGCCATGTAGGCCGGGCTGCCGACCACTTCGCTGTTGGACGCTCTGGCCAGGGATTCCTGCGCGTGGCGGGCAAGACCGAAATCCATCACTTTAACCTCCGCATCGGAAGAGATCATGATATTGGAGAGCTTGAGGTCCCGGTGCACGACGTTCTTTGAGTGGGCGTAGGAAAGGGCCTTGGCCGCTCCGTCAAATATCGGGCGGGCCCGGTCCCAGGCCAGGCGCACCTCTTTATCCAGCATCTTATCCAGGGTAAGGCCGTCAATATGCTCGAATACCAGGTAAATATTATCCTCTTCCTCAAAAATGGTGTATATCTCCACGATATTGGGATGATGCAGCAGGGCCACAGTGCGGGCTTCTTCAAGAAAGCGCTGTTTCTCGCGCTCGTTCAGCTTTATCTCGTCGTGCATCTTCTTGATGGCGACTTTGCGCCCCAGCGACTGATCCGTGGCTTCATAGACTACGCCCATGCCGCCCGCGCCCATCTTTTTCTCTATCGCGTACTTGCCGGTGGCCACGCCCTCATAGAAAACGGAAGGGGAGAGCACGTCCGGATGGGTTGTCTTAGCTTTCGTCGCGGCCGCGCCTTTGGAGGAAGTCACTATATGCATAAACCCCAGCGCTATAAGCAGACCGCCGGTAAGAGTAAAGATCAGCAGCACCGCGAACCTTTTCACGCCAGAAGATCGTTCTTCCGGAGGCCGCCCCCCCGCCGGGGAAACGCCGGCTTTGGGGTATGAAAAATTGGGCACGCGATTGGCATACTGGGCTACGGCGTCCTGGAAGCGGGCGCCATAGGCGCTGTTTAAAGCGGCGGCCTGGCCGAAATCCGAAAGCATAGCCCTGTAATTGCCCTGTTTTTCATAGGCCAAAGCCCGGTTGAACCAGGCGTCCGCGAACCCGGGGTTTAAGCCTATGACTTTATTGGCGTCCGCCTCGGCGTCCTTGGGCCGGCCTTTGCGGTTCAGCGCCCAGGCCCGCATATTGAGCGCCTGCGTGTTTGACGGATTGCGCTCTATGACGAAGGAAGCGTCTTTTATGGCTTCATCGTATAGGCCCAGGAAATTATTGGCGTTGGCCCTTTCAAGCCGGGCGTCAAGATTGTCGGGGTTTTTCTCCAAGGCGAGACCCGCGTATCTGGCGGCCGATTCATAATCGCCCAGGCGGTTTTTTGCCATGGCGGTTTTAAGATAGATGTTGGATTTTGAATAATCAGGCGACCAAACTCCGGTCCCGCGGCCGTCCGCTCCGCCTTCGCCCGAGCGGGTCAGACCGGCAAGCCCGGCGCGCGGATCGTTGAAAACCCCTTCGTCCTTTTTTACGGCTCCGGCCGCACCAACCGCGCCAAACGCTTTTTTCATCTCTTCCAGCGAAGAAAGAGCTCTTAAACCGGAGGCTTCCTTTTTGCTCTCGATAAGGGCGGAGAGCAGCCTGGCCGATTCGTCCTGCGGGTCCATTTCCATGGCTTTTTTAACGTCTTCTACGGCGCCCTTCCTGTCCGCCAGCGCCGCCCTTGCCAGGGCCCTTGTCTTATAGGCCTCCGGATTTTCAGGATCCAGCTTTAGGGCGGAGGTGGCTGTTTTTGCCGCCATAGCGTAATTTTCCATCTCGTTATAATACGCTGCCACGGCCGCCTGCACTCCGGAACTGTCGGGATAATCGTTCTGCAGCAGCTTGAGCGACTTCTCCGTCTGCTCCGCGTCGCCGGACTCCAGCGCGCGGCGCGCGTCCACAAGATCGTCTATCGGATTTTTAGGTTCGTCTTTGCGGTCAGGCCGGTCGTCTGGCTCAGTCCGGCCGCTCCCGAAGTCTTTGCCGCTTCCGGGGCTTCTGCCGGGTCCCGGCTCCCTGTCGGTCCCGCCGCCTCTCATCGCCCGGCCTAGGATGGTGTTGATATTGAACGGGGCCAGTTCCGCTGTTATCTTTTTATAGTCCTCCGGCGGCAGGCGGTTAGCGGTCGCCATTTTCTCCAGTCTGTCAAGCATGGCGGCTATTAGGCGGTAATTTCTGCTCTTGAATATCTGAGACCTCTCCGTGTCCGGGCCTAATCTGTTAAGCACGGCGATCAGCGCCCTGGCCGCCAGCTCCGGATTGTCCCAGGCGTTATCCCTGAAAGTCCGGAGATCTTCGTCCCGATCCTGCTGGTGGTGCGCGCCGGTTAAAAAGAGCGGATTCGGTTTATCGGCCGGCGGCTTGACAGGCGCCGGCAGAACCACCGGGGCGGCCGCCGTCCCGTTATTATCAGCCGGAGTTTCCCCGCCGCGCAAAGCGGCCGGACCCGTCAATATAAGGGTAAATGACAGCGCGTAAAGAATGGAGATGGAGAATAATCTGCCCATAATAAGGACTTCCTTAATATAGCCTATTCTCATAGGATAAACCGAAACTCGGGTTTTGTCAAGGGCCTTCCGGGCATGGGAGGCATGGGAGGGACGTAGTTAGTTGCTCCTGAAAAAGTCGTTTTATTCTTTGACAACCTTTCTGACGGAATCCGCTGCCGCTGTTACTCGTCTTCCGGCACGTCCGGGGTGGATTTTAAATGCGCGGAGGCGGCTGCCGGCTCCTTGCCGAACAGGTTGGCCAGCAGAAATTCCCGGTTGAACCTGGCGATATTGGAGACCTTCACTTCCTTGGGGCAGACCGCTTCGCACTCGTATTCGTTCGAGCAGTTGCCGAAGCCTTCCCGGTCCATCGCTTCCAGCATGCAAAGTGCGCGCCTGGCCCGCTCCGGCGCGCCCTGCGGCAGCAGGGCGAACTGAGATATCTTCGCGCCCGTGAAAAGCATCGCACAGCCGTTGGGACAGGCCGCCACGCAGGCCCCGCAGCCTATGCAGGCGGCCGAGTCCATGGCCTCCTCCGCGGCGTCTTTGTTCACCGGTATGGAATTGGCGTCGGGGGCGGCGCCGGCGTTGACGGAGACATAGCCGCCGGCGGCCATAATGCGCTCAAACGCCGTACGGTCCACCACCAGGTCCTTTATCACCGGGAAAGACCTGACACGCCAGGGCTCCACGGTGATAACGTCTCCGTCCTTGAACCTGCGCATATGAAGCTGGCAGACGGTGGAGTGGTCGTCAGGGCCGTGCACGTCTCCATTGACCACAAGCCCGCAGCAGCCGCAGATGCCTTCGCGGCAGTCGCTTTCAAAGGCTAGGGGCTTTTCGTTTTTCTTTAAAAGGTTTTCGTTCAGAATGTCCAGCATCTCCAGAAAAGACATGTCGGGCGAAACGTCCGTGACCTTGTAGGATACCATTCTGCCCGGCTCTTCGGGTCCGTCCTGCCGCCAGACTCTTATCGTCACGTTAAAATGTTTCGAATTGTTCATGATAAAGTTCTCCATAATAAAATGTTGCAAGGCAACATTTTATCCTACCCGGCACGGGGTTTTCTTCATCCCCGTGCCGGAGATGAGGGAGAAATTTTTTTCTCCCTCAAACTCCCTCTTGCCACAAGGTTTCCCCGCCCTGAAGGGCGTGGTATATTAAAAATTTTTGCCGCAAAAATTTTTAATCAAATCAATCCATAGCCACGGAAAGCTACTGAAAGCAACGGAAGGTAACTGAAGGCAAGAATTTTGTTATCTGTTCTTGCTTTCTGTCGCTTTCTGTGGCCTTCTTTTGCCTTCCGTTGCTACATATCATTTTACTTATAGCTCCTCTCCGCCGGCTTGATATGCTCAAAGGCCAGCGGCTCTTTATGCAGAACCGCTTCTTTGCCTTCGCCGGCATAAGCCCAGACGCTTACGTGGGAGAAATCGGCGTCGTCGCGTTTGGCTTCGCCCTCCGCCGTGGCGAATTCCTCCCGGAAATGTCCGCCGCAGGACTCCTTTCGCTCAAGGGCGTCCCTGATCAGAAATTCGCCGAATTCCAGGAAGTCCGCCACTTTTAGCGCCTTTTCCAGGGTCTGGTTGAAATCCTTATCAGCGCCGTAGACGGTGACGTTGTTCCAGAACTCTTCGCGTATCTCGGGTATCTTTTTAAGGGCCTTCTTGAGATTCTGTTCGCTGCGGCCCAGGCCGCACTCGTTCCACATGACGTTGCCGAGCTGCCGGTGCAGTTCGCCGGGGGTCTTTTTACCCTTGACGCCGAGGAGCTTGTTTATTTTCGCCTGCGCCTGGTTCCTTGCCTCGGCGAATTCAGGCGCGCCGACGGCGGCATCCTCGAATTTAGCGCCGCCCAGGTAGCCGACTACGGTTGAGGGGGCGATGAAAAAGCCGTCCGCCAGGCCCTGCATCAGCGCGGAGGCGCCGAGGCGGTTGGCGCCGTGGTCCGAGAAATTCGCTTCGCCCAGCGCGAACAAGCCGGGGATAGTGGTCATCAGGTTATAGTCCACCCAGAGCCCGCCCATGGTGTAGTGGGGGGCGGGATAGATCCTCATCGGCGTCCGGTAGCCGTTTTCGTCCGTTATCTGGTAATACATATCAAAGAGGTTGCCGTATTCCTCCCTTATTTTGCTTTCCCCTTTCCTGTTTATAGAATCCCTGAAATCCAGGTAGACGGACTGGCCCGTGGGTCCGACTCCGTGGCCCTCGTCCACCGCCATTTTGGCCGCGCGGGAGGCTATGTCCCTCGGCACAAGATTTCCGAAAGCGGGGTAACGCCGTTCCAAGAAATAATCCCTTTCTTCCTCGGGAATATCGTTGGCCGGTCTTTTGTCGCTCTTTGTTTTGGGCACCCAGATCCGCCCGTCATTCCTCAGGGATTCGCTCATAAGCGTCAGTTTGGACTGGTGCTCCCCGGAGCGCGGTATGCAGGTGGGGTGTATCTGCGTGAAGCAGGGGTTCGCGAAACCAGCCCCTTTTTTATAAGCCGCCCATATGGCGGAAACGTTGCAATCGGCCGCGTTGGTGGAAAGATAGAATACATTCGCGTAGCCGCCGGTGCACAACAGCACCGCGTGGCCCGAGTAAGCCTCAAGTTCGCCGGTCACCAGGTTCCTGGCTATTATCCCCCTGGCCTTGCCGTTTTTTATTACGATATCCACCATCTCCCGGCGGTTGCGGATGATAACCGTTCCAGCCGCCGCCTGGCGCATCATGGCCGAGTAGGCGCCCAGAAGGAGCTGCTGCCCCGTCTGGCCCCTGGCGTAAAAAGTGCGGGACAACTGCGCTCCGCCGAACGACCTGGTGGAAAGCAGCCCGCCGTATTCCCTGGCGAACGGTACGCCCAAAGCCACACAGTGGTCTATTATCTGGTTGGAGATCTGGGCCAGCCTGTAGACATTGGCTTCCCTGGCGCGGTAGTCGCCGCCTTTGACGGTGTCATGGAACAGCCTCCAGACGGAGTCCCCGTCGTTGACGTAGTTCTTTGCCGCGTTTATGCCGCCCTGCGCCGCTATAGAATGGGCCCGGCGGGGGGAATCGTGCAAAGTTAACACTTTGACGTTAAAGCCCAGTTCGCCCAGGGAGGCCGCCGCCGAGGCGCCGGCCAGCCCCGAGCCCACCACGAGGATGTCGAATTTCCTTCGGTTATTGGGATTTACCAGTTTAAGATTGAACTTATGGCTGTCCCATTTTTTCTCTATAGGTCCCGAGGGTATTTTTGCGTCAAGAATCATAAAGCCTCCGTTTTGAAACTAAAAATCAAATGTCAAATATATTACTGTATCGTTACTTGGTAGACTGCAGCCGCGCATTTAAGGTCAAGTTCCAGCAGGTAATACAGCGAGATCATCGCAAAACCGACCATCAGCAGCGCCGCGATCCAGCCGCCTGTTTTAATGAAAGGCGTGCATTTGGGATGGTTCACGCCCAGCGTCTGGAAGGCGCTCTGCAGGCCGTGGGTCAGGTGGATGACAAGCGCGACTGCGCCGCCAATGTAGATAGCCGTGAAAAGTTTGCCCCTGAAGGCCGAAGTCACCATCTGATAGAAACCTATGGAGTGGTCCACGAAGCGGAAGGTCAGCATGTGATAGACAAGGTAGGCAAGTATCAAAACGGCGGTATAAAGCATTGTGGCCGAACCCACGGTCCTGCCGCCTTGCCATTTCCGGGCCTCGTAGCCCCTGGGGGCGTTGATCCAGTCTTCTATCCGCACCCACGCGCCGAAGAAGCTGTGCGTCAGAAAAATCGCCGCCAGGCCCAGTTCAAGCGGAATGATTAGCGGGTTGGAGAGCAGAAAATCCACCCAGGTGTTATAGGCCACCTCGCCTTTGAAAAGAATAAGGTTTTCCGCCAGGTGAAACAGCATGAAGGCTCCCAGCATCAGGCCGGTGATGGCCATAACCGCCTTCCTGCCTATTGAGGTGAAAATGAATCTTTTAATAAAACCCGTGTTCATTGTGAACTCCTTGAATAGCGACAGGCAGACTCCGTGCGCGCGTTATATAAATAATTTTACGAAATTAGCCGGGGGGATGGAAAGTAGAAAATCTAAACCCCGGTTCAAGGTTTCTAATACCGCGCCGCCGTCCGGCCGCGGTTCTGAGCGCGGTTTAAAGTTTGTTGTAAAGTTTTTTTCCAGAATTGAGGAATCATTGAGGTGACAAATGCGCCAATATGCGGTAAAATAGCTGTATAGTTAGTCCTAAAAAACTATTGCAGTTGAAGTCGTTATTCACAGCAAAAAGTCATGAACAAAAATATCTATGGCAATTTTCGCAAGGATAAAGCATGAAGGCTAAAGGATAGAAGGTAAACAGGGGGAGTTTTTATGCGCATAACGCTCAAGCTCATTGTTTCGCTTATTGTAGTGGTGGTATTTGTGGCGCTGATTTCCGCCTGGTTCAACGTGCGGCAGGAAAAAGCGAAGCTCTACGACGAAGTCCGTTCCCACTCCGCCCTGCTGGCCGAGAGCTTCAAGGAAAGCGTCCGGCACAATCTCGAAACGGGAAACAATGCCGGCCTGCAAAAGCTTGCTGATAAATTCCAGAACCAGAAACAGCTTGAAGGCGTAGCTGTCTACGATGCGGACGGTAATCTCATTTCCGGGTCTTCCGCTCTCGCGCCGGAGATGCTGGCCCGCGCCCCGGAGATAAATGCGCTTATCGGCGCCGCGAGCGGCGCCGATAGGGTTTATGCTATCGGCGACAAAAAGATATTCCTATACCCGCTCACGCTGACTTTTAATGAAACTAAAAAAGCGCGCATAGTCCTGTTCACCAATATCTCCTATATAGACTACGACCTGTTCAAGATCTGGAAGCGCACCCTTCTCAGGCTGCTCGCGCAGATGGTGCTTATTTCGCTGGTCACGCTGCTTATAGTAAGGTGGAACCTGGTTGACCCAATAATCCAGATGGCCGAGTGGATGAAGAACCTCCGCATAGGCGACGTCCATGGCCACGCCCCTCCGATTAAAGGGGACATTTTCGCGCCGATAGCCAAAGAGGCCACGACGCTGGCGACAAATCTGCAGGCAGCCAGACGCGCCGCGCAAAATGAGGCCCGGCTGCGTCACAAGGGGGAATCCCTTTGGACCCCGGAAAGGTTGAAGGAACATATCAAAATCAAAATGGAAGGGCGGCCGCTATTTGTGGTGTCCAACCGCGAGCCTTACATGCACATAAAAGAGGGCAAGGATATCCGCACTATAATTCCGGCCGGGGGCCTTGTAACGGCGCTTGACCCCATACTCAAGGCTGCAGGCGGTACCTGGGTGGCTCACGGCAGCGGCGAGGCGGACTTTGAGGTTACCGATAATAAAAACCGCATAAAAGTGCCGCAGGAAGAGCCCGCCTACAACCTGCGCCGCATACCGCTCGGCAAAGAAGAGGAGGACGGTTACTACTACGGCTTCTCCAACGAAGGCATCTGGCCGCTCTGCCACATAGCGCACATCCGGCCAATCTTTAGGAGAGAGGACTGGAAGTATTATTACGAAGTGAATAAAAAGTTTTCGGAAACGGTCTTTGAGGAGATAGAGGGCGTGAAAGAGCCTTGCGTGCTGATACAGGACTACCACTTCATGCTGCTGCCCGGCCTGATCAAGGCGGCGCGGCCCGACGCGCGCGTGTCCGTCTTCTGGCATATCCCCTGGCCCAATCCGGAAACTTTCGGCATCTGCCCCTGGCAGAAAGAACTGATTATGGGCCTTTTGGGCGCCGACCTGATAGGCTTCCAGACACAGTTCTACTGCAACAATTTCCTGGACACCGTGGACCGCACGATAGAATCCCGCATAGACTGGGAGCATTTTTCCGTGCAGAAGGAACTGCATACCACAATGGTAAAACCCTTCCCGATAAGCGTGGATTTCCAGCAAAGCGGCAAAGAGAACAAAGCGCCGGCCGTAAAGCCGGAATTGAAGTCTGTAATGAAGGAAATGGGGATCAAAGCCGATTATCTGGGAGTCGGGGTGGATCGCATAGACTATACCAAGGGGATGCTGGAAAGGGTGAAGGCCGTGGAACGGTTCCTGGAAAAATATCCGCAATACCAGCGGAAATTCTCGTTCATACAGTTAGGCGCGCCCAGCCGCACCCACATACCCCAGTACCACAGGTTCCTGGCCGAACTGCACGCCGAGGTGGACAGGGTAAACTGGAAATTCAAGGCCAAAGACTGGAAGGCCATAGTCTTCGTGGAAAAACACCATGACCGCAGTGAAATAACAAAGTTTTACAAAATAGCCGACGCCTGCTTGGTGACCTCGCTCCACGACGGCATGAACCTGGTGGCCAAGGAGTTCGTGGCCGCCAGGGACGATAATTCAGGCGTGCTGATACTGAGCCGCTTTGCCGGGGCCTCGCGCGAACTGAAAGACGCATTGATAGTAAATCCCTACGATATAGAGCAGATGGCCGACGCGATATACTACGCGCTGACCATGCCGAAGACGGAAATAGAAGAGAGGATGGGCCGCATGCGCCAGGACCTGCATGACAATAATATTTACAAATGGGCGGCCAACCTGATCGGGGAACTGGTGAAGCTCAGGATGGACGATTTTAAATTAACGGAAGTATAAAATGAAGCGGTGTCGTAAAAATTTTTGCCGTAAAAATTTTTAATGAAGTCTTTCTGGAAAAATTCCGCCGTTGTTTCAGCCCGGCTTGCCGCCGCGCCGGGCCTGCTGGTGACGCTGGACTTCGACGGCACGCTGACCGCGCTGGCCCAGACGCCCGGGCAGGCGCGGCTGAAACCGGAATTCAAGGCGGCTCTGCGCTCGCTTGCGTGCGCGCCCGGGATTTCGGTGTTCATACTCAGCGGACGGGCGCTGAAAAATGTGAGAAGCCTGGTAGGCCTGCCCAACCTTTACTACGGCGGGAACCACGGTATGGAAATCCGGGGACCCGGTTTCGCCTGGCGCGACGCCGGGGCGGCTAAAGCTCGGGAACTGGTGGCTGCAATAGCCGCCGATATACAGGAGAGATTCCCGCCGGGCGCCGGCGTGTTGGTGGAGAACAAAGTGTTTTCAGCCAGCGTGCATTACCGCAGTCTTAAGGCGGACTACAGGCGCGGTTTCTTCAGTCGGATGAAAACCCTTATGTCGGCGCCAAGCCCAACCCTTTACTGGCGCGGCGGCCGTAAAGTCTTTGAGCTGTTGCCCCGGGGCGCGGCCCACAAGGGCGGCGCCGTAAAGCTTCTTGCCGGGCGGCTGGGATGCCCGGTTGTAGCAACCGTGGGCGATGACCTTACTGACGAAGACATGTTCATGGCGTTGCCAGGGCGCGCAATAACCATAAGGGTAGGCCGCAAGGCCGGTTCAAAAGCTGGCTATTTCTTGACAAGCCAGGCGGAGGTGCTGCGCCTGCTGCATTTTATTACAGCCGCAAGGCTTGGCGGATAAAATGGAAACGACTGCCAGGGAGCCTTTCAAATTTTGCGCGCGGCTTACACTTGCCGAAGTAACGGGGCGCAAAGCCGCGAACATAACGGGACTTTTGGAGGGAATAAAGGCGGCGGACGATGCAATTATCTACCATCACACCCACCGCTACATAAAGCAGTTTCATCACCTGGTGCCGGAAGGGGCGAACGATTTCGCTTACTGGGTAACAAACACCGTGCAGGCCGACCGCCTCGGCGAAGAACTGACCTCCATAGATATCGTGCAGTACCATTCGCTGGCGGATATCCGCGGCGCGTTCGTGAAAATGCTGGAGTGGCATATCGTGAAAAATCCCGGGCCGATGCGCACCGTGGCCCCGGGCCGCGAATTCCATTTTATGCGCGCGATACGGTTCTCGTTGCCGACGGAATACAGCGCCGGCGATTACGCGGGCTTCATAGAATGCCTGCGCAATGTCAGCGCTTCAAGCCTTTACCTGCATGTTTTCGAGGCCCGCCTGCGGCCGCCCTACGGCGTGGACGACTTCTCCCATTGGTTTGAAACACAGTTCCATGACGCGGAAGTCCATAAGCAGCTCTCCCGTCTTGACCCGTATTCCTACACGCTGGAAGGCCTCAGGCAAAGGATAATCCGCGTAATAGAAAAACGCCTGGCGGAGGCGTCCCGTGCCTAAGATGGACGAATACATGCCGGCGGCGGGCCGCAGCGCCATAGACGAGCTTAAAATAATAGCCTCCAGGCTTAAAGGTAAAACCATCCTCAACGTCAATTCCACGGCGGTGGGCGGCGGAGTGGCGGAAATACTGAATCGCATGCTCCCCATGATGGCGGAGTTGGGCATAAATCCGCGCTGGGAACTTATCAGGGGCGGGGAAGATTTTTACGCGGTCACCAAGAAGTTTCACAACGCACTCCACGGCACGCGCCAGGAATTGACCGCCGCCGATTTTCAGCTTTACCGTGACACGCTTAAAGCCAACATGGGATCCATGAATCTGAACTCAGATATCGCCTTGATACATGATCCGCAGCCCGCCGGGCTTATAGATAAAAAACCGGCCGGGGCCAAATGGGTGTGGCGCTGCCACATAGACCTCTCCAACCGCCAGGACGACGTCTGGGATTTCCTGCGGGGTTACGTTTCCCGTTACGACGCCGCTGTTATCTCCGCCCCGTCCTTCTCCCAGGAACTGCCGATAAAGCAGTTCCAGGTGCCGCCGTCCATAGACCCGCTGGCCGACAAAAACAAGGAACTGAACGATGCCGAGGTTTCGGATATTATGCGGCGGCTTGATATCCCTCTGGATAAGCCGCTGATAAGCCAGGTTTCACGCTTTGACCGGCTGAAAGACCCGCTGGGCGTGATAGGGGCCTTTAAGAAGATACAGCCTTACGTTACGGCGCGGCTGCTGCTGGTGGGCGGCGGCGCGGACGACGACCCCGAAGGCGCTCAGGTGCTGGCTGAAGCGCGCGCGGCGGCAGAGGGTAACCCCGATATAATCGTGCTCTGCCTGCCCCCTGCCAGCAACATTGAAATAAACGCCATACAGCGAGCCTCCGCGATAATATTACAGAAGTCGCTGAAGGAAGGTTTCGGGCTGACAGTTTCGGAGGCGTTATGGAAAGGAAAGCCGGTGATAGCCGGCGCGGTGGGGGGCATACCTTTGCAGATAACCCATAAATACTCCGGCATACTGACACGCACCATCGAGGGCACGGCCTACTGGATGAAGCGTTTGCTGCACGAGCCAGCCTACGCTAAAAAACCGGGCGAAAACGGCCGCGAACACGTGCGCGAGAATTTCCTGCTGACCCGCCATCTGCGGGACTATCTGCTGCTGGCGCTGTACCTGGAAACCGGCCGGCAGGATTTCATACATTTGTGAGTCATGCGCCTAGTGTAGTGTCCCGTAAATAACTGGACATTTGGCCTGTCAATTTTGAGCCGAGCCGAAGCGATGTGAGGCGCGCAGGCCTGAAGGCCTGTAATGTAAGCCGAACAGCGCAAAGGCGCAGGCCAAAAGCGGCTGGCCCCTTCGGGGAGGCCCATTCCTGGACGATTTTGTCGTTACTCCTCATTCACACTGCTTAAGCAGTGCTCAATCGTCGCGCCTAAAACTCGTCTCAGGCTTGGGCCTCCAAATGTCCAGTTATTTACGGGACACTACACTGGATGTCGGCCTGTAAAAATCTCCCCGCCCCTCTTTAAAAAAGAGGGGGGCAGCCCCCTTTTAGCAAGCGGCGCCTGAAGCCCGGGAAAACGCATGGCGTCCAGCGGGGACAGTCTGATCCGGCTTTTGCAGAAACTTTTGTTTGACTTCGCGCGAATTTTAGATATAATAAAAAGTACATCAGAAACGAAAGTCCGGCAATTCGCCGGTTTGGGAAATATCCGCACAAGCGTCAGGAGGCTCCGATGAAAAGAGTTCTGCTTTCTACAATTTTGTTTTCAACCACGCTCAGCGCCTACGCGTACGACAAGGTGGAGTTTAGGCGCCAGATAATCAACCCGGCCCTCAACAGGATCTCGGCCATCGCGATACTGGGAGACAAGCTGGCTGTCGCCGACGCCAAGCTCAACGCCGTCCTTATCTTCGATGCCGAGGGAAAGCTGTTTAAAAAAAGTTTGGCCCCGTTGAAAAAGCCCGTCGCGCTGAGCGTCGGCAATTCCAGGATATACATCGCCGACAAGGGCAATTCGCGCGTGGTCGTGCTGGACGCCGAAGGCACCCTGCTCTGGGCTTTCTCGGGCGGCGGGTCCCTGCCGGGGCAGCTGGACGGACCCATGGGCCTGGCTTACGGGCCGGATGACAGGCTGTATGTTTCAAACACCGGCAGGTCCACTATAGAAGTGTTCAATTCCGACGGCATCTTCCTTTATAATTTTCCGGCCGTAAAGGCCGATGGAACCAAAGCCCGTCCCGGCCAGATAGCGCTGGATAACTCCGGGTTCATCTATGTGTCGGATCCAGGCAACGCGCTTATATTCAAATACGACCGGACCGGCAAGCTGATCAAAGAGTTCAATATGCCCAACGACAGCCTGGCCGTAGACGAATACGGCATACTCTATGTCATAAACAGCAAAGAGGGGAAAGTGCGCGAAGTCTCGGCGAACTGGGAAGTCCTCGGCGTGTTCGGCACCAAGGGCAAGACCCAGATGGCGTTTGCGAAACTCAGAGACGTCGCAATAAACGCCGAAGGCGATCTCTGCCTGGCCGACGAGGGCAATAAAAAAGTGACGGTCATACACCTGGAAGGCGCAAGGCCCGCCAAAAAGCTTCCCAGGGCTCAGCCGATGGATCGCTTCAACCTGAAAGGCCCGGTCAAGAAATACCCGTATAAAAGCGATGTGTTCACCGTCAAGCCGGACCAGAGCGTCATAGCCAACCTGCCGGAGCTAAAGGAGCTGGCGGGGCTTGGGGACGCCGGCAAGAAAACGACGCTTGTCAGGTACGGCAATAAGCCGGGGCAGGTTAAGAACCCGAAAGGCATGACGACGGACGCCAAGGGCAGGATCTACGTTTCGGACACCGGCAATAACCGGGTGCAGTTCTTCAACCCGGACGGCACTTACGCCAATATGTTCGGCGAGAGCGGTTCCGACGAGGGGCTTTTTAAGGGCCCGGCCGGAATAACCGTTAACTCGGTAGGCAACATCTATACGGCCGATTCTAGGAACAAAAGGGTGCAGGCTTTCAGCGCCGACGGGATGTTCCTGTTCGCCGTGGGCCCTCAGCTGGGCAATATCACGCTGCAGAACCCGATCGGCGTGTGCGTGGACGACGACAAGAACATGTATATCCTTGACGCGGGGCTGAAGAAGGTGGTCGTGACCGACGGGGCCGGGAAGTTCCTGCGCATCTGGGACGATTCCGGCAACCTGAAGAACCCGGCGGCCATCGCTTACGACTGGAAGAGCTATTTTTACGTCCTGGACCGCGGCGATTACAGCGTGAAGATCTTCGACAATCAGGGCAAGTTCGTTTCCAGTTTTTTCGCCAAGGGCATGGGCGAGCGCGAACTTAAAGGCCCGCAGTACCTGGCGGTAGCGGACAATAAGCTGTATATAGCCGATTACGAAGGCGCCAAGATTATGGCTTTTGAGCTTTCCTATATGCCGGAAGCGCCGTTATTCGATCCCGCCACGGCGGCTGATATGGCCATGATAAAGCTGGCCTGGTATCCCATTAAAACGCCGTGGGTCAAGAACTACGCGGTTTTCCGCGCCGTCTCCGAAACCGGGGAGTTTAAAAAGCTGGGCGCGGTAGACAAGCCGCAGTATTCGGATGCCTCGCTTACCCCCGCTACCACCTATTATTACTCCGTCGCCGGCGTATCCGTGACGGGCGATCTGGGCGCCAAATCTGCGCCGCTGGCCGTTTATTTCAAAGGCCCCGAGGCCGAAGCCGCGCCGGCGGAAGCGTCGGCAGGATTATCCGCGTCGGCCGGCGGCGAAGATTCCGGTCCGGGCTCAAAGAACGTCGCCCCGATGGAGATTCTGCCGGTGGAGCTGAATTATATCTTCTCCGCCAACTATAAGTATTATGAGAAAAACCCGATAGGCAGGATAGCCGTCAGGAACAATACCGACAGCGCCTTCAGCAACGTGAAACTGTCCGTTTTCCTTAAGGACTTCATGGATTTCCCTTCGGACGACATAGTGCCCGAAATCCAGCCCCAGTCCAGGGTGAACGTGGACATCAAGGCCACCCTGAACAACAAGATACTCACCATCAACGAGGATACCCCGATACAGTGCCAGCTCACCCTTACCTATTACCAGGACGGAGTTGAAAAGACCGCCACCCTGAATAAACCGGTAAAGGTGCTTTCTAAGAACGCCATCATCTGGGATAAGACGGCCCGCCTGGCCAACTTCATCACGGCTGCCGACACCCCGATCGCCGCGCTGAAGGCAGCCATGCTGGAAGAAAAGACCAGGTTCATGGAAAAAGCGGACTTCCTCAACAATAATGTCGTAGAGGCGCTTATGATCTGGGAGGGCCTCGGCGAACTTGGCATAAACTACCAGGCGGACCCGGTGGGGTTCGCGCTTAAAAAGTCCACCGGCGAATTCACGCTGGATACCGTGCAATTCCCGCGGAACACAATTAAGCTCAAGAGCGGAGACTGCGACGACCTGACGGCGCTCTACGCCTCGATGTTCAAGGCAGCGGGCCTCAGTTCGGCGATCCTGGACTATCCCGGCCATATAGCTCTTATGGTCGGTACCGGAGAGACCGACGCCAGGGAAGTGGGTATGCCCGAGGAGTACCTGATAAAACACAAGGACGCCTGGTGGGTGGGCGTCGAGGCCACCATGACCGGCAAGGATTTCTACGATTCCGTGAAGCATCAGGCGGATCTCTACAAGCGTTCGGCCGGAGAAGTGAAAGTCGTGGAAGTTGACGCCGCGCTGCAGGAATTTGCCCCGGTCACTTTGCCGGATATGGAATTTGATTCCGCCCTGGACAAGGCGGCGTTCAAGAAGCGGGTGACGGGCGCCATAGCCGCCATGCGCAAGACGCGCTACGATTATTTCAAAAAATACTACGGCCAGATACTGCTGAACACCCCGGACGATATTGACGCCAATACGAATCTCGGAATACTTGAAGCCCAGCATGAGAACGACAGCGAAGCCGCGGAGTATTTCGACAAAGTCCTGAAAAAAGAGCCCGTGAATGCCGCGGCATTGAATAATATGGGTAATTTGAAATTCGGGCAGAAAAAGTACGATGATGCCAAGGAATATTACTTCAAAGCGACCAAAGCCGACCCCTACGACGCCAATATCTGGCTGAATCTTGCCCGCGTTTCGGTTAAAATGGGCAATACGGACGATGTGCAGGCCTTCGCGGAGCGGGCCGCCAAGCTGGACCCGGCAGTGAAGAGCACGGGGGATATGCTGCTGAAATAGTTACGGGACGCTTTCATAGCGGGGAGTGTAACCAATAAGTCATTGCGAAACGCGAAAAGTTGTGCTAAAGTGTAGTTATATGGTCAGGGGCTGTCCCTAGGATTGAGGAACAATATTTATGAAAAGAATCATAATGAGCGCGGTTTTGCTGCTTGCGGTCAATTCTGCCTATGCCGCCGAAAGCAAGGGCGGGGCGCTGGGCTACTTTCAGAACCTGCTGAAAGGCCTTAAAACCAAAATTCAGGGCAAGCTGGAATCCAAGAACAGGGTTTCCGCCGTGGCCGCCGTCAGAGGCAAAAGCCAGAGCAGCGATCCGCACGCGGTTTACTGGAAAGGCGGGGTGTCCGATAAGGCGGAGAAAAAACTTGCCGCAGAAAAGCAGAAGCTGGCCGGCGCGGCGCAGCTGGTTGTGAACGGCGAGACCGCCGAGGGCAAGGCCGCGCTTGAAAAATTCCTCAGGGAAAATTCCGACAGCGTCTACGCGGCTGACGCAAAAGAAGCGCTGGCCAACCTCCCCAAAGAAGAGGCTCCGGCCGCGGCAACCGAAGAAAAATCCGACGATAAGGTAAAGCCGGAGGTGCCGGAAAAACCGGCTCCCGTGGAGGACGATAACGAGTAGAAAGAATTTTCGTTATAAAATGTTGAAGCAACATTTTATCCTACCCGACACGGGGTTTTCTTCAACGCCTTGCCGCCTGCCTGCCGGCAGGGCAGGCAGGGAAATGAGGGAGAAATTTCTTTCTCCCTCAAACTCACTCTTGCCCTAAGGTTTCCCCGCCCTAAAGGGCGGGGTATATTAAAAATTTTTGCCTCAAAAATTTTTAATGAATCTTATATCCAACCTGCAATTTTCGGGCTAATCGTCCGTTTTAACCGCCTCTTCGTCGGCTTTTTTGCCGGCAGGATCCGGTTGGGGCGAAACCGCCGGCGCCGGCGCGGCTTGCGCGGCCGGAGCGCTTTCAAATCCCCCCTTCATTTTCCCGTAGATATCCGTGGCGGTTTTCCACAGCATGTTGTTTATCAGCGAGCTTTCTTTCGCGCCGGGGCTGAAGAAGGGATAAAGCGGAACCAGCAACAGGTGAAAAACAGTATTGCGCCGGGCTGTTTCCTCAACTCTGGCCGCGCCGGAGGGGGTCTCAAAGCCGGCCGCAAGGCGATAACCGGTCTTGAATGAAGCGGGAACGATAAAAATAAAAGGCGTGTCCACCATAAAGCCCCGCAGGAGTTCCTTATAAGCCCAGCGGTTAATGGAAGTCAGCTCAAGCTCTAAAGCGCCGGAGCCTTTTTCCGGACTATATAAGCCGGCGTCAGAGAGAACGCTTTTTGCGCGCTCCCTGAACCAGTCCAGATCTTCCGGCGGAACGGGCACGGCAGCATGTTTGGGCGGGTTTGAGATAGAGCCTTCTCCGATGGTGTCAATGGCGCTTTTGTAGGGAAAGTTTTTCCAGGTCACCTTGAGGTCCGCAAAAGGCGTTAAGGTTTTGTCGGAGAGCATTGTTCTAAGGTCGTTTCTGGAGACCAGCGCGTCCCCGGACCGGAAAGCGGCGCAACCGGAGGCGAATAATAACAGCAGGGTACAGGGTATAGGGTATAGGGTATAGGTTCGGAGTAAGGAGTTCCTCATATAATACGAATGCAAAGCCCCGCCGATTCTTGCTATATTATATAATATAGCGGTTTCGCTGAAATAACGGGGGAGCGTTATGGCGGCAAAAAAAATAGAATTGATAATAAAAACCGAGGGCAGGCCGGATATCGCGATACGGCTGGCTAAGGTGCAGGACATGCGGCGCATGCAGATGCTTTACGCCGAGGTTTACGGCGGCAACTATTCCATCTCGCTTATCACCGACAAGGACAAGATGCGCCGCGCCATAGAGAACGACGACTATTACTGGCTGGTGGCCGATTGCGAAGGCAGGATAATAGCCAGCCTTGTCTACGCGCTGGACCTGGAATACCGCATCTCAAAAGCGTTCGGCGCGGTGGTGTCGCAGGATTACCGGAAGATGGACCTGGCTTACACGATGATGAAGCTGGTGCTGGACGACATAACGCATAATAAAAAACTGGTGGACACGGTCTACGCGACGACCCGCACCGCCAATTACGCGCCGCAGAGGCTGACGGAAAGCCTGGGCTTCATAAAGATGGGCATCTTCCCCAATACCCATAAGGTCAGCGAGAACGAGACTCACTGCTTCTCCGCCTATATTACCGAGGAAGCGCTTAAGAAAAGGAGATGCCGGCCCCGGCTTATCGCCGACGTAGAGCCTTTCTATAACCTGATCCGCAAGCAGATAAACCTGGACAAAGCCGTCATCACCCCGGTCAAAAGCCTTTACCGGGAAAACCGCAATAGGATTGCGCCGCTGCACCTGGAGACCATTACGGCGCCGAACTTTATAAAGAACCGCTACAAAAGGTTTAAAAGCGACGGTTTTTTCGCGCACAACTACATGCCTTTCCATGAGCCCAATCTGATCTTTATAACGCCCGATCAATCCACCGAGGTCTATCTGCAATACAACCAGAAGGATAAATACAGCGTGGTGATAGGCGGCGTCACTAAAGAAAAAAGCGCCGCCGTGGCGCTTGAAAGCATAGCGCAGAAATTGAACGAGATGAACATGGCTTATATAGAGGTCATCCTGGACGCCTACGCGCCGCAACTGCAGCGCGAAGCCATGGACGCCCGCTATATACCGAGCGCCTACTTTCCCTGCATGAAAAAAACGGGCAGCCGGAGATACGACTGCATAGTCTTCACAAGGACTTTTGAAATACTGGACTTCCGCAATGTCAAGATACTTTCGCTTTACAAGAGTTTCCTGAGGGAATACCTGAAACTCTGGCGCGAAAACTACATAGAATCAGCCTTCAGAAATGACTAATCCGAAAATCGCAGCGATTTTCGGATGCTCGTTCGCCTGTTTGCCAACTTCAGCCAATAGGTCGTACCAATGAACGCCTATAGAATTCACATCGCCGGTCAGGAAAGAAGCTGAAAAATTTAATTGAATGCGTAAATCAATAAACGAAGATAAACTGCCGCCTTTCCACAGACCGCTTAAAATAAATTCGGCGCTGGAGCGGCTTATAGAGGGGCCGGCTTTTGGGTTTAACGCCCGAACCTCCCGGCTTTTCTGCCGTGCCATGCGCGAAGCTTTCGTTTTCCAGGCCCGCCGGTCAAAATTCCTCAAAAAATACCTTAAGCTGGAAAATTTCGACCCTGCCTCCGTCAGGACCGAAAAAGACCTGGAGCGCATGCCGTTCGTTTTTGTGGCCGCGCTGAAAGAACGGGACCTGACCACCCTGCCGGAGAGTAAAATAGTTCTGGAATTGAAGTCCAGCGGCACCTCCGGCCAGCGCAGCCGCATACAGCTTGACCTGGGCTCGCTTATGCGCGTAAAGCGGATGGCCTGGAAGGTGTTTGAGGGCCTGGGGCTGACCGATCTGCGGGCCGAACATGACTATATCTGCTTCACCTACGATCCGGCCGTGGCCAGAGACTTGGGCACGGCCTGGACGGATAAGCTGCTGTCCGGCTTTACCAAAAAGGGCGGGATCTTCTACTCCTTCCGCTGGAGCGGACAAAAGAACGATTTTTATTTTGACATGGAAGGCGCCGTTTCGGCTCTGAAAAAAGCCGAAGACACGCAGAAATTGACCCGGCTTATAGGCTTTCCGGCCTTCGCCTTGAAACTGACCGACGAATTCCGCAAGCGCTACGGCCGCAATGCCGGCTTGAATCCCGGTTCCAGCGTCATCACCGGCGGCGGCTGGAAAACCCTGGCCGAAGAGGCGTTGGATAAAAAGATATACAGGAAAATACTGGCCCGGAACCTGGGCATACCGGCGGCCAATGTGCGGGACCTGTTCGGCATGGTGGAGCATGGCGTGCCTTATGTGGACTGCCCGCTCGGCAATTTCCATATACCCAATTACGGCAGGATAATCCCGCGGGACCCTGCCGCTTTGAAACCGCTCGGCTTCGGTAAAGACGGACTCCTGCAGTTTATCACGCCGTATCTGACCAGCTATCCGTCCCTTTCTCTCCTTTCCAGCGACCTGGGCCGCGTGGAGAAAGGCTGTAAGTGCGGCATAGGCGGGCATGTGCTGGTCATCAAAGGCCGCGCCGGCGTCAAGAAACTCAAAGGCTGCGCAATCAGCGCGGCGACGATGCTGTAGGGCGCGGCGCCCTTACGGCGTATAGCAATGATTTATGAGCATTAATAACACCTATCTTTTCGGCAGATATTTGAACAAAACTGACTGGACGGCCGCGGAGCTCTCACGGCTGGGGGAACAAGCCCGGGCGAAAACAGCCGGCATTAAGGGCGCCTCGCGGGAATATATCCTGGACACCCTTTCCAAAGCCGGTAAAATGTTCGCCGACAAGAATTCCGGATACCGCAAAGCCGCCCTGAAGCACCTCGCCGAAAACATCACTTTTTCCGGCCCGATGATAGAGAAAAGCCTGGACATCCTGCCGGAGATCCTGGATAAGAATTTCCTGCTCAAGCGCATGAGCCTTGAGCTGTTCCTGCCTTACGCCATGGAAACCGCGGTGGAACGCCGGGGCTATGACGGGCTGGTGCGCGCCGTGCCCAAAGGGGTCGTGCTGCACGTCGGGGCCGGCAACGTGTTCCTGGGCATCATAGATTCGCTGATACTCGGGCTTCTGACGAAGAACGTCAATCTCGTCAAAATGTCCTCCTCGGGCTCCCGCTTCGCCAATATCTTCGTTTCGGCGCTTAAAGAGGCGGACGAAAAAGGCGTCATCGCCGGTTCCATAGCGGTCGTCAACTGGAAAGGCGGCAAGGCGGGCCTGGAAGAAGCGATACTCGCCCGGGTAGACTCCGTGTTCGTGTGGGGCGGCTACGACGCCGTCGCCTCTTACAGACAGAAAGCCCCGATACACGTCAGGGTAGAAGGTTTCGGGCCCAAGACCAGCCTGGGGATAGTGTTTGAAAGCGCCGTTCAGAACGAAGGTTACGCCGCCGTAGCCAGCAAAGCCGTCCTGGACGTCGGGCTCTGGGACCAGGCCGCCTGTTCGTCGCTGCACACGCTTTATCTGATATGCCCCGACAGGAGCAAATTCGATAAAACGGCCGGCTCTTTCCTGGCCGCGGCCAAAAAAGAATTTTCAGATTTCCAGCGCGAACTGCCGCAGGGGCGCCTGTCCCCGGACGAACAGGTTGAGATAACAAGGGCCAGGGAGCTGGCAAAGGTGGATAAAGCCCTGGGCGCCGCCCGCTGCGAAAGCTCTTTCCCCGCCACAGACTGGACGGTTATCTATGAAAAAGACCCGGTCTACCGGGTTTCGCCGTTGAACCGGGTATTATACGTCAAATGCGTGTCCTCGCTTGAGGAGATAAAAACGAACATCGCTCCTTTTAAAGGCTATCTCCAGACCGTCGGCGTGGCCGGCAATATCGGCGAGCGCAAAAAAGTCCTGGAAACGCTTTATGAAGCCGGCATAGCCAGGGTGGTGAGGCTGGGCCGGATGCTCGACGGGGCCAACGGCTCGCCGCATGACGGGATCTTCCCGATGACGGCCCTGGTGAACTGGATAGGCATAGAGGAGCGGCCCACGCAACTGGACCGCCTGAACGAGTTGGTGACTTTTGCCAAATCCCGGAGCGTGTTCTACAGGAAACACTTCAAAAAACTGGGCCGGATAGTCACTTTCAGCGATTTTGAAAAAGCGCCGCTGCTGGAAAAGCGGCATATATACGAGAACACGCCGCCCGAGAGCACGGACCTGATGACGGCCCCGGTCCGGCGCGGGATATATTTCGCCAGCGGCGGCTCCACCGGCAGCCCTAAATATGTTTTTTACGACGCGCACGAATACGACCTGACCTGCAGGCTGCTAGCGCGCACCATAGAGTGCGGGGGGCTGGACGAGCGCGATATCGCAGCCAACCTGTTCGTGGCGGGCAACTTGTGGTCCAGCTGGCTGTCGGTGGAGAAAGCGCTGGCTTATACCAAGGCCATCTCGGTGCCGATTGGCAGCAACCTCCCCGTGGAAGACATAGTCAGGTACCTTGAGGACTTCAAAGTCAACGCCGTAATAGGCCTGCCTTCGTTCCTTATAAAGCTGGCCGAATTCGCGGAGGCCGGTAAGGGCAAACATTCTCTTTCCATCAATAAGATATTTTACGGCGGGGAATATGTAGGTTTGGAAATGGTCAAATTTTTCCAGCGGGTCTTCCCGGGGGTCGCAGTCAGGTCCGCCGGTTTCGCCACGGCCGACGCGGGCGTGGTGGGCTTTCAGTGCGCGCACTGCCTGAAAGGGGCGCATCACCTGTTCGACAACAGCCAGTACCTGGAGTTCGTGGACCCGGATACTTTAAAACCCGTAAAGAAAGGCTCGGTCGGCGAGATCCTCATAACAAGCCTTACCAGGAAACATATGCCCATAATAAGGTTCCGGCTCGGGGACCTGGGCAGGTGGATACTGAAGCCCTGCGGGTGCGGGCGCAAAGAGCCTTTGTTCGAGATCCTGGGGCGCTGCGACGACAAGATCCACGCGGGCGGGGCGCATCTGTTCGTGTCGGATATACAGAACGCTATCGGCAAGGTGCCGGAGTTGAGCTTCAATTTCCAGGTCGTCATAGACAAGAAAGGGCATAAGGACGCGCTGGCCCTTAAAGTGGAAGCGAAGTCCGGCGCTCCGCTGACCGACATCGCGCGCAAAAATCTGCAGAAGTGGCTGCTGGACGAGCTGGAAAAGAACTGCGGGGATTTAAAGGAAAGCATAAGGATGAAATGGCTGGATAAACCGGAGATAGAGATACTAAAGCCCGGCACGATAGAGCGGATACTTCGCACCGGCAAGATCCGCAAGGTGATAGACAGGCGGGTAAAAGTAAACAGAATACAGTAGACAGGATACGGGATAAAAGCAGCAGAAATGTAGCGGCGCCATTTATGGCGCTTTATTCCGTCCGGCGAAAGCCGTAATCAGCGGCTTCTTTAACCGGCTTGATTTATGGCCGTAAAGAACAAATACATCGTTCCCGTGATACTGGCCCTCTGCGGTTTTGCCGCATGGCTGCTCATTTCGTCGGCTTTTAACCTGCGGGAGGCGTGGGACGGACCCGGCTTCGCGCCGTACTTCATTTTGATGCTGATGATGAATGCTGCCGCGGGGTTTATTGAACCGGAGAAAATAATACGCAAAGGGATACTGTCCGTTTCTCTTCAGCCGCTGGCGATATTTGTCATATCCGGAGAGATCGGCTCGCTGTTCCCGCTCGGTTTGATAGCGTTTTTGGCGCTGGGGCTGTTTTTCAGTGCGGCCGGCGGCGCCGGCGCGTTCATAAAGAAGAAATTTTTCGCCCCCGAATCCCCGCCGCCCCCTGGCGGCTGACGCCTAACCTGAAAGTTTCGGAGGATATTTTTATTCGTCAAGTCTTTTGTAGTCGCACGCTCTTGGCGTGCCATAATAAGCAGCCCAAGGGGCTGCAACTACGTGACTCAAATGTAAAGATCGGCAACACAGTTTTACGGCTTGACAGCCGGAGGAATTGGATTGTATTATTAAGTAAAGAGGTGAAAACCATGGCCAGAGATAGCTTATCCACGAATATCTTCGCATTAGCCCTGCTGGGCGCGGCCCTGTGCCCCCGGGCCGCTCTCGCCGGGAGGACTATAGCTCCCGGCATAGCGTATTCGTATTCCAACGGCTACCATGTCGTCGTCGCGGACCTTGCCTCCAGGGAAGTGGACGTCCGCGTGGCTATGCCGCACGCCAAGCCCGCCGACAACATGGTCACCGTGGCCCGGCGCGCCATGCAGGAAGACGCCGTCGTCGCCATCAACGCCAACTTCTTCGGCGGCCCGATCAACCATCCCTGCGGGGCCGCGCGCGGCGGCGGCGTCCAGTATCCGGGCATCTACGGCGAGGCGGCAAACTGCGAAACGACGATGGGCTGGGCCCGCGGGAAGGGCGCCGTTTTCAATAGCGCGGGACACGAGGCGGATGCGAATTTCATGTCCCAGTTCACCGAACTGGCCACCGGCGGCGGCTTTCTGCTTCAGAACGGGCAACCGCGGGACTGGAACCGCACAAAGCTTGAAGCAAACCGCGCCTGCACCGCCATAGGTTTGAGCGCCGACCGCAGGAAATTCATCTTTGTCGTAACCAACTCCAGGGCCTGCACCGGTCAGGGCCTGCAGCAGGTCATGGCCGCCAACGGCGCCTCGGACGCGATACACCTCGACGGCGGCGGCTCTTCGAAGATGTGGCTCAAAGGCACGGGCTACGTCAACGATGTAAGCGGGGAACGCAGGCCCTCCGTGGTCATCGTGGCCAAATCCGGCGGCGTCCAGGCAAAAAAATGTCCGGCGGACTGCGGCGCGGCTAAATGCGCGCAGCCCGCGTATCCTCCGGTCGCGCAGTGCGTCGGCCGCCCGTGCCGGTCGGGTCTCGGCGCGGCCTGGACCTGCGATGTAACCATGACCCAGCGCGTTCGCTGCGCAAACGGAATCGTGGCCGCTCAGTCCTGCGCCGTGAGCTGTATGCCTGACCGGAGCGGCGGCGGCGACTGCACCAAGTGTCCGTCCGGCAACGGCCTCTACTGCGGCGGCACCGTGATCTCCGGCAACAAAGGCACGCTGTACCGGTGCGCCAACGGCCTTCTGACCGAGGTCAGGCGCTGCGCCAAGGGCTGCGTCCGGATGCCCGCCGGCACCAACGACCACTGCGAATAAGCCGGCCGGTTACGCTATCCCCCTTTTAGCAAAGGTAAATGAAACCTGTTATGCGTTCCAATATAATCGGATAGCTGTCTTAATCACTTCTAGCTGAAAGGGTTCACATGCGGCTTTGTATTCGAGGTATGCTGTAATAACGCCGCGCTCCGCCTTGTTAAATTTGGAAAATTGTTTCAACATGTAAGTATGCAATTCTGGTTTTTCTTTTTTTCCGTTAAACGTCCAGGTTAACTGAGAAATCAGATCGGCCTGCGCTGTAAGCGTATCTGTCAGGTCTTGTACTAGGTATGCTGGTAGAAAATATCTAAAGGCAGGGGCCGGGAAAAATGACAGGCAGGCATGCTCTCTATTTAAAAAATCAGGATGCAGTCGGCGCCAGTCCAGACCGCGGAATTCCATGGCGTACTCTGCTGGCTCGTCACCTTGTTTTGTATTGCACATTTCATCAGGCTTAGGGGGAGGAGTGTCTTTGAAAACAGTCTTTATTCTTTCCACCAACGCCAGCGCCTCAGGTTTTGGGGCTTGGGGCCAGTCATAATTGTGCAGTTCATGATAATATTCCAAAGCCTTAGCCAACGCAGGGGTCCACATCCGGTCCCATCCCCACCTAAGGACTTGCGCCGATAAAAACTTGAATCTAGGCGCGGCATCAAAGAAAAGCTCCAAAAAAGCGGCCACTGCTTTAAACTGCGTCTCAGAGAACAACGCGAGATGTTCCTCAAAAAGCAAATCTTTCCCGGAATTATAATACAGTTCCCAAAAACCTGGTTTCAAACCTGATACAACCGCATGCTGAAAACTATGCCCAGATTGAGGCTCAAGGGCTCTTAAAAGCTTGGCTGGAAGATAATACCTGTAACCGTGACGTGAGAAGTAACAATACGATGCCCAGTTTTGCTCAAGGAATTCTGGAGTTAAAGACCCCCACGTCCTGCCCATGAAATTTAACTCTGTTCGTTTCATGGACTCCCGATTTTTCTCAGAAAAACATGGAAATATCAAATCCACCGCCGCTGGAGGAGCTGTTTCAGGAAAAGCGGCCAAGATTATTTCTTTTACTTTTTCCACCCGATCAGTCGGAAATTGACACGAACGATTTCCATCTTCTGGCGGGATATTGGCAATCATAGCCTTTATTTCTTTCAATTTTATCGCATCAAAATCCTCCGCCATATTTCCGCCCTGGTATTGTGGCGCCGCTGGGATTCCAACCCGCACTTTAGTCACAGAACCACCGAGCAATACAAATACATTTATAACCAAACCGATTCCTATGCAATTATTAAGCATTAACTAATGTAGTGCGTCGCATATGGCTTTACATTTGATTCTCATTGACAAATACTTGGCAAAAAGCCCTTTTTACTAATAGCGCAAATGTCAAGAAGCGTTGGAAGCACTACACTAACTAATGGATACACTAACCCCATGGCAACTCGGAGGCATGTATACAGCTCCACAAAAGGTTTTGCAATTGTCGCAGCCTCTGGAGCGGCGGATGCATAAGCCGCTTAAGATGGCGAAGATCCTCCGGGACACTATTCGCAACTGCGCGCTTAAGATTGCGCCACACATGTTCATCCGGATTAAGCTCCGGCGCATAGCTTGGGAACCGAAATGTTTGAAGGCGAGGATGTTTGCCGACAAAGTCTTTGACCAGTTTACCCCGATGCGGCATTCCGGAATCCCAGAGCAGCAGAATGGGCCCGCGGAGATGCTTGAGAAGATGCCGGAGAAACCGGGCAACCTGCGGAGATTTGATGTTTTTGCCACGATAAAATCGCGCATAGAGGGCCAACCGCCGGCGCTTTGGAGAAACACTGATGGCGGAGATGGCAGAAATCTTTCCCCAACTGCCTGCGCATCGCAGTTGCGGCGTCTTCCCTTTGGGCGCCCAAGTACGGACCAGGTTTGGAACCAGGAGGAAGCCGCTTTCGTCAAGAAACACCAGATGGGCGCCAAGTTGTTTGGCCTTTTTTTATATGCGGCCATTGATAACGTTTCCAGTTGGCTATGCCCTTTTCGTCCTACTCCAAAGCACGCTTCACCAGCTTCTGGCAACTCCACCCCAACCCGGTCAGAATTTTCCAGATATTGGGCAGGGTATACCGCACCCCGAATAGGGTATAATATCACATATTGGGAATCATTTTGCGTAGATTTGTAGATTTGTAATAGCCGAATCTATATCTTCAATGATATAATCCGCACCATGTTTTCGTTTGAAGAATTCCAGGTATTCAAGAATTACTTTTAGCTGTGCGGCTGTCATTGGTGACAACTGTCTTTTTGCATGGTCGCGTATTTTTTTGTCTATTGCCCCTAATGCCTCCAGGCTGGTGATAATTTCACCAGCCCGGTTGCCAGAAGCGGCATAATCGGTTAACACTAGTATCATGTAAAGAGGAAGATAATAGCGGAAAGCAGCCGGGGACAGGAAAAACGAATAATCGTTAGCCTTTGAGTTAAGGAATTCCGCAGGTTTATCTTTCCAGTCTTGCCATTTAACTCCCCTAAAATATTTTACGGCGTCTAAATCCTCTGGAATCCTTGTTTCCACCAAGTTGTTGTCGCCAGGATACGGGACATCGGCAAACGCCGCTTCTATTTTCTCCTTCAGCCGTAAGGCATTAGAATCCAAGACCATATCTCCTCACAGGTATTATAGGTCCGCAAGAATTCCAGCAGAATTGGTTTATTAGTTTTTGACAGTTCGCTATGGCTTTAATAGCATTGTTTTCGGCTTCGGTATGTGTGGGATTTCCCCCATTGTAACACTTCGTATTGATGTTGTGCCGCGCATCATAACAAGCCAGACCTTTTGCGAGAAACAAGCGCCATGTGGGACAATCCAATATCGGATTTGTAGGATTCCATTGCCCGCAATGGAACTCCACCCCATGACAATATGTGTCAACCGCTTTCTGGAGCGGTTCCCATTCATCATAAGTGCAGTTCCCAGTATCGTGCGCCAACGCTTCTGCCTTCTCAATAAATGTGAGGATAAATTGCTCCCAAGCCGTCAAATCGTCAAACCAGGTGGATGCTGATGCCATAAAGGTGTTATACTCAACTTTTAAGTTTGCTACAGCCTGGTTGTGCTTATTAATTCTATCGACCAATCCGTCATGCCACTTGTGGAGGTCGTTGTTCCAGTTAGTGCATTTTTCACTAACCACGTTGGTACATTCCTTTTTGTACTTTGCCAAGTCGGCATTATATCTATCAATTTCCTCGTTTAACGCAGCAGCCTCCTGATTAAGTGCTATTCCCCTTTTATATATGCCACTGTCCGTGTTATCCAGGGTGGATGCCCTACCTAACAACAACCCCTTACCGATATTTATTTTGTCCCAGTCTTTTAACAATAGTTGTGCCGCTGGATCTTGAATAGGTTGAAGCAGAGGAGGGTATTTTTCAGCATACTTATAAGCTGTATTGCCGTCAACATAGCGACCGAAACGGCCAAGAAAGTAACCCGGATTGGGGGGCAAAGGCGACCATTTACCGGAAAGTCGCATATCATTAAAATTACAGGTTTTGACGGTAATTGTGATAGGCTCCGGAAGTAAACTGGGAACCTGAAGAGAAGATGTCTCTGCGGCAGCTTTTAAAAAGTCTGACAGATTTACTCCTTGGTCAAACTTAGGATACTTTTGCGCGTAAATCCCAGATGAAAAAACCGTTAGGATTGCCGCGGTTAATATTACACGTTTCATTGTTTCCTCAGTACTATCATTAACTCACTGCGTTAACTATTTCTACAGCCGCATTTTCACTCGTAAAGTATAAACAAGTCGGTCATTGGTAAAGTGCGGCTGTAGAACTATTCCGCTGACTTCGATTAACTTACTTGAAACCACGAATTCCATCCTTGCCGGAACATAAGATCTTTATGGTGAAGCCAGATTAAGGTCTGGAGGTGGATGCTCCCCGGCCAAATTCCGGGGATTACATAAGAAATAACATATTCTAATGGAAAAGGGCAAAATAGTCCTAAGCATTTAGACCCAGATGCCGATGGGTCAAAAGACCTATGATTAAAATCAACCTTCTGCCGATAAATAAAGCGGCCACTGCCGGGTCTGGACGGCCCCTATACGGCCAGGCCAGTCCCGGCAGTGGCCTTCCTTATGGCTGTTTGCTGCTCCGCCTCCGGCCGGTGGCGACATATCATTCACAGAAAATACCGCCGCGGCGGCCGCGTAGCGGATGCCGGGGCGGTGTTTTGCCGGTCATAAAAAGGCGCCTGGCGCCTTTTTATAAAATGCTAAAATATATAAGGGATTTACAATGGATAATCGCAAAACGGAAGTTATGCGCCAATGGGTCGCGCGCTGGAAAAAAGCGGGGCCGGAACTGGAACGTATTCGCAGGGAAGAGTCTGTCCATGCCGATTTGCGGCAGACTATTGAACTGCTTGAAGACGCTTTTCAATCCGCTATCCGCCATTTCCCGTCCGGGCCCGCCTCCGGCTTGGTGGACCAGCAACGCTGGTACAAGAGGCTAAGACCTTGAAAACACTGTTTCAGGCGGCGTTTGAGCTCCAGAATTTTTTTGAAAAAGAAAACTGGCGTTTTTGCTTTATAGGCGGCCTGGCGTTGCAGCGGTGGGGCGAAGCCCGCCTGACGGTTGATGTGGACGTCGCTTTGCTGACAGGATTCGGCGATGAGAAGAAATTCATAGACGCCCTGCTTGCCGCCTATTCCGCCAGGATTCCGGCCGCCGCCGCGTTCGCCCGGGAAAACCGCGTTCTTCTGCTTAAATCAACGGGCGGCGTGGGTATTGATATCGCGTTCGCCGGCCTGGCTTTTGAGGAAGAGGCGGTAAACCGGGCGAGCCGGTTTGAATTCCTTCCGGGCCTTAATCTCCTGACCTGCTCGGCCGAGGATTTAATAATTATGAAAGCCTTTGCCGACCGGCCGCGGGACTGGGCCGACATAAAGAGCGTTATAGAACGCCGGCGGGATAAAGTGGAAAAGTCATATATCATGGAAAGACTGACCCCCCTGGTGGAGCGAAGCGACACAATTCAACTGTATCCAACAGGATGAGGGAGAAATTTCTTTCTCCCTCAAGGCTATGCCAGTGCCGCATCAAGAGCTATGCTCATCAAGCGGCCAAACTCCCTCTTGCCCTAAGGTTTCCCCGCGGCTGCCGGGCGGGGTATATTAAAAATTTTTGCCGCAAAAATTTTTAATAAAATATAATAGGAGCAGGGTTGCGGACACTTTTCGGGATAAGGAGTTTTACATGAACGCGCTTTCTAAGGTCCAACTGGAAAAATACGCGGATGTTCTGCTCTGGGGATTGAAAACAGCCAGGTCGGGGTTCAAAAAATACGATACGGTTTTAATAAGGTGCGAACCGGGGGGGATGGCGCTCGGCGAGATCGTCTACAGGAAGCTCGTGCAGCGGAAATACAACGTCGTGTTCAGGGTCCTGCCGACCCCCGGCCTTGAAAAGGATTTTTATACTTACTCCGACGAAAAACAGCGCAAGTTCCTTGCCGCCGGAGACAAAGAATTCGCCGGGGCGCTGAACGGCAATATATATATATCCGCCCCCAGTTCGCTCACCCACTTAAAGGACGTGGACCCTAAAAAAATAGGCGAGGTGGCCGTGGCCAGGAAAGTCCTGCGCGATCTGATGACCAAAAACGAGGAAAAGGGGAAATTCGGCTGGACCTTGTGCACTTATCCGACGGAGGAACCGGCCAGGCAGGCTAAACTTTCCCTGAAAGAATACGCCGCGCAGATAATAAAGGCCTGCTTCCTTGACGAAAAAGACCCGCCGAAGAAATGGGCTGAAATATTCAGGAACAGCAGGGCCATAAAAAAATGGCTTAATGGTTTGAAGATAGACGCCATCAGGACGGAATCCCTGTCCATGGATCTTGAGATAAAGCTGGGCGAGCTGAGAAAATTCCTGGGAGTCAGCGGGCATAATATACCCAGCTTTGAGATCTTCACTTCTCCGGACTGGCGCGGGACCAAAGGCGTGTATTACTCCAATCTGCCGTCCTTCAGGAGCGGCAATTACGCCGACGGCATCCGCCTTGAATTCAAAGAAGGCCGGGCCGTGAAAATATCCGCGAGAAAGGGGGAGAATTTCGTTAAAAAGATCCTCGGCACGGACAAAGGCGCCTGCAGGGTGGGCGAATATTCGCTTACCGACGCGCGTTTTTCAAAAATAGACAAATTCATGGCCGACACATTATTTGATGAAAACCACGGCGGCAAACACGGCAACTCCCACATAGCCGCGGGCGATTCCTACTCCGACACTTACGCGGGCGATATTTCCAGGCTGACCAAAAAAGTCAAAGAGAAGCTCGGCTACAATAGCTCGGCCGTCCACTGGGACCTGGTCAACACCGAGGATAAAAAGGTCACGGCTAGGCTCAAGAATGGGAAAACCGTCACGATCTACGAAAAAGGACGGTTTAAATATTGAGGAAAAGTAAATAGTCTAAAGTCGAAAGTCTAGAGTCTAAAGTGTAGGGTGTAAAACGGATTTCCTTAATCTTTAGACTTTAGACTCTCCACTCTAGACTTCTTCCTATGTCCACCCTTACTGCGGCTTTGAAGACCAAACGCGGCCGATATGCGGCCAGGGCCGTGTTCCTGGCCGGCTTTTCGGCTACGTGCATGTTCTGCGGCTATGAGTTCATCCGCTCAAGCGCCGAATCCATATTTATCGCCGAATTCGGCGCCAAAGCCAAAGTTTATGCCCTGTGTTTCGTGCCGCTGATGATGGGGCTTTTGATATATCTCTACGGGCGACTGCTTTCCGCGGCCGGCGGGGCGCGCTCGATGGCGGGGTCCATACTGGCCAGCATAGCCGTTTTAGCGCTGTCTTTTTTCGCGCTCAAGACCGGGCTTAAAGCGGTGGCGTTCTTCCTTTATGTCTTCAAGGAATCTTATATCGTGATAATCTCGGAGCAGTACTGGTCTTTCATCAACAGCACGCTCAGGGACGAAGAGGGGAAGGTCTTCAACGGGCCGGTGGCGGGGTTGGGCGCGCTCGGTTCCATGATAGGCGGCTACATCGTGAGCCGTTACGCGGCGGTCCTGCATACGGAGCCTTTTATACTCCTTTGCGCTTTTGTCATGCTGCCCGCCCTGGCGCTGTTCCGGGCGGCTTATGCCTGCGCCGGCGAGCCCAAGCCCGAGGCCGACGAGGCCGGGGGCAGGAAAGGACATCTCCACCTGAGCATCTTAAAAGAAAACCGCACCGTGTTCTATATAGCGCTGATCATCTTCGCGACGCAGGTGGTGGCCACCGTCCTGGACCTCAATTTTGCCCGGCTGGTGCAGAACGCCCTGCCGGATAAGGACATGCGCACGGCGTATCTCGGCGGGTTCTGGATGAAGGTCAATATCTTCTCTTTCAGCCTGCAGTTCCTGCTGGCGCCGTTCCTGTTAAGGCGTATCAGCATAAGGTATATTCAGGTTTCTATCCCTGCAGTGCACCTGGGCGCCTGCGCCCTGCTTCTGATCTATCCGCAGTTGGGCGTGGCGGCTTTAGCCTTCCTGCTTTTCAAAGGCATGGATTATTCCATTTTCAGGGCTTCCAAGGAGACGCTCTATATACCGTTCTCCTACGACACCCGCTACCGTGCCAAGCAGGTGGCGGACGCATTCTCATACCGGTTCTCAAAAGGTTTTACCGCCCTTGTCCTTTCCGCCGCCAGCGCCGTGACGGTTATTCCCGCGGTGGCCTACGCGGCCGCAGGTTTTGTATTTTCCGGCGTGTGGATGGGACTGGCGTTCCCGCTTACCCGTCCGCGCCTTGAGGCGGACGGGAAGGATAAAGGATGAAGGATAAAGGCTAAAGGGCGGAAAAAAACCGTATTTTTTCCTTCATCCTTAAGCCTTTATCCTTTAGCCTTCCGAAAATTGCCGGCAATTTTCGGGTTAGTAGTTCAGTCCCGCGGAGATTCTGTGGACGGAGCCGAGGCTGCCGAAAGGCGAGAGGGAATAGTCTATTGAATAAGCGCCGTATTTAAAGCCCGTGCCGAATGTCAGGTTCCTGAAACCGCTTACATCCGTGACGGCCCGGGTGTTGAAGCCGCCGCGCAGGAACAGCGCCGTCTTACGTACGTTTATCTTAACTTCTCCGCCCATGGCCAGAAAAGGGTAATTATCCCTGGCGGCCACCAGATCGGCGGTTAAAATGAAATAATTGTTGATCTTTGTGGCGCTTCCCAGGCGCAGTATAAGCGGCAGGGGGTAATCCTCTTTATCATACCTTAACGTGCCCATTATGTTCTGGACGGACATGGCCAGCTGGAAGCGGTTGTCGAAGAAGTAGGGGAAAAGTATCCCTATGTCCGCCGAGACGGTGTTGTCCGCCATGAGTATCTGCGACCTGACGAATTTGCCGGTGGCGCCCAGCACAAACCTTTCCTCCGGCTCCTTGTTAAACCCCGTAATATAAGTCGCAAAACCCACGTTTGCCGTCATGTCATACGGGGTGAATCCGCCCAAAGGCACGCCGCTTGAATCGGTCTTCTTTATGCTCCCGTAGTTCATATATTTAAAAGCCACGCCCCAGCATCCCATCGGACCCGCGTTTTGCGCGTAGGCGAAGAAATCCAGGTAAGTGTCGGCGAGATACGGCGAGTGCATGAAAGACAGGGACTGTTTTTTTATCTTGATGAGACCGGCCGGATTCCAGTCAAGGGTGGAGGCGCCGTCCGCCAGGGCGGAAAAGGCCTCGCCAAGGGCCACACCGCGCGCATCCACGGCTATTTTAAGGGACTGCACGCCGGCGGTGCCGGCGAAGTTTCTGTCGAAGCCGGCGGCACAAGAGGGTAGAGGGTAGAGGGTAGAGGGTAGAGATGGGGAAACGGCAAAAAAAAGGCAATAGAAAAACCTCTGCAAAAGACCTGCCGTCTTGCCTTTTATGTTTTTGTTTTTAATCCGCCTGCTTTTCATTTTAATATCCGGCCGTTCCCTTTCTACCCTAAACCCTCTACCCTATCCCCTACCGTTCCACCGCCACTTTGACGGTTTTACTGTTCTTTTTATCCCTGGTTTCAAGTAAAGCTATATAAATCCCGCTGGCCACTTTCTGTCCTCCGGTGTTGTTCCCGAGCCAGTAGGCCATGCCGTTGATGTCGGCTGAAAATTCTTTTACCAGTTCGCCCAGAAAAGTGTAGATCTTTATCTTGCAGTAGGGGGGCAGATTGGTGAAATGCATCGCATCGCTGATGCTCGACGGGGTGTAGGGATTCGGGTATATTTTGACGGCGGAAAATCCGGCGCCGGCGGTGGCTTCCATCAACTGGAATGTGGAAAGATGCCAGGTCTTGGCCGTGACTTTGTTGCCGGAGAGGTCGGAGACCGACGGCAGCGGCACCCAGACGTTATGTATCTCGTCATAAAGCGCTATGACAAGCCTGGACCGGTCTATGCCGGGGGGCAGATCGCTTATCCTGTAAGGCAGAATTATGGTCAGCGGGTTTAAAACCAGGGTCGGAGGAAAGTGCGTCATTTCAATGCCGATGCCGGTCTCCCTTAAAGTCGCGGCCTCCGAGACCGGCGGCATAAAAGAGGTTACGGGCTTTAACTGCAATCTGGTGGAGCCGCCCAGCGAACCGGCCGGGATCAGAACCGTGATGACGCCGTAAGAGGCGTCAAGGGTCACGGCAGTATCCACCGCGGCTATGACGCCGCCCTGGGCGTAGCGCACCGTCTTTGTGGAGCCGGCCGCCACAAAACCGGTCGTTATGCCGCTTTGGCCCATGGTCTTGATGCGGGCCCAATAGGTGGTGTCCAGCAGAAGGTCCGTGAATATGTAATCAAGTCCGCGCACGGACGCGGTCTTGCTGCTGGCTGCCGCGTTGAAATCGTCCGCGGTGGAGACTTCAAGGTTATATACTGTAAAGGACGAATTGCCGTTGTCCGCCCAGTGAAGCGTGAAGCCGTCTATCATAAGGCCGGAAAACGTGTTTTCAAAAGCCAGGAGATAAGCCGTTGCCGGCAGCGTCAGGGCCGCGCCGAGCTCCGTGGGGGGCGTCGCGACGTTGGTGTAATTAAGCGCGGAGACGCGCAGGTAATAAGTGGCGTTGGAGACCAGCGCGTAGAAAGTGGAACTGTTGTTCAAAGTGACGGATGAAAGCACCGGTTCGGCAAAGGCGGAACTTGAAGAGAGCTTCGCCACATAGTAAGTGCTGCCGACCGGGTTGTCGCCGTGCCCCCAGTTAAGGGTTATGGAAGACACTCCGATGCCGGAGAAATCCCCGTACACGGGATTGAAAGCCAGAGTGGCCATGGGGCTGAAATCAAAGGGCCCGGTGGGGATATTAAGCCGGTTCAGGGCGGTGGTCTGCGGATAATAAGTGGTGTTGGGTATAAGCCCCGCGAAAGAAGCGTAGACGTTTTTTGTGCCGGAGGAAAATACCGGCGGCGAAAAATTTGAATTGGAAGACAGCTGCACAAGATAAAGCGTGTCGGAAGGATTTGAGTTCTTATCCCAGTTGACCGTCATCTGGCCCGTAGTGAGGCCGGTAAAGGCCGTCGCCGGGTCCGGGGACTGGACTGGGGCATTGGCGAGAGTAGAGGTGCCCGGCGTGTAGACATAATTCTTTTCTCCGTCCCAGTTGACGGTGGCCGCTCTGAAGTAATAGCTGGTGTTCGGCAGAAGGTTCTCTATGCCCAGGCCCGCGCCGGCTATATCCGCGGTGGAGGAGGAATAAAGCACCGTATCAAACGACTGGGAAGAGGAGGTTTGCAGGAGATAAGCTTCAGCTGTCATCTTTTGCGGGCCCGCGGCCAACGGGGTCCAGGAAACGGCGACGCTTGAGTAAAAAACCCCGCTTATCTGCTGGTTAGTCAGGGGAAGCGTCAGAGTTGACTTAATGTCCGGCGTTGAAAGCGTATATACGGTGGCGCCGTTATAAAGAGCGCCAGCCCTGAAACGATAGCGCGTATTTTCATCCAGCCCCGGGACGGTCAGGGAGGCCGTCGCGGCGTCGGCGGTGAGAGAGCTTACAACGGCGTTAAAATATTCAAAAGTGGAGGCTTCAACGATATAACCGTCGGAATTAACGCTTGGAAAAGAGACGACCGCGCTTGACTGCCATACATTCACGAGCGCCACCGGGCTTAAGGGGGACGGCATGGCCGTGACGGCCTGGGGGAGAGTTATGAAATTGGCCGTTTGAGCCCAGTTTAAGGTCGCCATGCGCAGGTAATAGGTGGTATTGGCGCGCAAACCGTCAAGCATCAGCGAGTCGGTAAAGTTTGAATATGATGCCGAAGAATGCACTACCGCGCCCGAGCCGAAAGTCCTGGAGGAGCCTTCAAGGATATAGCCTTCGCAGGAATACCCCTGCGGGGTTAGGGGGAACGGATCATTTAAAATTACGGTTATACTTTGCGTTGAAACAGTCTCGCTTAAGGTATCGGGCGGGAGCGGCAGGGCGAGTGTTATAGCGGCGGCGCTTGTGGAATAGTTGGGGGTAAGGCCCTGGTTCAGGGAACCGACCCGGAAATAGTAAGTGGTATTAGCGTCCAGGCCGAGAACGGAAAGGGTAGAGGGTAGAGGGATTAGGGTAGAGGAGGAATAGATGACGCCGCCCGTAAAATTCGTGGACGAAGCTTCAAGCGTGTAGGCCAAGGCGCTGGCGGTGGATGGCGCGACGGGCAGCGCGGTCCAGGAGAGGCCGGCGGAATCGGCGCCTATGCTTAACAGCGTAAGGTTCTGGAGCCTGGCGGCTAGCGTCGTGAAAGTGCGCAGCTCGTCAAAATTAGGGGCGTCGTTCCAGTTTAAAGCGCCCACGTTATAATAATAAGTCGTGTTCCGGTCAAGGGGGGTCAGGTCTTTACTTGCGGTGGTGTTGGTCGGGGTGCTCCAGAATATGACGGTATCAGCAAAAATGGGCGAGGATGAAAGTATTAGCCGGTAGCCTTCCGAAGTCTGGGACTGTACCAGGCTTGAGACCGGCGTCCAGGAAACCGTCGCGCTGGTTTCATAAACGGCGGTGTTTATGTCGGACAGTTTAATGGCGAGCGTGGCGGTGGAGATAATGCCGGTATCGGCCGTGGAGTTGCCGTAGAGGTTTACGGCTTTTACCTTGAAATAATAGGTGGTATTGGCTTTCAGAGCGCCTATATCCACCGGCGGAAAAGGCTCAATGAACGAAGCGGCGCCGGCAAGCTCGCTGCTGGTCGAGTAAGTCACCAGGTAGTCGGTCCATTCCGGATTGCCGTTGGTCTCCCAGCCCATATTGACCGACGCGTTGTAAGAGGAATTGGCGGTAAAATAATCGGATATGAAATAGGGGCCGGACGGCGCCGCGGCATAAGTGACGGTGGAGAGCTGGTTGGAAGCGTAAGCGGAATCATTGTCCGCTGCGCGTTTCACCCTGAAATAATAGAGTTCGTTCGCGGTGAGGTTGATATAGTTGGTAGTCGTGCCGGCCAAGGAGCCGGTGGCCGCGACGACCGAGAAATCGCTTGCCGTTGAAAGCGCGATGAAATAGGGGGAACCGCCATCCGTCCAGCCGAACGAAAGCGTGTTGGAAGTTACGCCTGTGTTATACGGGCTTAAAACCTGGGCGACTGCGGGGAGCCGGGCGGCAAAAAAAACAAGAGCGGCAGCCAAGCCTAGAAGACCCTTTCCGGCCCTGCGGGAACATATCATAATAATAGTCTACCAGATAACTATTAAAATTCAATGAAAAATATGTTACAAAGTATAAAGGCTGTTATCCAGGCCGCGCGCCAAAAAAGCGCTTGACTTAAGTCCAATAACTGCTAAACTTGAACTATACCGCTTCCAAAAAGGAGACACCTATGAGCGTGGAGAACAAAAACGATACCGCCGCGGGGGGGTATTTTTCAATCCCCGACGGCCTGGGATTTCCGGTAAACGCGAGGATCTTCACGCCGGAAAAATTTTCCGCTGAGCAGAAAATGGCGGCTGAAACGGCAGGGAAGTTCATAGAAAAAGAGGTCGCGCCCAAAATAGCCGAAATTGACGCCCAGAAGGGCGATTATGGCTTGACCGTCGCTCTGCTGAAAAAAACGGCGGAGCTGGGTTTTTTGGGGACCGATGCGCCGGAGGAATACGGCGGAGCCGGTTATGATTTTATAACCGCGATGCTGGTATCCGAAATTTTTGGGGCGGGCGGCTCCTGGGCGGTTTCCTGGGCCGCGCACAGCGGGATCGGCACCCATCCCTTATTATTTTTCGGCGCTAAAGAGCAAAAAAAGAAATACTTAACAAAATTGGTCGGCGGCGAATGGGCAGGGGCCTTTGCCGCCACCGAGCCTGAAGCCGGAACCGACCTTTACGGCGCAAAGACAAAAGCGACACTGAGCGGGGACGGGAAATTCTACATTTTAAACGGAAGCAAGACCTTTATCTCAAACAGCGGTTTTGCCGGTTTATTCACCGTTCTGGCGAAGGTGGACGGCGACCCGAAGAAATCCGCCTGTTTCCTGGTGGAACGGGGTTCGCCGGGCTTAACCATAGGCAAAGAAGAAAATAAAATGGGAATTTGCGGCTCTTCCACCTGTCCGCTCAACCTGGAAAACGTGAAAGTTCCCGTTGAAAACCTGCTGGGGGAGATAGGCAAAGGCATTCATATTATTTTTAACACTCTGAATCTCGGCAGGCTGAAGCTGGGCGCAATGACGGTGGGGCCCTCCAAACACGTGATCACGGAGGCCGTTCAATACGCGCTTGAGCGAAAACAGTTCGCAATGCCCATCGCCCGATTCGGCTTGATAAAAGAAAAGCTGGCCGGCATGGTTGTCGGGGCCTGGATGACGGAAAGCGCTGTTTACAGGACGGCCGGCTTGATAGAAGAAAAGCTCAAGGCCGTTAACCTGGAGAATTCCGCGGAAACACTTGAGGCTTTGAGGGAATATGAGATTGAATGCTCCATTTTAAAGGTCGCCGGCAGTGAAATATTCTGGCATATAGCCGACGAAAACGTGCAGCTCCACGGCGGCTACGGCTACATCAAGGATTACGCGGCCGAGCGTTACCTGAGAGACGCCCGCATCAACAGGATCTTTGAAGGGACGAACGAGATAAACAGGCTGACGGTTGTGCTGAATCTGCTGGACCGGGCGGGCAAAGGCCGGCTTCCCCTGGCCCAGGCGGGCGCCGTGCTGGCTAAACAACTTGAGGAAACCTCCGGTGAAGAACTCCCGGCTGAACCGCTGGCTTTGCAGGCGGAGCTGGTAAACAGCATCAAAAAAATGTTTTTCGTGGCGGGGGGAAGGGTCCTGGAGAAATTCCCGGCGAAGGAAAAGATAATGGGCGAGCAGGAAATCCTGGGCAGGCTGAGCAATATGCTCAGCCTGATTTATATAGCGGAGAGCGGATTGTTGCGGGCCAGGGAATCCGGCGGAGAAATCCCTGAAACGATCGTAAAGCTTTACGTCCAGAACGCCGCGCTGGAGGCCGAAAAACTGGCAAAGGAAGTCCTGGCTTTTCTTGAAGAAGGGGATATGCTCAAATCCTATCTGGGCCGGCTTAAAAGGCTGGGCAGACCGCTGGCCAACAATCTGGCCGATCCCGTAACTCTGGAGCGCAAAATCGCCGATAAATTAATAGAAAAAGGAAAATATTTTCTCTAAAGCCAAAGAAAGGGTGCAGGGTCTGGGGTATAGTGTGGAGGGTGGAGGAATAAGGAACTCCTTAACTCTGAACCCTAAACCCTTTACCCTATCCCCTATACCCTGCTGTTAAAGCAATGCCAGCCTTCCTCCGGTGACGGGCTGGCCCGCTCCCTCCAGGAACAGCTCAAGGTTCTCGCCGATGGAGACCGCCTTGCCCCGGCAGAGCTCGCGGTCCCCGTCATAAACGGCGACAGCCCGGCCCAGCACAACAGATCTCGCCGCATAGATCTCGTGCAGTTCGCGATAACCGCCGGCCAGCAGCTTCTGATAGTTGTCCGCCAGGACGGCGGAGAGCCTCCTGAACACGGGACCGAGGCTGCACGCCCGCCTGCCAAATACCCCAACCGGCGTTGGTTGGGTTCCTGGCGGGCAGGCGGTTTTGTCCTTCGCGAACTCCGCCAGCGACCCGACCCTGGGAACGAACCGGTCCCGCGGGACCGCGGGCGCCGTCTCCACGTTCAGGCCGAAGCCGAGCACGACTCCGTTTATGCTTGCGCCCAGGTTCTGCGTATGGACCAACGCCCCGCCGACCTTGGCGTCCTCAATGAGGATGTCGTTGACCCATTTGACCGCGGCCCTGCCCCCAAACCCCAGTGAATCCAGCGTCTGGAGAACGGAGACGACCGAAAGGACCATGTACGCAGAGGCCCGGTGCGGCGCCGGAGGCTCGGGAGCCAGGAAAGCGCACAGGTGGAGGTTGCCCTCGCCGCAGATCCACGGCCTGCCCTCGGAGCCGTGGAAACCGGTTCCGCTTCCGGCCAGAGCCAGGATGCCTCCGCTCAGGCCGGGGCGTTCGCGGATAAAGGATATCAGCTCGTCGAACTGCGACCTGGGGGACCGCTCCGCGATCAAAAGGTGCTTCCAAAGAGGATGGAAATCAATTTCGCAGGGCTGGGCGGCTGGACCGCCGGATCTGTCTAGCTGCCTAGCTGTCTCGCTGCCTCGGAGCAGCCTGTCCGCCAGGACGCGGATATTGTCGTGCGTGTCGCACGGGTTGTCTCTGTCCGCGCCTTGAGGCGGACGGCCCGGGGCCGGACCAATGATCTTCTCGGCGAAGGCCGGACTGTCGGTGAAGATTTTCATTACATGCGTCATATAACGCAGCTTGAAGGCTAAAGAAGCCAGGTTGTCTAATTCCGGGCGCAGGGAAGTTTGCCCAACCTCGCAGCGGCCACTAACTTCAGCCTCACATCCCGTATCCTCCCATTATTTTCCCTTCCTTCTTAAATTTTCGATGAGCTGCCTTTCGCGTTCAAGCTCTCTTCGCAATTCGTCTTCGGTCGGCAGATAGAGCATGTATTTGGATGCGAACAATCGTTTATTTTTATTCAACGCGGAATAGCGGGCGATGGTTTCGTTCTTCTTTGCGCAGAGAATCAGGCCAATGGTGGGATTGTCGCCTTCTGTAAGGTTTTTGTCATCGAACATCCGGACGTAGCTGTCCATCTGACCGACATCCTGATGCGTCAACTCGCCAATCTTAAGGTCAATCAACAGGTAGCATTTCAGTATGCAGTTGTAAAAAACCAGATCAATATAAAAAAAGTTATCTTCAAACTGCATTCGTTTCTGGCGCTCCACAAAAGCGAAACCTTTGCCAAGTTCAAGGAGAAACGACCGAAGATTATCAATAATCGCTTTTTCAATTTCAGACTCGCGAAAAACCTCGGAATCCGGCAAGCCAAGAAAATCAAGTATGTAGGGATTCTTAATAGTGTCGCCCGGTGAGACAAGCTTCTGTCCCTGACAGGCAAGTTCCATAGCGCCTGCCTTATCGCGGCTTTTGAGAAGCCTTGCGAACAGGAGGGTATGCATCTGACGTTTGAGATGCTCAACATCCCAGCCTTCATTCTCCGCTTCTATTTCGTAGAAAAAACGCTCATTCTGATTTTCAACATTCATCAGGGTCCGATAATGCGACCAGCCCAAATTGGGCGAGAACCCCCGCTTGGCGCCGGCTTGTTCGACCGCTAACGACATGGCATCCAAAACGCCACTTTGCATGTGGCGTTTTCCTGACGCTTTTAATTCGCCACATGCGATGTGGCGAATCTCTGTAATACGGTTAGAATAAACCGTGTAAAAAGTTCGAAAGTAGCGCAAGTTGGTGGTGGAAAAACCGCGTCCGTACTTAAGTATCAACTTCGTGGAAAGCTGTTCAATTACCCGCTTGCCGTATTCGGCACGCTCATCCCCGCCCTGAATCTCTTGTACGATTTCCCGCCCGATGAGCCAATAGGCGATAACCATATTGTTGTTGATAGACCGAACAACATTGGCGCGGGCTTGTTCAAGAATAGAAACAACACGATCAAATAGATCGTCGCCTTGCGGCTGTATGCGGGTGATTCCGTTTGTAGCCATTGTTCACTCCAAATGTTCTTCGTGTTGCCGAAATTGAATCCAAAAAATGGAACGCATTTTTTTATAATCTATCATTCTGTGAGCAACGTCCCGTCCCGCCGTCCCGCCCGTCCCGCCCGTCCCGAACCTTCGCCCGGACGGCTTCTCCGACTTGCCCGCAAACTTCTCCCCGCCCGGCTTTCCCGAATTCCTGATTTCTAATCACGAAGACTTGAAGCAACGTTTCCTAAATCTTCCGTCACGTGCGCCGAAAAAGTTATTAAGATATTAAGAACCGTCCCCTCGTCCTGTTGCCTTATTGTTATCATATTACTTTTCCTCATAGGGCGGCAATTGGAAAGGCCGTCTGAAGGGCATAGCCCCTGTTCATGGATATCTCTTAAAAGTATAGCAGACCAACGCGACAGCCTCATGTCGCGTTGGAAAAGGCTGTTTTTGGGGATTTTTTTACCAATCAACTGAATTTTTTTGGTTAGCAACACCAAGCAAAAGAAAGCAACTCCGGAAAAACGGCGTGTCAGCCGTTTTTGCAGAATTCCGTCAGGACGCCGTGGGTTGACTTGGGATGCAGGAATGCGATCTTGGCGCCCCCGGCGCCCTCGCGGGGTTTTTCGTCCAGAATGACGCAGCCCTGCGCCTTGGCCAGCCGCAGTTGTGCCTCTATATCCTCGGTTTCAAAAGCCACATGGTGGAGGCCCTCGCCATGGTTGGCCAGGAACTTCGCCGCCGGGCTGTCCGGCGAAACCGGTTCAATGAGCTCTATACGGGTCTCGCCGCAGGCGAAAAAAGCGACCCGCACTTTCTGGCCCCTGACCTCTTCCCTGCCGGAGCAGGTCAGGCCCAGGACCTTTTCGTAAAACGAGACCGCCTCGTCGAGTGACCGGACGACTATGCCCAGGTGCGCGATTTTTTTCACCATAACCGCCCCCGAATTAATTTTCGGATAATGGCAAAGCTTGCTTTGCCTTTTTTCTGTAGCGGTCGCATTTATGCGACCTGCTTTTCTGGCGGATAAATCCGCCCGCTACAGGCAGAGCAAGCTTGAGTCGTGGACAATTCTCATCAAATAAAAGTAGTAAAAGTAGCCTATTCTTTTATGTTTCCAACTCCATCAACAGCTTCCCGGCTTCCACGGTCTCACCTTCCCGGACATGGATGACCTTGATTCTGCCGTCCAGGGCGCTCTTGATCTCGTTCTCCATTTTCATGGCCTCCAGAATCAGGAGGGTCTCCCCTTTCCTGACCTCCTGGCCTGAGCGCGCCGGGATCTTTACTACCAGACCCGGCATCTGCGCCGTCAAGCCGCCTGCGGACGCGGTTCCCGCTCCCGATGGCTTGTAGCCCCGGTAAAGGTCGTAGATCCTGCCGGCGTTCACGATCTTTTGTGGAAGGTCTTCCCTGGCGGCCATGCTCCAGCCGACGCCATCGGTCGAGGTGAAAAGCATGCCCGCCAGCGACCTGACGAAAACCGTTTGCTTGTGTTTCCATTCGCCGCCGTCCAGGGAGCAGAATTCAAATTCGGCCACCCATGCGGACGGTTCCCCGGCCCTCACGAGATCGGCTACGAACTCTTCTCCATCACCCGCTATAAGGTAGTATCTCATTCTTCATCCCTGTAAATATCCGGTGAACCCATGCAACTTTCACAGGTTTCCATTGATTAGTGCGTAATTGCAGAGCTTGCTCTGCGTAAAAAGGCAAAGCAAGCTTTGCCACTACAGGAGTGAATGACGGGTTCGCTAAATATTTACTCATCCCTCTTTATCTCGCTCTTCCCTTTATCCTTTAGCCTTAATCCTTTATCCTTTCTTCTCACATCCCCATCCGCGCCGCTTCTATTGCCGCCAACTGCCTGTAGAGGCTCTCATGCTCCAGGTCCGGCTTGATGAGGTCCTGCGGCCTTTCAACGTCCAGAAAGCTGGTGGAATATCTGCCGGCCAGGAAATTTGCATTGCGCAAAATCTCCTTGTGAAGCGCTATATTGGTCTTAAGCCCCGCGATATGCAACCCTTCCAGGGCCGCCGCCATCTTGCGGATCGCGACCGCTCGGATGATGCCCTTGGTCACAAGCTTGCCCACCAGCGGGTCGAAATCAGGGGTTACCTCCAGGCCCGCATAGAGGCAGTTATCAAATCTGGTCCCCTGCGGGAAGCTGGTCGCAAACCCCGTTACCTTGCCGGGCGCAGGCTGCATCAGGACGGGGTCCTCGGCGCAGATGCGGCATTGGAGCGCGCAGCCTGAGCGCGTTATCCATTCCTGGGAAGGAATGCCCAGGTCGTCGCCCAGCGCCGACTGGATCATGCAGACCATCAGATCTATGCCGGTGAGCTCCTCGGTGATGGGGTGCTCCACCTGGATGCGCGTATTCATCTCCAGAAAATAGAACGACCGGTCCGAACCCACGATGAACTCCACGGTGCCGGCCGAGTCGTAACCGACGGCCCGCGCAAGATGTACGGCCGCGGCGCAGATGTTCTGCCGCAGGGCCTCGTCATCTGCGACGAACGGCGACGGCGCCTCCTCCAGTATCTTCTGGTGCCGGCGCTGGATGGAGCATTCGCGCTCAAAGAAGTGGAAGACATTGCCTTTCCTGTCCGCCAGGAGCTGCACCTCGATGTGGTGGGGGTTTTCGATGTATTTCTCAACCAGCAGGTCGCCGTTGCCGAAGGCGGCCCTGGCTTCGCGGCCCGTCGCCTCAAATTGTCCCTCCACATCCTTGTCGTCGCGGCATATCCTCATCCCGCGTCCCCCGCCGCCGGCCACCGCCTTGAGCAGGACAGGGTAGCCTGTCTCACGGGCGGCCTCAACCGCCGAACGCGCGCTCTTGACTGCGCCCGCGGAGCCGGGCACCACCGGGATGCCCGCTTTCCTTGCGATGGTTTTGGACACCGCCTTGTCTCCCAGGTCCCTGATGGCCCTGGGATGAGGCCCGATAAAAACGATGCCTTCCCCGGCTAAAGCCTCGGCGAAATCGCCGTTCTCCGCCAGAAAGCCGTAGCCCGGATGGACGGCGTCAATGCGGTGCTTTTTGGCCAGGGCGACCAGCCTGGGGATGTTCAGGTAAGTCTCGGCGTGGGACCGGCCTTCAAGCCTGACCCATTCCCTGCAGCAGGCCAGATGGCTGGCATCGGGCTCGTTGTCGGTCCATAAGCCCACGGCGACGTGCCCAAGCTCCCGGGCCGCGCGGCCGATGCGGCTGGCGATCTCGCCGCGGTTGGCTATCATAATGCGTTTCATGTTTCAATCCACCTTAAGAAACACTGAATTATTTTTAAGTTGAAAATCCTAAATCTTTCTGCTATCCTATTTCTGGAGGCTTTGCAAGGGAAACCTTGCATTGCCTTTCCTTTTTTACCGTGACGGCATAAGGTCGTCAATATAAGTAAAACTCCAATCAGTAAAAAGCAGCCTGTCCTCTTTATACGCTCTGGGGCTTATTTGAGAACCTCCCAGTGACCGCTGTTACGAGGGCCAATATGTTTTAACCGTCCCTCCCTGGTTAATTTTGCGCTGGCCAATTCTATGGCCCGCGCTGTTATCCCGATCTTAGAAGCAATTTCGGCCAAGGTCATGGTTGGATTGGCCTCCAGCAGCCGGAGGATTTTTTCCTTGGTCTTTACCGAAGCTTTCACCGAAGTTTTTACCGAAGCTTTCACCGAAGTTTTCCCCATGGCGGACGGGGTCCGCGAGATTGTGAGCCTAAATCCGTCCGACACCCCAAATTCCAGTTCTCTCAAACCGGCCTCACGGCAGCGACGGATCATATCTCCGGTGCCAGTGCCCATCCGTTCGATGTATTGAGTTAGATAGAGTGGTTCCGCTAATAGCGGATTATGGGGCACCGAGCCGTGCGGCTCCCTCAGGCACTCCAGTGTCAAGCCGGAGGGCAGACTGCCGGGGTTCCATATCTCCAGACGATTGGAAAAGAGCATAACCTGCACGCTGCCATTGCTGGTGTAATCCCGATGCGCGACTGCGTTTACGATTCCTTCAGCCACCACTTCGCGCGGAATTTCATAAGTCACCGGGGCCTGCGCGCTTTTTGCGCGAGTGCCAACACTAAGCGCGAGTTTTGACATAACGAAATCCACCGCTTGGTCCACCAGTGCGAAGACCGTTCCTTTGTAAACCTGGTACGACGGAATTGGTTTCGCCACGTCCGTTCCGTGGAAGTGGGCGCATTTGATTTCCGATGAAGGCAGAAACCGCTGCGGTTCTTTCCCGAAAAGAAGCACCGCCGCATGAGTTGGATGTGTTCCGTCTAAAAGGTTCAAATGTGTGAGAAGCTCTTCGTTGGTGGCCGATTCCTTGAGCGGAAAACCGCGGGAAGCGCGCGCCTCTCTGATGAATTTTTTAATCTCGGTTGCCTGCAGATCCTTGGGCGTAGCCCCGCAGCACGGCGCGCCATCGAAAGGTCCATTCAGAATCAACTTATGCTCCTCGAGATAACTGACAAGGGAAGCGTACACCGCCGGCAGCAGGCTGGCTTTGTCGGTGAAGCGGCGGCGGATTAATTGCGGGGCCGCCCGCCGAATGAGTTCTTGCGTTTTCGGATGCTTGGCCTTGTCGTCAATCCCCTTCACATAAATCAGGCGCACTTTACCGAGTTCCGTGGCCCGGTTGAACTCGCGCTCGGTGGGAGAAACTCCCGCTTTGTCGGTCACGCCATACTCATTTCCAAACAGGCCGACATATAAATCGCAAGCGGATACTTCTTCCAAATAAACTGCGTCCATCCGGCGATCGGAAGCCGGCATGTCCTCAAACAGGAAAACCTCAAAAAAGCGTCTCAACAGCGGATCGGCCCGCAGATAGTCGCGCAATGCGCCCCGTTCAGCCGCAAATTCCTTTTGTACGCTGCTGACGAAAATCCGTTTCATGCCAGTCAAATCCTCCCTGTCAGACATAGCCACCGGCTGAATTATCTTGCATTTAAGCGCACTTAAGCAACGTCCCGCCTGGCCCCGCCCGGTTTAATGTCTTCTAGTTTTTTGTTAATCATATTTTAAAAGTGAAAAGACCAGGCCGCTTTTCGCCGTGAGCTTAAAATTCAAGAATCAACGACCTGTCCCGACCACAAAGCTTTCATTCTTTCAGCAGCGTCCCGTATCTGTGCGGGCTTGGTCGTCCGCATATTCAATAATGCCGTGAACCCCTAAATCGACATTAAGTCCTACAAGAACTTTTATTTCAAGAGCGGAGGTTTTTTTAATGGACTCATAAAGCTCGGCTATACCGGAAAAATAAAAAAAACCGACAAGAAATTTAAGTTCAGCGCTGTTCTGAATAAGATCGGATATGCGTCGCTTCAGCTTCTTGTCGTTATTGTTGGTTATAAATGAGTCCATAATTGTGCTGCAACCTGTGGGCTGAACCGAATAACAAAAAGAACGTATCAACGCTGTTGTTTTCTACAGCGGTATATTCCCGTGGCGGCGCTCAGGTCCCGCCTTTTTCTTGCCCTGCAGCGCCGCAAAGAACTGATAAACCCTGTGCCGCGTCTCCTCCGGGGTGATCACTTCGTCTATATAGCCCAGTTCCGCGGCCTTGTAGGGGTTTGCGAACTCCTCCTCAAATCCGGCTACCAGCTCGCCCTTCTTCTTCTTGAACTCCGCCCCGGTGAGCCCCTTGAGCTCGTTGCGGAAGATGATGTTCACGGCGCCGTCGGCGCCCATAACCGCGATCTCGGCCGTGGGATAGGCAAGGTTCACATCCGCCCCTATGTGTTTTGAGGCCATCACATCGTAGGCCCCGCCATAGGCCTTGCGGGTGATCAGCGTCACCAGCGGGACCCTGGCCTCGCTGTAGGCATAAAGGAGTTTTGCGCCCTGCCTGATGATGCCCCCGTACTCCTGCGCGGTGCCGGGCAAAAAGCCCGGCACGTCCACCAGCGTGAAGATCGGGATATTGAAAGCATCTAAGAAGCGCACGAAGCGGCCGGCCTTCACGGAGGAATTGATATCCAGCACGCCCGCCAGGACCAGGGGCTGGTTGGCCACCACGCCTATCTTGATGCCGCCGATGGAGGCGAAGCCGCATATGATATTTGCGGCGTAGTCCTTGTGCACCTCCAGGAACCGCCCGTCGTCTACAACGTCCAGGATGATCTCCCTGATGTCGTAAGGCTTCCTGGGGTTGGAGGGAACCACCTCTTTAAGGCGGGCGTTGTCCCGGTTCACCGGGTCCGAGGTGCTCATCCGGCCATGCGCGACCGAGTTGGACGGGGGTATGTAGGCCAGGAGTTCCCTGACCCTTTCAAAGCACTCGTCCTCGCTTGGGCACTTGAAATGCGCCACGCCGGATTTCTCATTGTGGGTGGCGGCCCCGCCCAGAGCTTCCTTGGTGATGTCCTCGTGGGTTACCGCCTTGATGACGTCCGGGCCCGTCACGAACATATACGAGGTTTTCTCGACCATGAAGATGAAGTCGGTTATCGCCGGCGAATAGACCGCCCCGCCCGCGCAGGGCCCCATGATGAGCGAAATCTGCGGGATGACGCCCGAGCACCGCGTGTTGCGGTAGAAGATGTCGGCGTAACCCCCGAGCGAGACGACGCCTTCCTGGATCCTGGCGCCGCCGGAATCATTGATGCCTATCACCGGGATTCCGGTCTTTTCGGCGAGGTCCATGATCTTGCAGATCTTTTTGGCATGGGCGTCTCCGAGCGAACCGCCGAATACCGTGAAGTCCTGGGAGAAGAGCGCTACTTTCTGCCCGTTGACCGCCGCGAGGCCGGTGATGACGCCGTCGCCCAGGAACTTGTTCTTATCCATGCCGAACTGGCCGCATTTGTGCATGACGAATTTGTCCAGCTCCACAAAGGACCCGGGGTCCGCCAGGCGTTCAATGCGCTCCCGCGCCGCGTATTTCCCCTGGCCGCGCTGGGCCTTCACCCTCTGCGGCCCGCCGCCTTCCTGCGCCGCCTTTCTAAGCAACAGCAGCCTTTCGCGTTTCATCCTGTTCATTTCTTCCATAAAAAGTTCCCTTAATTACCCTTTATGTCCCGCGCAGAATTGGCAACTGGCGGTGTAGACATAGTCGTCAACTACTCCTTCTCGAATCCCTGGGTCTTGAATTTCAGCGTGCGGCAGTTCTCAGTGACGGTGCGCTCCGCTGTTTCTGGAACGCCATCAGGAACCTTGGCGTTGATTTCAAGCGTCACCTCGACCTGGGAACCTGCCAATCCGACAAGGTGCTGAACAACTTCTTCCGCCACTTTCCCGGCGTCCCGTCCCAGTCGCGCGGGTTCAAGATTGACCGTCCCGTGAAATCGGGTAGGTCGCATGATGCCTGCAATGACTTGCGCTTCGCCAGCACCTTCACCGGCTCGCGCCGGCTTTGTCGCCGAAGTTGGTGGATAGGCAGCGCCGCTACCTGCTGCCACGGGTTCTAATTTAATCTGTTTCCGGGCAACGTCAGGCTTCACGAGCATACTGATATCATCCAAATAGACTGTGCCGCCGATAGAACCAAACTGCAAACCCTGATATTGCCCTTTGCTATCCACGCTTGCGGCATAAGCAAAAAAGTCCTTGCTGCGCAGTCCTTCCCGGATTGTTTCCAATAAGACGTCCTCATCGCGCAAGCGCGGCAGGTAACAATAACTGCTCAAATATTCCCAAAGTTTCTTGACCTCAATGTGAGAATGCTCCTTCCATAACCAACGATCCAGTTCCATTTTAAGAAGAGCGGGTGACCATCTCACAATCAATTGTTCGCTTGTCCGCAGTTTCTTGTTGGCTTTGGTCATATAGCTTTCGGCGCCGCCGGAAATCCGTGATATGTCCCATTTCAGCGGACCTGTTCCCTCTTGTGTAGGAACCAATAGCCAGCAGTAGGCCTCATTGAGTCGAATCTGGACGGTTTCCTCGCTGCGCCGGCCGCTGTCGGAAGCCTGTCGTCTCTGATGGCCATCCAAGTTGAGCGCATCGGCATCGCTGACGACTGATTTCCATGCCATATAACGGCGCGTTTCCTGCAAGACCCCCTCTACCAGTTCTTCGTCCGGCACAACAAAAATCAACATGTTCCTGTACTGTCTGGAAGCCGTGCCGCGTTTTTCCAATATTTCGATAGCCGCTTTAATAGCCTCGCTATCCTGTTTACCGCTTTTATGCCCTTTTACAGGAGATATGACCACCAAGCGTACTTCCTGTGCGTCCGGCACATCGCCGCTCTCAGGACAAACGTGCACCCCTTTGAAGTCACATCTCTCCCTGACGAGTTGAAGACGTCTCTCAATCTCGTGTTCCACCTCGCCGCAATCAAGCCGGCTTGCCCGGTCTTCCACCGTTCGCCGCAGATTCGGCGGCAGATCATACCAATAGCGGCGGTTGTCGCCATAGAGATGGGTCAGCCTGTCCAGAAGCCTGGCAAGAGCATCATTGAAAACGGCGATTGATTCTCCAGGCTGGGACACCCCCAACCGCACGCGGACGTCCTCTATGCCGCGGACTCTTTGCTCCCGCACCGATGGAGCGCTGCCCAGAAATATCGCGCGGGCTATCTTTCTGGCCGCCATCAGTTGTCCCAATCTTGGATTTGAACCGTCAATCTGATAAGTCTCCGACCGCTCGCCGTCAACGTCCTTGTCAATGACGGCCCCCCAACCTTCCGGCAGGTAGCGGGTCAATTCATCCCTGACCTTCTGGGCGTCCATTGGAATAGCGCCGGGTAAAATCATGAATGATTTGTCTCCCCTGACCCACAGCTCGTGTATGGCGGCGGCCATAAGCCTCAAGACGCCCCTGGTTTTCTGGAAACGTTCCAGCGTTGACCAATCATCGTAAAGTCTGTCAAAAACCTCGGGATGGATGGGATAGGCGGCCTTCAACCTTTCCAAATATGTTCCCTCTCTGCATTCCTGCGGAAAATCGGTCCCTCCTTCCGCGTACATCCTGCCGAAAGCACGGCAAACCTCATCCCTTGCCGCTTCATCCTTGATGGAGGTGAAAAGACGTCTTCTGACGATTTCAAATCCTTCCAGCGCGCCGACGGGCTTCCATACCGCCTCCAGCCGGCCAAACGTATTCTCCATTCTTTCCAGAACGGCCTTGCCGCCTTCGCCCCCGATTTCAATATTGGATTCCGGGATTGTCGCCACGACAATGCCGTTCCTGGAGCGTTTCACGGCTTCGGTAAGAGACTGGACGAAGGTCATATTGGAATCAAACGACCCTGAAGGGAGGCCGTTGACCCCGTAAATATTCCTCATATAAGCTACAAGCTCATCAATCAAAATGATGCAAGGGCCGAACTCATCAAGCAGTTCCACCAGCGTGTCCGCGCCGGGTGCAACGCCGGAAGCGTCTGCCGATTCCACCATTAAATATGCTTTTTGACCACCAATCTGCGCCGCGAGCTCGCCCCAGAGCGTTCTGACCTGCTTTTTCCCGCTGAGTGCAGGATGCTTTCTGGATTTGGTGGCATTGAGCGCCGTTCCAACAAGTACCGCAATGTTGACCTTGGGCAGAGAATTTATACGGGCAACTTTCAGAATTTCGCCAATCCCGGCCAGTTTGCCGGCGCTCACACTGCCGCCAAGTAAATGATACAGGGCCAGCATCGTATGGGTTTTCCCGCCTCCAAATGCCGTCTTCAGTTGAACCACGGGCTCCCCGCCTTTCCCGGTTAAGCGTTCCAGCGTGGCTGCTATTAAACTTTTCATACCCTCGGTTATGTATGTCCTTTGAAAAAATTCAACGGGGTCCTGGTATTCCATCTCGGCGCGTCCCGACAGTACCTGCGCCAGGTCAGCCGCAAATTCCGCCTGTGTGTAACGCCCGCTTGCAACGTCAGGATGCGGTTCAATAACTTCCCGCCAGGAATAAAGCCGATAGGCAAGCGCCCGCGCTTCCTCTGATTTGCCGCCGCCAAGGTGAGCGCACAGCCGCGCGGCGCCTTCTTCGCCGGCTGAATCAAGTTCGCATATCAGATGCTGAACGCATTCCCAGACTGATAACCGCATATCTTCGGCTGGGTCCCATTTCTTTTCATATTCCGACCTCTTCAGAAGACGAACCTTTCCGCCGCGGGCAGCAAGAACTCCGCCGTCCACCAGTCCCTGAACGCTTGTGTTTTTCGCCCGGGCAAGAACATCGGCTTCACCAAAAGGGCTTTCATTCATCCCAAACTGTTCAAACCAGGCAAGACAGAAGCGAGTATCTCTGTCCATGTCGCCTTCATGGGCAGCCAAATATGCATCCAATTCCTGATTTATGATCTGGAGAGACGTTCTAACGGACAGGGGTGATCCGTCTGCTTCTAAAACTTTGAAGTAGCGGGTGAAGATGGCCATCCCAGGACCGATGGTAGCCTGCGCCAAATCCACTGGCGCCACATTGCCATGTTGAAGAGCTTTTAGGGCTTCTGGCAATTCTTTTTTGAGAGCAGCTACGAACTCTCGCCGCGTCGCAAGAGGGGCTGACTCCAAGCGCGGACGACAAACTAGAACAATGGAAGATGCAAGAGCATTAGTGCCCATAGCAACTTGCCTGGACTTCATCTCCGTATGCATCGGCCAGGTCCCAGTAATACCGAATCCCGCCTTGATTAGACCTTCGAGCATTGTCTCCCAGCCGGTGGAGGCAACCGCAGTAACTTCATCACCTTCAGAGTCCTTATCCTCTTCGACCTCAGCTTGCTTAAAGGCGTAGTAGACCGTCAGTGGGAAATCAGGATGATGAACCGCGCACATTCGTTCAAAGGCCTTTCCTAGTCCCATCTCGAAGAATTGGCGTGCCTTCTCTTTATCGCCGTCAAATCTGTAGGGCGTCGCCACCAGTTCATGAGTTTTCGGAACCAAGACGGTGCTGAAGATATCACCGTGGACATTGCTTAACGACCGGCGAAGCCACACATAAAAAAAGTCTGACAGATCACCGTAGCCAATGTTGTCGTAATACGGTGGGTCGGTGCAGACAATTGGTCGCGTGATTCCGTTTATGGCAACGGTTGCATCCTGCTGTTTACATCTACCCTGTTTCCCCGCGCCCAGTAAGATTAGAGGATCCACGATTAGGTCAATGGCTGCATAAACGCTTCCTGTTGCGCTGGCAAAAAAATTAGGCTCTGCAAAATCCCAAACCATTGGCAAGGCTTGTCTTCCGAACGCATGCTGGGCTTTCTCCCCGACAGGGTTCCAACGGACTATCGAGTTCCCAGTCATTGCAAGCCGGTCAATTGCCAATGCGAGATATGTAGCTACCGCATCCGCATAGGCCACAACACCCGCGCCTCCTTTGTTCAGTCCTTTTTGGTCATCACGCATCCCTGCTTTCTTGGCGTCGGTGAGCACTCGTTCACGCGCCTCATTCACCATATCGCTGAACGTCGTCAGGGCGACG